>NZ_JBDWYG010000045.1:0-293760 GCF_039982535.1 Aliiglaciecola sp.
TTATCATTTTAATATCAAATACATTTTTTGGCTGTATAAAAATGCTAAACAATACGACATGGTAATTTTAGATGGTTTATGGAGTTTTTCCGTAACTGGCGGCTATATATTGAAGATGTTAGGCGTTCCTTATTGTGTGTATACACATGGGATGCTTGATCCTTACTTTAATGAAAATAAAATTAAATATATTAAAAAACTTCCTTTTTGGTTTTTGGTTGAAAGAAATGTTATCGCTTTTGCAAATAAAGTTTTGTTTACATGCGCTGAAGAAATGAAGTTAGCTAACAACTCATTTCCGTTTTTTAAAGCAAATTCTGCTATTGCAACATTAGGTGTAGAAAAGCCAGTAAACGATAATGAGCTGATTTTAACAGAGTTTTTTCATGAATACCCTCGGTTGAAAAATAAGCGGATATTTTTATTTCTTAGCCGAGTACACCCCAAAAAGGGGCTTGAGCTATTAATAGACGCTGTTTCTGAACTTGAAGACTTTCCTGAAGATATTGTCTTCCTTATCGCTGGTCCAGGTGCTCTAAGTTATAGAGAAGATTTGGAGGTTCGCTGTAGGGATTTAGGTATATCAAATCGCTTTGAATGGGTTGGAATGCTATCTGGACAGACAAAGTGGGCTGCATTTTACTCGGCGGAGTGTTTTATTCTGCCATCTCATCAAGAGAATTTTGGTATTGTTGTCGCTGAAGCTTTATCAACAGGAACACCGGTTTTAATCACTAATAAAGTTAATATTTGGACTGAGATTGAAACCGAAATGGCTGGCTTTGTTGCGGATGATAATAAAGAAGGTATCCGTTCCCTAATAAGTTCATGGATTGCTCTATCGAAACAGCAGAAATTAGAATTTAATAACAACGCGTTACGCTGTTATGAAAAGCATTTTTCTATTCAAACTGCTGTAGTTGATTTTTGTAAAGCTGTCGATCTAGACGTTAGCTAACATATTATTATATCAGATTATTTTCCTCAGAGATTAAATAAAGAGAATCATATGAGTCTTAAACAATTGGCTTTTTCTTACCTCAAAAACCCACACAGCATTATAAAAAACATCCGTTACCGAATGTTTAATACACCATCGCATGAAAAGCACATATTCGTAATTGGTGCACCTCGAAGCGGAACTACGTTGATTCAATCTATTTTGTCGAGTAATGAGTTAATTACTTCTTTTGATGAAGAAACAGGATTTTTTATGTATCGAGATTTGTTTAGTAAGAAATATGAAGATATTGATGATGAGGTAATGAAAAATATTATATCAAACTCAAAAGATATGGTTAGCCTATTTGACTTACTTTCTAATCAAAAAAGAAAACAACACACTAAATCACAATACTTTTTAGAAAAAACGCCTCAACATGTTCTTTATCTGCCGAAACTGGTTGAGTTGTTTCCCAATTCTAAGTTTATAAATGTCTATCGAGATGTAAGAGATTCGTCTATTTCAGCGTCGAAATTTAAAGGTATTGAGCAAGGAAAAGATATAAAGAAATTTGTGCTTTATTGGCGAAAATGTATCAATGCTAGAAGCTCTGTGGTTAGTAATGCGATTATCGATGTTAAATATGAGGACTTTGTTCAAAATCCTGAAAATACGTTGAAGGAAATAATGGTATTTTTAGATATTGAGTATGATTCTCGACAATTGGATCCAACATTATTTTCTAAGAACAGCAGAGCAGGGACTGAGGGTTTTAAAAAGTTATCTTCAAAAATTGATAATAAAAGCGTAGGAAAATGGAAAAGTGAATTATCCGATGACGATTTACATCTTATTAACCGATATGCAAACAAGCAATTAAAAAGATTGGGATATTTGTAGTATGGATTTGATCACACAAAGGAATAAAAGAAGTGAGCCGAGTTTTACCCTTAAAAATAGGTTAGCTCGAGTGTTATGGAATATTACTTATTTGTTATTAATCAGATACAGCCCCGTTTTCTTAAAAAGGTGGAGGATTTTTATATATCGGTTGTTTAGTAAAAACATCCATAAAAACACTAATATCTATCCACGAGCTAAGGTTTGGGCACCTTGGAACTTAAGGTTGCAATCTGGAGCCTGTATCGCTAATGATGCCTATATTTATAATCAAGATGAAGTGGTAATTAATAAAAATGCCTTAATTTCACAAGGTGCTTTTATTTGCACTGGAAGTCATGATTACAATAGTAAGACGTTTAAACTAGTTACCAAACCAATAGTCATTGGAGAACATGCATGGATTGCAGCTGAAGCTTTTGTAGGGCCAGGAGTTGAAATTTGTGAAGGAGCAGTATTAGGTGCGAGAGGAGTTACATTCAAGAATTTAAAACCTTGGACTGTCTACAGTGGTAATCCAGCTTGTGAGATAAAAAATAGAAAAGTTGAGTCCGATTGGATTTAAGGAGCTAAAATGGTTACCAATTCGATCACTGCAATAATATTAACTTTTAATGAAGCTCAACATATAGAACGTTGCATAAAGTCACTACTTAATGTGTGTGACGAAATTTTTGTTATTGATAGTTTTTCCACAGACTCAACTAAAGAAATTTGCGAAAAACTAGGCGCAAAGGTGTATCAAAATCCTTGGACTAACTACGCCAACCAATTTCAATGGGGCCTGGATAATTGTCCAATCAATACTAAATGGGTTATGCGTATGGATGCTGATGAATATATAGAGGCTGATTTGCAAGTAGAGTTGAATCACGCATTAGACAAACTTGGTGATGATGTTCAAGGATTATATATACGACGAAAGTACTTTTTTTTAGGAAAGTGGATAAAAAATGGTGCCGTCTACCCTTTAAATCTACTGAGAATTTGGCAGCATAAACATGGTCGGATAGAGTCGAGATGGATGGATGAACATATCGTACTAGATGGCGGTGGAAAAACTAATCAACTTTCTGGACATATAGTCGACGATAATTTGAACAATACGCGTTGGTGGACCGACAAGCATAATAAATATGCTGATAGGGAAATGATAGATATTTTGGATAAAAAATATGGTTTATTTGAGTCTGACGAATCACTAAAAAATGATAGCTCGAATAGACAAGCTAAAATAAAACGATTTGTTAAAGAGCAGATGTACAACAATTTACCCATTTTTGTTCGGCCACTTTTTTATTTTTTATATCGCTATTTCATACGACTTGGTTTCTTAGATGGTAAACGAGGCTTCGCTTTTCATTTTATGCAAGGTTATTGGTATCGTAGCATGGTGGATCTGAGGGTATATGAAGCCGAACGCTTATTAGTTGGAGTGGAGTCTAATCAACAAAAAATTGAAATACTAAAGAGTTTAACGGGGTTAAAGCTCTAACGTTTTTTGCATACTTATGGTGCAATAAAGATTTGAATGTGTTCAATGAGACAATGCTAAATAAGTCAATAAAACAAGATCAGCTAGATGTCTGTTTTACTTAGTCTATTAAAAACATTCTTTTTTATGTTTCAATTAGATAATACAAAATTACAACACATTTTATTTATTGGTAAGAGGTTTGCATAGCGACTAATAAATTGTCGTTCATGTAGCGGAACTGTCGTAAGTTTAATTGGATATTTTAATAGGGATATAGCTTGAAGCTGCTTTTGAAAAGTTTAAATTATGCCCCAGAGTTAACAGGCATTGGCAAATACAATGGTGAAATGTGCGAAGCGTTTGCAGAACGAGGCTTAGGTGTAACCGCGGTTGTAGCGCCCCCCTATTATCCTGAATGGCAAGTTCATGATGGCTACCGTAAGTTTCTATACCAAACTGAAGCTAAAAATGAAGTAGAGCTCATTCGTTGCCCTTTGTATGTCCCTAAAAAAGTCACCACCATTAAACGCTTGCTGCATTTAGCTACTTTTGCTTTTAGTTCAGGTTTGGCACTTTTTAGTCGTCTTTTTAAAAAGCCGGACGTGATAATTTTGGTTCAACCTACTTTATTTTGTGCGCCTTTAACCTTGTTATATGCCAAATTAACAGGTACTAAAACCGTTTTACATATTCAAGATTATGAAGTGGATGCTATCTTTGGACTTGGATTAATGGGAGAGGGGAAAGCGGCCAGTGTAGCTAAAAAAATAGAACGTTGGTTGATGGCTGGGTTTGATGCAGTTTCTACCATTTCTTTTAGTATGATAGAGAATGCTAAAAGCAAAGGTGTGCCTGAAGGTAAGTTGATTCACTTTCCTAATTGGTCGGATACTTCCTTTGTAACTCCTGAAACTGATGGTTCTGCATTGCGTGAAGAATGGGGATTTAGCAAAGAAGATAAAGTTCTTCTCTATGCAGGTAATTTAGGTGCTAAACAAGGTTTAGAAATCGTATTAGAAGCCGCGGAGCGTTTAAAAGACAACCCTCACATCAAATTTGTATTTGTTGGTGCTGGTGCCAATGTTGATAACCTCAAACAATTAGCTTTTCAGCAAAACTTAAGCAATGTGTATTTTAAACCGCTGCAACCCTGGGAGCTTGTTCCACAAATGCTGGCAATGGCTGATATTCACCTGGTCATTCAGAAGAAAGGCGCGGCTGATGCGGTTTTACCGTCAAAACTAACGAATATTCTGTCTGCTGGTGGACATGCTATTGTCACCGCGGAAGCGCATACAGAGTTGGGGCGCATTGAGCTGCAACAACCTGGGATCTATGAGTGTATTGAACCTGAAAGTGCTGATACACTTGTGACATCAATCGAAAACGCTATTCAAAAAGATACGAATAAGCACAATGAGGTGGCGCGACAGTTTGCGTTATCTTATTTAGATAAAAATACCATCATTGATAATTTTTTAAATAAACTAGTAAAAATAACGGAATCAAATTCAGATTTTGCAAAGGAAATAAAATGACAAAAAAAGTCGCATTAGTAACTGGGGTTACAGGTCAAGACGGTTCTTACCTGGCTGAGCTTTTATTAGAAAAAGGTTATGAAGTTCACGGCATCAAACGTCGTGCTTCATTGTTTAATACTCAGCGTGTTGATCATATATATGAAGATGTTCATGTAGAGAATGCTAACTTTAAGCTTCACTATGGTGATTTGTCTGACTCGTCTAACTTAATCCGTATTATGCGTGAAGTTGAGCCTGATGAAGTCTACAACTTGGGTGCCCAGTCTCACGTTGCTGTTTCATTTGAAGCACCAGAATATACTGCTGATGTAGATGCTTTAGGTACCTTGCGTCTGTTAGAAGCTATTCGTTTCTTAGGTTTAGAAAAGAAAACCAAATTTTACCAAGCTTCTACTTCAGAGCTTTACGGTGAAGTTCAAGAGATTCCACAAAAAGAAACCACTCCATTCCACCCACGTTCACCTTATGCCGTGGCTAAAATGTACGCTTACTGGATAGCAGTAAACTACCGTGAATCTTATGGTATTTATGCTTGTAACGGTATTTTGTTTAACCATGAATCTCCGCGCCGTGGTGAAACCTTTGTAACACGCAAAATTACCCGTGCTGTCGCTAACATTGCCCAAGGCTTAGAGAAGTGTCTGTTCCTAGGGAATATGGACGCATTACGTGACTGGGGTCATGCAAAAGACTACGTTCGTATGCAATGGATGATGTTGCAACAAGACAAGCCAGAAGATTTTGTTATTGCTACTGGTAAACAAATTTCAGTACGTGAATTTGTACGTATGTCTGCAGCAGAAGCGGGTATTACTCTAGAATTTAGCGGCGAAGGTGTAGATGAAGTCGCTACAGTAACGGCCATTAGTGGTGACGATGCACCAGGCGTTAGCGTTGGTGATGTAATTGTTAAGGTTGATCCTCGTTATTTCCGTCCTGCAGAGGTTGAAACCTTGTTAGGCGACCCTTCAAAAGCCAAAGAAAAATTGGGTTGGGTACCAGAGATCACAGTAGAAGAAATGTGTGCAGAAATGGTACAACACGATTTGGATAAAGCCAAACAACATGCCTTGTTGAAAGAACATGGTTATTCAATGGCCGTTTCCAGAGAATAGTAAAAAACATTCAACACATTAAAAAGCACATTAACCAATGTGCTTTTGTTTTTTACATCGGTATCCATGGGCTAAAGCCCATGCTACACAAGGGAATTGGAATAAATCTCTTGTAGACTTGGGCTTTAGCCCGGGTAAAACAAAGCACCTTTTGCATACTGGCTACAACCCAGTGAAATGATCATTATTTAAAGAGAAAACCAACATGAAAAAAGTTTTTGTTGCAGGCCACAGAGGCATGGTGGGTTCTGCCATCGTTCGTCAGCTGACAAAACAAGGTGATGTGGAAATTGTCACTAAAACCCGCAAAGAGCTAGATCTTACTAGCCAAGCTGAGGTCAGTGAGTTTTTCGCTAAAGAAAACATCGAACAAGTATATTTAGCTGCAGCAAAAGTCGGTGGGATCATTGCTAACAACACTTACCCTGCTGAATTTATTTATGAAAACTTAATGATCCAATGCAACATTATCAATAGTGCGCATGTTGCTGGTGTCCAAGACTTGTTGTTCTTAGGCTCTTCATGTATTTATCCTAAGTTGGCTGAACAGCCAATGTCAGAAGATGCTCTGTTAACCGGTACCCTTGAACCTACTAATGAACCTTATGCCATTGCTAAAATCGCTGGTATTAAGCTGTGTGAATCTTACAACCGCCAATACGGTCGCAACTATCGTTCAGTCATGCCTACCAACTTGTACGGTGAAAACGATAACTTCCACCCTGAAAACTCTCATGTTATTCCAGCCCTTATTCGCCGTTTCCATGAGGCGAAGTTGGAAGGTAAACCTGAAGTAGTTGCATGGGGAAGCGGTAAGCCTATGCGCGAGTTTTTGCATGTGGATGATATGGCTGCAGCCTCTATCTATGTGATGCAACTTGATAACGCTACTTATGAAGCGAATACCCAGCCAATGCTTAGTCACATTAATGTAGGAACCGGTGTTGATTGTACTATTCGTGAGTTAGTTGAAACCGTTGCTAAGGTAACCGGCTTTGAAGGTGATATTAGCTTTGATGCGTCTAAACCTGATGGTGCCCCTCGTAAACTAATGAACGTATCACGCTTAAAAGATTTAGGCTGGCAATACAGCATTTCATTAGAAGAAGGGTTAGCGAGTACTTATGAGTGGTTCTTGGCAAATCAAGACAGCTTTAGAAAGTAAGCTTTGGATTAAATAAGAAATATGTTTCTAGACAAACCAACCTTTAGTACCGTGATTGCCAGCACACCACTGGTATCTATAGATTTGGTGATCACCAATGAAAACAATGAAGCGCTGCTTGGCCAGCGCTTAAATCGTCCAGCTAAGGGATATTGGTTTGTGCCTGGCGGTCGAATCTTAAAAGATGAGTCTCTGGCCAATGCATTTAAACGTTTGACCGAAGAAGAGCTAGGTGAAGCTTTCACCATGGATCAAGCAAGCCTGCTTGGTCCTTATGACCATTTTTACCAAGATAATGTGTTTGGGGATGAGTTTACCACTCACTATGTGGCAATAGCTTACAAGTTAAAATTAAAGCAACCGTTACAAAACCTGCCCTTAGATAAACAACACGGCAGTTATCAATGGATGCCAATAACTGATGTGTTAAATAGTGAACAGGTGCATAAGCATACTAAATGGTATTTTGAACACTCAATCAACTATTAATTAAATTTGAAACATCGAAAGTATATAAGAAAATTAAATGTAGAATATTCTACCACTGGTAAGGACCTCAAGTGAAAATTCAATATCGGCCTGAAATAGATGGATTAAGGACTATAGCTGTAATTTCGGTTTTAATATACCATCTGAAAATACCGTTTTTCGACGGTTATTTCCTTAGTGGAGGGTATCTTGGTGTAGACATTTTCTTTGTTTTGTCGGGTTACTTAATAACCTCAATTATACATCGGGAAATATTAGAAACTGGTCGCTTTAGTTTCATGAATTTTTACTCGAAACGTATTAAGCGCATTATACCTCCGTTAATACTTGTGATTTTAGTGAGTTTACCAGTTGCTTGGTTAGTACTTTTACCTACTGAGCTCATGCGATACGTCTCGTCTTTACTTGCTGCATTAGGTTTCTACAGTAATATTTTTTGGTTTCTCGAACTAGGGGAGTATGGGGCTCAGTCTGGTTTATTACAACCCATGCTTCATACTTGGAGTCTGTCTATCGAAGAACAGTTCTATGTTTTATTTCCTATTGTTTTTATTTTGCTTTGTAGAATCAAAAACGTCCGAATTCTTTTGGGTTTGATGATATTTGCTACTATTTTTAGTTTATACCTAGCTCAAGTAACCACGGAATATAAACCTCCACTATCTTTCTTTTCACCTGTTAGCAGAGCGTGGGAGCTCTTAGCGGGCGCAACATTGGCCGTCTTTACATTCTATTATCGTAATTATTTACCCAAACTAACTAGTTTGAAAATAATACCTGTAGCAATGATTGTCATAATTCTAACGTCACTTATATTTTTAGATATGAATGGTGCAGCCCATCCAGGGTATGCCACGGTGCCTGTTGTTTTTGCTACGTGTGGCTTAATCTATTTCTCCCATTCTCAAGAAGTTGTTACACAGTTACTTTCCAGTCGACCTTTTGTTTGGATTGGAAAACTGTCATATTCTTTATATCTTTGGCACTATCCAATTTTTGCGTTTGCTAGACTCACTTCAATTGATAGTCCAACTATCCTTGATATGATTCTTTGGGTTACTTTAACTTTCATATGTGCTTGGCTAGGCTATAAATTAATAGAACGCCCGTTCAGATTTAAAATAAAGAAAAGCGTATTTTTTGTTGCACTTTTTAGCTCTCTGATTGTCATTATATTATTTTCATTTCAAGTCAATTTACGCGACGGGATTCCTTCACGCTTTAGCAATATATCATCTCATTATGGCGACAATGAGATAGACAATGAAGTGCTGCGAAAATCTTCATTTTCTGTACTTGATAGCTTTTCGAGTGAAGAAATAAGTATGTGGAATGCCGCTAAACCGTCACAACAAGAGATTGAAAATAATTGGTTTAGCTCGAAAGAAGGTGAAAAAGTTTTAATAGTAGGTAATTCTCACAGTAAGGATATGTTCAATGCTTTGTATTTGAATCGGAATTTATTTGAAGGAATTGAATTTGCTCGATATGCGATCGGAGCAGACTTGGAGCCATCTGAATTTTCTAATATGTACGAAACACCTAATTTTAAGACTGCAACAACTATTTTAATCTCACCAAAATATAGAACGTCTTCTATTGGGAACTTGCAAGAACTAATTCCTGAATTATTTTCACGTGGTAAGAAAGTCATTTTAGTTGGAAATACTGCAGAATTTGTTTCTCCTAGCTCATTGACAATTTTTGATTGGTACATGCGTCGTCTAAAAGGTCAGGTAAATATTGAAGAAGTAAATGGACTTGGGTATCGATATGAGGCTTCCGAACCACATATCTATAGTGGCGAAGTCAAAAAATTAGCTAAAGCTTTCAATATTCCTTTTTATGATCGTAGAGAACTTATATGTTTCGATGTTTCAAGAAAATGTTCGTTAGTTACGCTAAATGGCCGGAAAACTATGTATGATGATAGTCATTGGACTTTAGAAGGTGCTGAGTATTTCGGTTTAAAAGCATACGAAAATGGTTGGTTCATAAATTAATTTTCGAGAGGGTTAGCCAAAGCATTTGGTCAACCCCTAGAAATCAACATATGAAAATAATGCTTCAAGAGGGGGGGTTAGCACCAAGCAACTGAGGCGCTTGGTGTTATCTTACTTCAAGTGCTTTACTTTTAGTTTCATGATGTCGTAATCGCTTATAAAGTAAAGTTAAGTATACCATTGGAAAACCTGCCATTGGATCAACAAAATTGTAGTTACTAATGGAAGTTTATCTCAGAGTTGTTGAGTAACGACGAAGTGCATACCCATACCAAGTGGTATTTTGAATAAGAACCTTTTTGAACGCCAGTTAATGAAAATGAAGTGTAAATATTAAGCCGAATTCTCTTTGACTAGTTCGTAAAGTTTAACATCGAGTTTATTTACCTCAGCAATAACATCTAAATCTGATTGTTCGACCTCTGTTTGTTTTGGCCGTTCAGAGGTTACATTTAACTTACTAACTTTGTATTCGTCATGAAATGAAGCTTTATCAGCCAACGAATGCATCGCTAAACTTAAATTATTTAATGTACCAACAACCGAATACTCATCTTTAAGAATGTTGTAAGCCCCCAAAACGGACATTTTCTTATCCGTCATTTCTTTATATAGATAATGACCTGGTGATCGCAGAACATAATAGTAATGTGAGATTATTCTATCAACAGGATCTCGTAATAGAGTTGCCCTAATAATTTCTGAATTGGTGTATTTTCGAAGTTTATGGGCTCCATGGCCTAGAATAAGATTATACGAATTCCGTTTTTTCCGGTAAAGACATAAAGAGGTTAATACTCTTCGATGGTTTTCTTCCGTCAATAGTAAATATATTTTTCATGAAATACTGCGATTTTAAATAACTGGTCACAGTTGTCCCTCCACATTTAGGGACATGTTCAAATAGCACTCTTTTGGGGGTAGGTTAAGAATAAATTTCGAATTTGGTAAAGCGGGAAATACAAATTGAGTTGACTCATATACTTCTCAAACTAACGCTGTAAGAAAGACTAAGGTTATTCCATTTTATCAAGTAATGTAGACTTTTTTACTAACTTTATTGGCTACAGTACCTGCCTACAGTGTATTATTTGGATAAATGCTTAATTACGCCACCAATAAACCTGCGAATATATAAAAATGGCAGATAATAAGCGGGCTTTTTGCCGTATTTTCGATAAACTTCAGCCGCTGGTGGAAATGCCATTTCTTTAATATACATCCACTTTTCTAGTACGCTTTCTCGCTGTTTAAAAGAGCGCTTAAACTGTTGGTAACGAGTTTCAATTGTTATCAAATAATCCAATTCAGAATTTGATGAAGCATCCCTTAATTTTTCTATTGTTAATACAAGACTAGGATCTGAAAAGTAACTATTGGCAAGATTCAGTGCAAAGTTCGCTAATTTCGTTAGGCCTTTTTTATCGATTAGCTTTCTAAAGGTTTGTTTTTCGTCAGGGTTCATTGTTTGACACAGCAGCAATAAATCATACAACCAAATTAACTTAACCGTATCGCCTACATTTCGATGGTGCAGCATATGCACTATTGCATGTATTAAAGCATAAGGTTTGGATACCAATGGCACGTTTTGTAGTGTGTTTGTATCGGCAGCTTTAAGCAGTTCATCGAAGGTGATAATATTTTCAACACCACGTTCGTTACTTAATCGAAGATGAATATCAAAATCAACGTTTACTCCAGGACTTAAGGTTTTACGCATTGAAAATTGGTTGATAATAGCTGTAGGGTTCCATCCTCTTGGATTGGAAAAGCCCATAGTCTTAAATGCATTAATAACGGCATCTTTATCATCTATACGAATAATTATGTCGACGTCCGCTTTGGTTCGTAATAACGGGGTCGGGTAAACTGTATGACTAAGAGCATAACCTTTAAGTACCACAAAATGAATGCCAGCCTCTGATAGCTTTATGAGTGTTGGATAATACTGTTGATCTATTAATTGATTACGTAGATTTTGGTGTAGCTGGAAGTTAGTTAAATCTTTAAAAAAAGATTTTTGCGATTGATTGGTTTCGATTACTCGAGCAAGCACTGCTGCCACACCGTGTTCAATGGCAATGTTTAATACGTCTGTACTATTGTAGTTTTTAAATTCCTTATCCATAGAAAATTCGGAGCTATTAAGCTTAGTTGCCAACCATTTTAAATAAGCCTCATTAGTATTTTTAGAAACTTTCGTAGTTGTACTATTCACTTGTTAAAATCCGTTTAGCTTTTCGCAAAGTTGGAATTTTGAGACCAACAGCTAAGATAGTTACGAAATAAGCAGCCAAGACTGGTAATTGAAAATTGAAGTCGATTAACGAGTGAATGAGAAAGGCGTTACAGGATGTAAAGCAACTAATTTGCAGCCATTTAGTTGAGCGCTCATTTAGTTTTATGCTGGAATACAATTTAAAGATTAGAAAGGCTATGGTTAAGCCCATCAATATAAAACCTAATATTCCTTGGTTGCTTAGTAGTTCCAAATAATCATTGTGGACATGCTGCCACATTTTATTGCCAGATAAAAACTCAGATTTATAGCTATTTTGAATGATTGGAAAAGTTCCTGCACCCGAGCCCGTAGCAGGAAAGTCTGAGAGAATGGTTAATGCTGTTTGCCTTTGTATATCACGACCGTTTTGCCCGTACGATTCTAACCTATTAATTAATCTGTCGCTTAGTCCAGAAAGTAAAATGATTAAAACCATAGCTATTACTGCAACAGATGTTTTTAACCAACTTTTAAAGTGGAACGTTTTTAAAATTTTTTTTGGTTTAAATAACGCAAATGAAAGCAGTAGACTAACTACTAAAGCTAGTAATCCACCTCTTGAAGTATTGAAAATTAATACGAAAAATAAGAAAACACCAACGAGTAAAAAAAACGCCCTACCAGATAGTAAAAAACCTAAGGGATGGTGTGAGAGCTTACTAGTTTTATATGTTGTTAAAAGTCCTAATGCTAAAGGAATAGTCAGTATTAACAATGCTGCAAAATGATTTTTATAACTTAATGGTCCCGTAATTGTTGTGTGATTAGACCCATTCCAAGGGGGAAGAGGCTTTAAATAAAGAATGCTTCCTTTGGTTAGGTAATTAGCCAAAGCATATAAAGAAGCCAGGGTAGTTGTAACCATAATTACAGTTAAAACCGTCTTTGCTTGTTTTTTTGTTCGAATAGCCAATAAAAAGCTAATAAATAGAGCGAAATAACTCGTTTGTTTTAAACTTTCATACTGAGTTGCATCTTGTGACAAAGTCAAAGGAGCGTAATCTAATGTCTGTCTATTAATTATATTATATGTACCTTGATACCAATCAACGATACTAGGATTAATAAAATTAACTACTCCAATTGGTAAAGGGATAGTTTGAATAACAGTACAAAGCAAATATAAGCTCCAAACTGTAAGTGAAAATTTTATAGATGATAATTCTTGAAAGTTACTACTTCTTCTCTTGAAAATTGCAATGCATAACGTTAGGTATATACAAACTTGAAAAAAGGAATACTGCCATTGTATTTCACCACCTCTAAACCAGGGTAGTAAAATCAGAATACCCATCAAAAATAATAAAACTTTACTATCTTGATGTCGTTGTGATGCATGAACCATTAATAATTTCATTCTGAAAGTGAAGGCGGAAGAACTGCCTGTTTATGTTTTTTGAACTGAATTAAATGTTTTTTTCGGGTAAGTAAAGGTTCTATGAAATCTAGCAACGTTGGATCATTATAATTCTTAAGAAGATTAAAGGCGAAATTTTGATTTCTTTTGAATTTGAATATATGAATAAGCATATTTTTTGCGTGATCTTTGCTTTCAAAATCTAAATGCGACCAATATTCGAATACTAGTGGCAAGCTTAACTTCTGAACCTGATTTTCATATCGGCCAATAGATAAAGCATGTTGTAGGTAAACAATTGCATCTTTTGTTTCATTTCTCCGAAAGTGGTATTTTGCTAGGTAAATCCAGGGTAATTCCCAAGAAGGTTGGACCAAAATAGCTTTATGGTAGTTCTGAATGATAACTAGGTGGCTACTGTCATTTGCAATTGATTGCTTTTTTTGATCAAGTAAATCATAGGCTTGTGCTAAAAAAAAATATATCTCAGAGCGCTTTTTACCTAGCTTGAAAGATGTATTCAACCTTCTAATAATAGTTGAAATTTCTGTTTCTGTTGATTTTTCTAACTCGACTTTCGTCGCCTCAATGTCTAACTGGGGTTTGATGATGAGTGCGCTGGCAATTAAGTGCTTAAGCGAATGAAATGCAAACATACAACTTAAAATTAGAGCTAAGCAAATAAGAACTAATTTAATTCTATTAGCGCTCATAATAAATCGATTAACGTCAGTTTGTCTAAACTGCAGAATACATTAGCACTTTCATCTCCAGTGAGAGATCTCGCTGTATCAATACCATACTTCAAATCCGGTGCTCGCCCTTTTAAATTATGGCAATCAGAAGCGATAGCAAAAACTTTGTTTTTTTCTAACAAGTTTATAGCCATCTGCTGTGCTTCATCCCCAAACTTACCTGTTAAACTGCTGGCGGTAATTTGCAGTGGGCAACCCATATCGGTAAATGTTTGTAATTTGTGAGGGTGGTTCAAAAAGGTTTTATTCCGTTCAGGGTGCACAATAAGCGGAATAATGTCTTTTTGCAGTAGCCAGCGCACTAGGTTGTCACTTCCGTGGGGTACATCGATTCGAGGGAATTCTAACAAGAATGTTTTCTTGCCTAGGTATGTTCCGAGCCAAGGAATTTGATCTTGCTGCGCTAATTGCATAAGTTCAGTACCAATGCGAATCTCTGCTCCTAAGCGTAGCTCAATGTTTATATTGGCGTCTGCCACTTGCTGCTTAAATAGCGCAAATCGATTAATTAAATCAGCTTTGGTATTCTCGTAACGACCATAGTGAATGTGTGGAGTGAGCACCTGTGTTTTCACTCCCTGATCCACAGCCATTTTTAACATTTCCAGCGCTTCTGCCAGAGTTTTTGCTCCGTCATCTACTCCTGGTAAAATATGGCTGTGAATATCTATCATCAGTGTCTGTTAATACCTATTTCGATTAGCTTTTCACGTTTTCAGGCTGAACCACAGTACCGTAGTATTCGCCAGAATAATAATGATCACCGTAATAACTCATCTTTTGCGGTTCGGCTACCGTTAATACCGCGCCTATTACATTAGCATGGAGTTTTTGCAGGCGTTTTACCGCTTCTTTAGATACTTTAATTTTAGTCTCTTCTGCACGCACAGCCACTATCACGCCATCAACCTTCGTACCTACAATACAGGCATCACTTACCGGCAACGTTGGTGGGCCATCTAATATAATATGATCGAAGTGGGTTTTTAACGACTGTAAGGCTTTAGCAAACTTTTCTGACGACAATAGCTCAATGGGGTTGTGGGGAACAGTACCACAGGGTATTACATTAAACTCTTTATTGTCGGTAGGGTTCACAATGCAATCGGCGAAGTTTACTGTACCTGCTAAAAGATCCGTTAATCCTTGGCGAGATTGAATCTTAAGGTTTTTGGCAATACTTGGCTTACGTAAATCGACTTCAAGCAACAAGGTTTTACCAATTTGACTGTAAGCTGCCGCTAAGTTCATGGCTAAGGTCGATTTACCTTCAGAGCCGGTAGCCGAGGTAACCAATAGGGTTTTTGGTGGGTTATCAATGTTCGAAAATTGTAGCCCAGTACGTATACTGTTGATACTTTCAGCAAAAACCGAACGAGTATCTTCGGCATATTCCATTTCTGGAATAGTGTGAGTGTCTTTTTTCTTCAGAGCCATGGTAATACCCAGGGCTGGAATATTTAAGTTTTCTTCCAATGCATCTGGTGTGCGATAGGTATTGTGTAGCGCCTCTTTAACAAAGGCCAATACCACCCCAAAAAATAAGCCCATAAATATCGACAAGGCTATAATTAATTTCACATTAGGTTTGATTGGCGAGCTCGGAACCGTCGCTGTATCTATTACTTGTACGTTAGAGGCGTTAAAGTCACCGCGAATATTGGTTTCCATTAAACGATTAATAAAGGATTCATAGATACGACGGTTGTTTTCTACCTCACGTTCCAAGGAAGTAAGGGTAAAGTTTGACCCTTGTAATGATTGTATCTCGTCTTTTTCGTTGGTCAGTAAACGCTGAATGTTATTTACTTGCTGGCTTGCTAATCGATAATCACTTTCAATGCGATCAACAATTTTTGCTATTTCTCGAGACAAACTATCTTGTACGCTCTTTAATTCAGTGCGAGCAGAAATCATTTTAGGGTGTTTTTCTTTATAACGCTCGAATAGCTCGTCTACTTTACTTTTTAATCGGGTTTCTTCTTTCACTAAGTCACTGGCGGTTTTGTTCTGTAATACGGACCCTAAGGAATAAAAAGCACTAGAGTTAGCAGGGACATTTTTAACTTGGCCGTATAACTCTTCAGCTGTACTGAGTTCAGTTTGTGCTCTTATCAATTGATTATTCAAAGACTGCAAACGAGAATTAGCATCTTGTTGTTGCAATGACGTATCGACAATGCCTTGCTGCATTCTAAAATCACGAAGCTTATTTTCAGAGGCTGTTAACTGTGCTTTTAGCTCTGACGATTGTTCCGATAACCACTTTTCAGTATTTTTTACATCGCCTAAGCGAGATTCTAACCCAAACTGAATGTAGGCTTCACCTAACGCATTGATGATGTCGGTAGCTAACTGGGGATCATCTGACTGATAACTAATATTAATAATCTGACTTTGTTTACCGCCACTAACGCTTAAGCCACCTTGAATTTTCGATGCTAACATTACTTTGATGTCGTGGTCAGATCGTTTTTTATTAACTGTATTAATGTTATTTTTGCCAAAAAGTGCGGCGATTTCTTGTTTTATCTCAGTAAGAGTAGCTGATAGACCGCTGTCTTTTTTACCGTGATTTGCCCGTTGCTCTTTTTTATACCTGTCTACTAAGCCAAGTTTATCAACAACAGTTTCTGCAATGGCGCGAGATTGTAATATTTCATATTGAGTTTCATAGAATAAAAATACCAAGGCTGAGGCAATATATTGCTCTTCTCTTGCTGCATTAGGTTGCTGGGGGTCGGCTAATATTTTTGAACTGGCTTGATAAATTGGCGTTGCCGTAGCAGCAATATAACCGCCAATTAATAGGCAAACCAAAGTGACTGCGGCAATTAACCATTTGGCTCGTTTAATGGTGCGCCAATATTGGCTTAAATCCAACGTATCTTCAGCATTGTCGTCGGTTATAGCGGGGTTCAAGCCTTGTTGTGATGTCATGTTTTCACTGTTCCATTTGTATTACGCTAAGTCTAAGTAAAGCGCTATCTATCTTTTTACTGATTTTTTAAACTCTTAGTGCAAATTCGTGTGTATCGGCGTTTAAGTCAATACTTAAAATAGGCTTTTAGAAAAAGCTTTCTTCCACGGTTATTACGTCGCCTGGTGTAACAGGGGCATTTAAGTCTACTTTTTTGCGTTCACTATGTTGTGCTTCATTTAGCAAATAGATGTTGCTTTTAGAAGCACGTTCAGTAAACCCACCCGCAATGGTAACGGCAATCTGCACTGTCATTTTGGTTCTAAAGGGGTAACTGCCAGGTCTTTTCACTTCGCCATTAATATAAAACGGACGGTATTCGGCAATACTCACAGACACACTGGGTTTTTTAAGGTAGTCATCACCAAATAACTTAGTTAGCAAGGCCTCTACTTCAGGTACGGTTTTGCCTTGCACTTCTACTTGGCCCAAAAGGGGAACCGAAATAGTCCCTTCGTCAGTGATCTGTGCTTCTTTTAGTCCCAACTCGGGTTCGTCAAACACAGTGACCGAAATGGCATCGCCGGTGGATAAGCGATATGTGCTATCACTGTCATCACTTTGTGCAAATGCATTCACACTCAAACCTGCACATATAATGCTAATGAACAAAAGAATACGTTTTTTCACTTAATAGTTCCTTTTCAAAATCTGCAAATTGACTAATCGATTAACCAGTCAATACCTAACGTAAATATATTTGAGTCATAATCAAAAAGTTCTAAATTCGAACTGCGTTTTTTAAGGGTGTAATCGAAATACACTTCCAGACTACGCTTTAATGCAAAAGTGTATTTAGTTGATAATGCACTTAAATTATCACTGCGATCTTCTGAGCTACCGAAATCGTCCTGACGATAGTTGTAGTCAAAACCTATTTTACTTTTGGCACTAAATTTGTGGTCTAGCCCTATGGAATAGGTTTCACTTATAAAGCTAGGTAGGCCTTGTACCGCGCTTTCTCGGGTTGAGCGGTCAGCCCCTACTTTTATCGTTGAATAGGAGTTAGGTTTCCAAACCATATCTAAATAAAAAGCCAGACCAGAAATATCATTTAGCAGAGCATTATCATAATCGACATCTTGGTAACCCACTTTGAATATTCCAGTAGTTTTAGCCGTAGCTGTCCACTCTACACCCATTAAATAACGATTTTGATTAGCTGAAGCATTAAAAAATTCAGTATTTTTGTAACTCAATTCGTCCATGCTTGCTTCAATTAATAATCGAGTTTTGGGGGCTAATCGATAGTAAAATGTTCCTGTAATTCGATTTGAATCGTAATCACGGAATGTTTGACCATTGTTATCGTATCTGCGTTTATCTAATCCATAAGCTATCCGTATCTGACCAATGCTATTGTTAGTTCCATAGGTTCCTGCGGCTTTTAGGGAAGAAGACGATATCTCCGTAAATTCGTCTAACACGCTGGTTGCAGCATTGTTTGTGCCAGGTTCTTCAATTTTGTCTGAATAACCAAGTGTCAATTCAGAGGTGAATTTAGACGTATGTTTATACTGACCTTTTAAGGATGCTTCATGTTCTGCGAAGTTTAAATCACGCAAATCATTATGTTGACGATAGTTGCCCTTATATAGTGCATCAAGTTGCAGGGATTCATAAAGTTCGGTTAATTTTAGTGCAGGGGCAAGTTGCAAAAACTGATCGGATAGTTCTTCTGAGCTACGAAAAATGTTGTCATCATGGCCAATATTAGCGCCAATGACCGCTGAAAAACCTTCATGCTGTTGCGCATAGGCGGAATTGAAACACGCCGAAACAATAAGCATTAAAATAAGCTTGGGGAGGGATTTCTGTGAACCAGAAATCATATTGTTAAAGTTAATCATACAGCTCTTTCCATAAACTCCGGCCTTTCTCTCAAGTGGCTAATAGCCTGCTTTTCGAGAGAACTCCTGCATTACCACAACTAAGCGAGTTGATTAACGCATAATCGCCGTGGAAAATAGCAAATATCGACGCAAAAATATAGATTAATTGGTAATTAAATTTTTGTGACGGCATCTATTTTATTGCTCATTCGGTTCAACAGGTTTTACTAATTTTAACGAACGACTACACCCGTTAATTTTAGCTTGCTTATGTTCTTACAAACTAATGCCCAAAGGTAATGCACATTTCGCACCAAAGGTGTTCTTTTTTCAGTTGGCATTATCTACATGCGGAGTTGTGTGTTTGTGTGATAAACTTGAAGCTGTTCGATATTTTTAATGCAGTCTATATTTGACGTGCTTCATTTAGGTTTTTCATGTTTAAACGGCTAATTACAGCGATAATGATAACTACCTTGCTATTAAGCCAAGGGGTTTCTGCGTTGGCGATCGCCTGTGATATGGAAAATATGCCTGAAATGGGCCAAAGCACACTGAATTCTGCCCCTGTTATGGCGCAACAGCATAATTCACATGTTGAGAAGCCCCATCACAATATGGATTTGGACACGCATTCGAGCATGCATTCAATGCAAGACTGCTGCAACAAAACCTGTGATTGCGAACACGGCACTGCCTTTTCAGCAGCGTTGTTTGTGGCCAATCCATTTCCTGATTCAATGATCAACCATACCGATGTTATCGCCGAGCAATACAACGCCCTCGACGCCCACACATCCAATTTAATCAAACCCCCGATTAGTTAAAACCTCCCAAAATAGATCCGCCTTTTTTCCGGCACACGTGATTTACCATATGCCTCGTAGCATGGCCTTTAGGCCATGGAGATAGGCATGAAGAGATCAATCAATCTCGCGGGGCTAAAGCACCCGCCTACATTCGGGATGTATCAATTGTTTGTGCGGGCTAAATCAATCGCCCATTGTTTTTTTGGAATTATTTTACTAATAGAGTTTTGACATGTTTAAGCTTAACTATTTAACCCTTATTTTCTTCGCAGGTGTGTTTGCGTTTCTGCTGTCTGCGGCCCAGGCAAACGTTGATGTGACCAAGCGGCAATTAACCTTACAAGACGCGGTGCAATTGGCCATCGACAATGATCCTTGGCAAAAGAGTAATCAATTGCAGGGGCGGGCTTTGTCGTCACAAAGTATCGCGGCTGATACTTTACCCGATCCGGTTTTATCCATGGGCTTGCTTAATCTGCCAACCAACGGGTTTGCATTCGACCAAGAGGCCATGACTCAGCTTAAGGTGGGTATTGCCCAACAATTCCCACGGGGCGAAAGTCTTGCTATTCGTAAACGCCAACTTGAGCAACTTGCTGCTAAACATCCGTATCTGGCCCAAGATCGCCGTGCACAAATTGCAGTTACTGTCTCTCAGCTATGGCTCGACGGTTATGCCGCTCAACAAAAAATTCAATTGTTGCAGCAGGAAAGTCCGTTATTCGAGCAACTGGCGCAGACTGTTGCATCGCAATATGCCTCAGGGCAGCGGCGTACTCGTCAAGAAGATGTAGTGCGAGCAAACCTTGAACTTGCACGACTAGAAGACCGCTTAACCCAATTGCACAGTGATAAAGAGACAGCCATGGCAGCCTTGTCACAATGGATAGCAAATGAACATTTTGACCAGAACAATCTGAGTGCTTTCGATTTTGTACTCAACCAGACAAGCGGCAATCAAGCACAGACCAACCAAGCACAGACAGCCATGTTTCCGGCGATGACAGAATTTGTATCTGAGCCCTTTGATCGGCAACGTTTTGGACAGCTACTTGCCAAACATCCTGCGGTAATGGCGTTACATCAAACCATTTTGGCTGGGCAGGTTGGTGTTAAGCTTGAACAACAAAAGTATCAACCTCAGTGGGGAGTGAATGCCAGTTATGCCATGCGCGCCGACGATCAGGCTGGGCAAAGTCGTGCAGATTTCTTTTCTATTGGCGTGTCAGTGAACTTGCCATTGTTCAATCATCAACGCCAAGACCAATCTGTTCAGGCAGCAAAGTATCAAGCCGAATCCCTGAAAACAGAAAAACGATTGTTGCTGCGCAACATGTTGTCACAACTTGACGTGTTGATGAGCCAGCGCTTGCGTCTTGAAGACAGACTGGCTAATTACGACACCTCTATTTTACCCAAAATGCACGAGCAAGCTGAGGCAGAACTTACCGCTTACACCTCTAATAGAGGTGATTTTGAGGAAGTGATGCGCGCCAAAATTAGCGAATTAAATAGTCGTTTAGAACGAGTTTCAATTGTAACTAAACAGCAAAAAGTAAATGCTCACTTACAATATTTCTTCGTGCAGGCAGACCTTAGTGATGGCCAGCGTTCTAAACTGGCATTAGGAGAACAACAATGAGTCAAGGTAATAATCAACCTGCAAATAACAATACAAAACGAAAACCTGTGTTTTGGCTGATTGCTGGTTTATTCGCGGGAACAGCTGCAACCAGCTTGTATTTCAACGCAGTTAATCTGCATGGGCACCCCCAAGCGAGTTCTTCAGCAGCGAATCAATCTAATCAAGATGACCCTCTTTATTGGGTAGCCCCCATGGACCCAAACTTTAAGCGCGACCAACCAGGTAAATCGCCCATGGGCATGGATTTAGTACCTGTTTATGCTAATGACGGTGCAAGCCACACTAATGATGGCGCAAACAAAGATAGCCCAGGAACGGTTTATATCGCCCCAAATATTGTCAATAATTTGGGGGTGCGCACTGCAAAAGTCTCTAGAGCCCACATGCATGTGCCAATTCACACGGTTGGTTACGTTGGTTATAACGAAGATGCGCTGGTGCATATTCATGCCCGTGCTCAAGGTTGGGTAGACAAACTTTATGTTACCGCCTCGGGTGAGCCGGTGGAAAAAGACCAGCCTTTATACGCTCTTTATTCTCCAGAGTTAGTCAATGCCCAAGAAGAATACCTTTTAGCGGTAAATCGAGGGAACAAGGTTTTAATCAACGCTGCATTAGCACGTTTAGTGGCTTTGCAAATGCCTGAACAAGCGGTTGAAACTTTAAAGCGAACACAAAAAGTACTACAAACCGTGGAGTTTCGGTCACCCCAAGCAGGAGTGGTGGATAACTTAAATATCCGCGAAGGTTTTTTTGTCAATCCAGAGCGCACGCTAATGTCCATAGCGTCACTTGACGATGTATGGGTGGAAACCGAGGTATTTGAGCGGCTCTCGCCTCAAGTGGAAGTGGGTCTGCCTGTTACCATGAGTTTGGACTATCTTCCTGGTGAAAGCTGGCAAGGAGTCGTGGACTACATTTATCCTACCTTGAACGCACAAACGCGTACCCTGCGCGCGCGACTTAGGTTTAGCAATAGCCAACAAAAACTTAAACCAAACATGTTCGCCCAAGTGGTGATCCACAGCAAAGCTAGTGAAAACACCTTGTGGGTTCCAAGTGAAGCGGTGATCCGTACACGCGAACAAAACCGCGTAGTGCTGGCCTTAGGTGATGGACAATTCAAATCCGTAGCCGTCACACTGGGCAGAGTCGTTAATGGACAGGCACAAATCCTCGATGGATTAGAACAGGGCGATAACATCGTTACCTCGGCGCAGTTTCTACTGGACTCAGAAAGTAGTATCAACTCCGACTTCTCGCGCATGACAGCAGTTCCAGATATACAAGAAGCAGATAAACAAGACACCCATGTTAATCATGGCAATGCCAGTGGTATGGATCACAACATGGACAGTCATGATATGTCGGGTATGGATAATCAAGACAGCCATGTTAATCACGGGGCAAATAAACAAGACACCCATGTAAACCATGGCAATTCCAGTGGTATGGATCACCACGGAGCGAATAAACAAGACAGCCATGCAAACTCCTCGAATAAGCTATTAGAGTCTGAGGGGAAGTCGTTCACTGTAATGGGGGATGTTAAGACTATTTTGTCAGACTCTCGGCATTTAAAAGTGAGCAATGAAGACTTTGATAAGTGGCGGAAGGGTCGCTCAACCATAGATTTTATGGTGGCTGAGGATGTTGATATCAGTGAAGTTCATGTTGGTTCGCAAATTCATTTCACTTTTGTCATCCATGCTGGGCATTTTATGATCACGGATTTGATGGTTCATTCGCAAATGCAGGATGAAGATAGCGGTAACGATAGCGACGACGCTGAAATGCCTCAGGGAATGCATCATGATTGAGCGGCTTATTCATTGGTCCATTAACAATCGATTTTTGGTGCTGTTATGCACCTTGCTGATGGTTGGAGTGGGTGTCTACAGCGTGAAAAACACGCCAGTGGATGCAATTCCCGATTTGTCTGACGTGCAGGTCATCATTAAAACCAGTTATCCAGGACAGTCACCTCAGGTGGTGGAAGATCAAGTGACTTATCCCATCACAACGGCCATGTTGTCTGTTCCTGGCGCGCAAACGGTGCGTGGTTTTTCGTTTTTTGGTGACTCTTATGTGTATGTGATTTTTGATGACAAAACTGATCTCTATTGGGCGCGAAGCCGAGTTTTAGAGTATTTGTCACAAGTTTCCGCGCGATTACCTGAGTCTGCCAAGCCGCAACTAGGGCCTGATGCCACAGGTGTGGGTTGGGTGTTTATGTATGCTCTAACAGATAAAAGCGGCCAGCACGACATTAGCCAGTTACGTTCGCTGCAGGATTGGTTTTTGAAATTCGAGCTACAAACGGTGCCGGGAATTGCTGAAATTGCCACTGTCGGCGGCATGGTTAAACAATATCAGGTCACTATTGACCCCGATAAGTTGCGGGCTTACAACATTCCTCTTAGCCATATTCAAACTGCCATCCGCCAAGGCAATCAGGAGGTGGGGGCCTCTGTAATTGAAATGGCGGAAGCGGAATATATGGTCACGGCCACAGGCTACTTAACCGGAATTGCCGATTTGCAATCTATTCCCCTTGGTTTGAATGCCAAAGGCACGGCGTTGCAATTGCGCGACGTGGCCGATATTCGTTTGGGCCCGCAAATGCGCCGCGGCATTGCCGAGTTAAATGGACAAGGTGAAGTGGTTGGCGGTGTTGCTGTGATGCGCTTTGGCGAAAACGCACAAAAAACCATTGATGCACTTAAAGCTAAGTTACAAAGTCTGCAAGGCAGTTTGCCCGATGGGGTTGAAGTGGTAACCGTTTACGATAGGTCGGAATTGATAACCCGAGCGGTAGACAATTTATGGAATAAATTAGCTCAAGAGTTAATCATCGTGGCTCTGGTGTGCGCCTTATTCTTATTTCATTTGCGCTCTGCAATAGTGGCGGTGGTGAGCTTACCCATGGGCATTTTGATTGCCTTTGCGGTGATGTATTGGCAAGGCATTAACGCCAACATTATGTCTTTGGGAGGAATTGCCATTGCCATAGGAGCCATGACCGATGGCGCTATTGTGATGTTGGAGAACTTGCATAAGCACATGGAAAAAACGCCCTTAACTGAGCAGAACCGTTGGCAAGTTGTGGCTAAAGCGGCGTCTGAAGTGGGGCCTCCGTTATTTTTCAGCTTGTTGATCATCACTGTGAGTTTTTTGCCAGTGTTTATTCTCGAAGCGCAAGAAGGACGGATGTTTGCTCCCTTGGCTTATACAAAAACCTACGCCATGGCCGCTTCGGCGGGGTTGGCTGTCACCCTCATTCCGGTGTTAATGGGGTATTTGGTAAGGGGTAAAGTGCTCAGTGAAGCCAAAAATCCACTCAATAGGCTATTGATCGCCGCTTATACGCCAGCACTCAAACTGGTTCTAAGATTCCCCAAACTCACTTTAGTGGCAGCCGTTTTGGTGGCTTTGGTTGGCTTTTATCCACTGAGCAAAATTGGTAGTGAATTTATTCCGCCTTTTGATGAAGGGGACCTAATGTATATGCCTACCACTTATGCCGGGCTATCCATTGGCAAAGCCCGCGAGGTATTGCAACAAACTGATAAGTTAATTGCCACTATCCCAGAGGTGAAAAGCGTGTTTGGCAAAATCGGCCGCGCTGAGACCGCCACAGATCCGGCCCCTCTGACCATGATTGAAACCGTAATTCAATTAAAACCGCGTTCCCAGTGGCGTGCTGGATTAACCACCGAGGATTTGCGCAAAGAACTCGATGAAGTGGTGCAGTTGCCAGGATTAACCAATGCTTGGGTCATGCCCATTCAAACTCGCATTGATATGCTGGCAACGGGTATTAAAACCCCTGTGGGAATTAAAATTGCTGGAGCAGATATTAACGTTATTCAACGAATTGGCCAGGATCTAGAAAAGCTGCTGTCTAAGCTGGAAGGGACTGCGTCGGTTTATGCCGAAAGGGTGGCTGGTGGACGTTACATAAAAGTAGATATCGACCGCGAAAAATCAGCCCGTTACGGTCTAAATATCGGTGATGTGCAACAAGTTGTCGCCACCGCCATTGGCGGTAGGAATATCACGCAAACGGTGGAGGGTTTAGAGCGATATCCTGTGAATGTGCGTTATCCACAGTCTTATCGAGACTCCCCAGAGGCCTTGCAACTGCTTCCTATTGTCACTCCCAAAGGGCAGCGCATAGCACTTGCGGATGTGGCCAATGTGTATATTGAAGATGGACCGCCGGGGATTAAGAGTGAAAACGCGCGCATCAACGGTTGGACCTACATTGATATTGAAAACATTGATGTGGGTAGCTACGTGGAAAATGCCAAAGCGCTGGTGGCGCAAAACCTAGACTTGCCCAGTGGCTACAGTCTGCAATGGGCTGGACAATACGAATACATGCAGCGAGCTACTGAAAAGCTCAGTTATGTTGTGCCATTAACCTTGGCGATTATTGTGCTGTTGCTGTACCTAAACTTCCGAAATATTACCGAGGTGATGATCATTATGGGCACCTTGCCATTGGCATTAATCGGCGGAATTTGGTTGTTATATATTGAAGGTTTTAACCTATCAGTGGCCGTGGGTGTGGGCTTTATCGCCTTAGCGGGAGTGGCGGTGGAAATTGGTGTAATTATGCTGGTTTACCTAAACCAAGCCTTCCAAGACTTATTGGACAGGCATGTTAAGGTCGATGCAAAGCAGAGTTTAGACAGCCATGATGAAAAGTCATCGGCAAGTTCTTCAAGCATTAGTAAACAAGCCTTAATAGAGTCGGTTTTAGACGGTGCCGGGAAGCGAGTGAGACCGGTGATTATGACGGTAGCGACAGTGATGATAGGGTTGTTGCCAGTTATGTATGGCACAGGTACAGGATCAGAAGTGATGAGCCGCATCGCCGCCCCCATGGTAGGCGGCATGGCAAGTGCGTTGTTATTGTCATTGTTAGTTGTGCCAGTAGTGTTCTATTTATGGCGAAAACACCAATTAAAATTGTAACACGGCCATAATTTGCGGGGCTAAAGCACCCGCCTACAGGTCTGGGTTGTAGCATGGCCTTCAGGCCATGGAATGTCGGGCCATAATTTGCGGGGTTAAAACACCCGCCTACAGGTCTGGGTTGTAGCATGGCCTTTAGGCCATGGAATGTTAGGTTTAACGTTCTTGTAACATGGCCTTTAGGCCATGGACCACGGGGCCATAATTTGCGGGGCTAAAGCACCCGCCTACAGGTCTGGGTCGTAGCATGGCCTTTAGGCCATGGACCACGGGGCCATAATTTGCGGGGTTAAAACACCCGCCTACAGGTCTGGATTGTAGCATGGCCTTCAGGCCATGGAATGTTAGGTTTAACGTTCTTGTAGCATGGCCTTTAGGCCATGGATTGCGAACGCCGTGGCTCCAACAAACGAAAACCAACGAATATCGGAGGAATGATGAAAAAAACGGCAAAATTATATCGAATGGAAAGCTCGCAACATATTTGTCCTTTTGGATTGAAATCAAAAGACCTATTGCAAAGAAAAGGTTTCGAAGTTGAAGACCACAAATTGGCTTCACGTCAGGAAACCGATGAATTCAAAAATGCTCACGATGTAAAAACCACCCCCCAGACCTTCATTGATGGCGAAAGGATCGGTGGATACGATGATTTAAGGGCATTTTTTGGTATGTCTAAACCTGGTCAACAGGGCAAAACTTACACGCCTGTTATCGCAATATTTGCTGTGGCAGCGCCTTTAGCCATAGCAATGGCTTATTCTTCGGCGATGGCCATTGTTTCAATACAGACATTAATGTTATTCGTTGCATTTTCAATGGCGATTCTTGCGGTACAAAAACTGCGGGATTTATATAGCTTCTCAAATTCATTTATTACCTATGATTTGCTTGCCATGCGGGTTGTACCTTACGCCTATGTGTATCCATTTTTAGAGGCCTATGTTGGGATTGGGATGGTCGCTAACTTGCCTCCATTAATGATTGCACCAATATCGTTGTTCATTGGTGGCATCGGGGCCGTATCGGTTTACAAAGCCGTTTACATGGACAAACGTGATCTCAAATGCGCCTGTGTTGGCGGTAAAAGTGATGTGCCATTGGGCGCGGTATCATTAACTGAAAACCTATTCATGATCGCCGCCGGTTTGTGGATGTTAACCCTGTAGCATGGCCTTCAGGCCATGGATCGCGAAGCCCATGGAATCGCGGGGTTAAAACCCCCGCCTACAGGTCTGGATTGTAGCATGGCCTTTAGGCCATGGAATGCGGAGCCCATGGATAGCGAAGCCCATGGAGTTGCGTGGACAAAACAAAAAAGGGGCGATTGCCCCTTGGTATTCGATGATTGTTTCGCGGTTTATTTTGTTTGTTGTTTGCGAGCTGCTAACAAACCAGCGATACCGAAAAACAATAAAAACAGTGCTGATGGCTCTGGAACTTGCTGTACTTCAGCAATAGCAACCTCTAGGTCGTAGGCGTAGTCTGTGAAAGTATCGAAGAAACCTTCGTTACCACCAACGGCAAGGGTGTATGAACCTGCTTCTAATACTAAGCCAG
Source organism: Aliiglaciecola sp. (assembly GCF_039982535.1). Classification (NCBI taxonomy): domain Bacteria; kingdom Pseudomonadati; phylum Pseudomonadota; class Gammaproteobacteria; order Alteromonadales; family Alteromonadaceae; genus Aliiglaciecola; species Aliiglaciecola sp. Next base: position 27,839 of record NZ_JBDWYG010000045.1, read on the forward strand.
TTAAGCTTCCGCCTAAACCCGGAACATAAGGGCTATTACCGTCTACAAAAACTAGGTTGTCGAAGAAATCGCTGAAGTCGCTGTTATTTGAAAAAGGAATAGCGAAGTCATAGCCGATTGTGCCTTGGTATAAGCTTAAACCCATAGTGATCAATGAGTCAGTTGTAGCAGTGAAGGTTGATTGCGCGGCTACATCGAAAGTGATGAAGTCAATTGCATCACCAAAGGTATCTTCGTTTAACCAGCCGCTATCACCTACTACTGAGTCAGAAATTAAACCGTCAGTTGGAAGTGAAATAATTGAAGCTGAAGCTGATGCACTGCATAACAACACAAGGGCCGTTAGCATTGGAGTTAATATACGTTTCATAGTCTTTCCTAAAGTTAATAAGGCACCTGGGAAAGCTTTCTCAGGTGCCACTTGTTGTTATTTTTAGATTAAAGTGCGCCGTTTTCCCACGGACCAGTAATAGCGAATGTCACACCTGGTGATTGCACGTTCACGAACAACCAACGACCGTAGAAGCATGCGCCAGCCATTTCTTGGCTAGTAAAGCTGCGTCTGTTGCTACCGTCGGTAGAGTCGCCAACTGAATCCCAGAAATTAGCTTCTGTACCTGGATAGATGGAGTCAATTTGGGCTAAATCGCCTTGGTCCAAAGACACATTGTTTTCAGCGAACGGGAAGGTTTCACCGGCCATGGTTAAACCAATAAGACGTTTAGGGTTTGAACTACCATCTTCACACATCAAGATGTTTCCGCGTGGGCTAACAGCGATGTTATCTGGCGCATTTACTTCATTAACTGCGTCAGATGATTCGAAAATTATAGTTAAGGTTTCTTTGCGAGGATCGTAGCAGAAGATTTGTCCAAGGTTGGCTGCGCCACCTGAGGTTGATACGAAGTAGATTTTGCCATCGTCATACCAGCAGCCTTCACCGCGCTCAACAATTGCAGCGTCTGAAGCTTGGTTGTAACATCTGTCAGTTGTTGCGTCTGGATCAGCAACTTCCTGCCAAGTAACATCCCAAACTGTGCCTTGCACTAAGCCACCACGCAAATCTACACGCGACTCACCGTTTAGCACCATGGCATACAAGTTACCGCCAGATTTCAAGTCACCCCATTCGCCTGCAGGAACAAAACGATAGAATGCAGAAGAACCCGCGTCTTCAGTTTCATATACATAGCCAGTTGCTGGATCAACAGCTGCAGCTTCGTGTGAGAAACGACCCATTTCACGAATCGGTTGGCCATCGGAGATACCAAATCCAGGGACTTCGAATACGTAACCGTGATTTTCCCCTTGTGGGCCGGCGTTCCAGTTGTGGAACGTTTCTTCACAAGACAACCATGTTCCCCAAGGTGTGCTTCCGCCAGCACAGTTTCTAATCGTGCCACCAAGGCTGTTGTATGAAGATAAGAATTCACCTTTAACGATATCAAACATCAGGTTAGTGGTACCGCCATTTTGTGCTGCGTTATAAACGCCACGGCCACCACGAGGTGACGCTGGAAAGCCTTCGCCCTCTGAACATTCGTGGTTACGAACAAGACAAATAATGTTGCCTTTGACTGCAGCGATACCCATGCCATCATGGTCAGTTGGTGTAGGTAAAAGGTCTGATTGTACTTGACCAGTCCAACCGTAAGAGGTGTATTCAAAACCTTCAGGTAAAGAAAGTAGATTTAGACCTGTTGCTTTGTCTGCTGTAGGAGTAAGCGGGCCGTATGAATTGTTAAAGGGTAATGACGCCGCTTGAGCTTTGCTAGAAACTGCTGCAAACGCTGTGCTTGCTGCTGCAATAGAGCCACCTTTTAATACTTGGCGACGGCTAAAAGCAGGTTCAATTTTATCTTCATTTTGTGGGATTAAATCTAATTCTTGTTCTGACATGGTGTTTCCGGTCCTTATAATTAGTGGTTTGGCGTAAGTTGAACTCGTTATGTAAATCAACTAGCTGTGTACTAATTTACCGACCTTAAATGACAGTTTTGGATCTCTTTTTTTACGCTTTTTTAAACTTTTAGTGACATAAATATTGCTTTTTTATTAATCACTTAGATGGATTGATCCATTTGTTTGCGAAGGTTCTGTTGTTGTTCAGATTGAGTCCAATTTATCAACACTATAGACAGTTCATACAAGGCTAAAATTGGTACACCTAAGGCAATTTGTGAAATTAGATCTGGTGGTGTGATTAAAGCCGCAATGAAAAAGACGCCAACGATGGCGTGTTTGCGATAGTCTCTTAACGTTTGCGCATCGATCACGCCTGCCTTGGCTAATACCAAAAGCAAAACCGGCAATTCAAAACACAAACCAAAGGCGAGTATCAAACGAATAACTAACGCAAGGTATTCACTCATTTTGGCTTCCAACTCCACATTGATTGTGGCGTTTTGACCGCTTGATTCAAAGCTAATGAAAAACTCCCAAGCCAATGGCATCACAACGTAAAACGCCAGTGCTGCGCCCATAACAAATAAAATGGGAGTGGCAATAAACAATGGAGATAGGGCTTTTTGTTCGTTTTTATACATGCCCGGCGCAATGAATTTCCAAATTTGAATCAACGTAATGGGCAAGGTACAAAAGGTGGCGCTGAAGAAGGCCAGTTTAATATAAGTAAAAAAGGCTTCATGCAAACCTGTGTAGATCATGCGTCTGCCGCTGTCGGGGCCAAATATTTGGTACAAAGGTTGTTGTAAAAAGCTGTAAATCTGTTCGGCAAAAAAGTAGGAAACAGCAAACATCAAAGCAAAAAAAGTAAAGCAGAAAAGTAGGCGTCTGCGTAATTCAATTAAATGAGTAAGCAGTGGCGCTTTGTTTTGCACCTCATCATCTGGGTTGCTGGTTTGTTGTTGAGATTGGCTCATTGAATCTGTTCCTGTTTGGTGGAAGCAGCGGGTTGCTCTAGCTGAGCATTTTGACTTTGTTCAACTTCAGCTTTTTTGTTGGCGATTTGTTGGGCACGGTTATTATGATATTCAGCGTTTTGCGAACCTGGGATAAAATCGTCGGGCAAGTTGCGAATGTCTTCGGGGAGAAGTTGTTTCCAGTTGGTTGATTCAGTGGTAGTGCCTTCAACAATGCGAATTTCATTTTCAAGCTGCTTAAAGCCGCCTTTAACATCATTGATAGTGCGTTTCGCCTTGGTCACGAATTGGTTAATCATTTTGAACATCTTGGGGAGATCCTTAGGACCTATCACCAATAATGCCAAAGCGGCTACAAAACCAAGTTCTATCCAACTGAGATCAAACATACTGTGCTCCCGTAGATATATTTATTGGTTTTCGATTTTTTCTTTCGGTTTAGACTCGCTGGCAGTTTGCGTAGTCTGTTCTTCGCTTTCGCCAATACCTTGCTTGAAGCTCTTGATGCCTTGAGCCAAGTCACCCATCAATGCAGGGATTCGACCTCTGCCGAACAACAAAATAAATAACAACGCCACTAGAACTACTTGCCAAATACTTAAACTCATTTTTGTGCTCTCCAATTAAAGTCGAACAAGCATGCGTTGTGAATATGACCAAGCTATGACGAAAATATGAAATTAAAAAGTAACAGCGTTAACACCACAGAGATAGTTGTAGCATGGCCTTCAGGCCATGGAATGTTTCAATCGGCGCACGGACCTGTAGCATGGCCTTCAGGCCATGGAATGTCGGGGTATGAATTATGGGGCCTGTAGCATGGCCTTTAGGCCATGGGTAGTGGATTCAACAAAACCCTCGCGGGGCTAAAGCACCCGCCTACAGGTGAGGGATTTACCATTATTTCGCGGGCCTGTAGCATGGCCTTTAGGCCATGGATAGGGGATTCAACATAACCCTCACGGGGCTAAAGCACCCGCCTACAGGTGAGGGGTAAACCATTATCGCGCGGAGCCTGTAGCATGGCCTTTAGGCCATGGGTAGGGGGTTCAATAAAACCCTTACGGGGCTAAAGCACCCGCCTACAGGTGGGTGGGAGATTCAACAAAACCCTCACGGGGCTAAAGCACCCGCCTACAGGTGGGTAGGGGATTCAACAAAACCCCCACGGGATTAAAACACCCGCCTACGGGGTGCTTTGATGGGGTGTTGCTTGGCTTTCGGACTTGGATAATTTTCCTTTGATCCATCTAAATGGCAATTTAATATCATCTAGAATTAGATACATACAGGGGATCAGAATCAAGGTCACTATGGTGGCGTACATAACCGCGAAACCTAAGGCGATGGCCATGGGCACGACCATTCTTGCTTGCATGCTGGTTTCGAACATAATGGGTACTACGCCAACAAATGTAGTGATTGAGGTTAACGTAATAGCTCGGAAACGAGCGCAGCCAGCGTCGAGCACCGCTTGTTTAATATGTATGCCGTTTTTACGCATGGTGTTGATAAAATCTGTCATCAACAGTGAGTCGTTAATTACCACCCCTGCGGCAGCAATCAGGCCGAAGGTCGACATGGTGCTTAGGTCTGCACCAAAAATAAAGTGCCCCCATATAGCGCCGGTGAAACTGAATGGGATAACCATCAGTATCATGAACGGCTGCATGTAGCTTTTCAGTGGTACGGCTAGAAGAATGTACATCATGATCAAGCCGGCAATGAAAAACAAAATTTGTTCGTTTTGCTGAGCTTGTGATTCTTCAATTGCGCCGCCGAGTTCAGTTTTCACTGATGGGTAGAATTTTTGCATTTCAGGCAGCAGATCATTAGCTATTTTTTCCACCACTTCGTTAGGTTCTACCACTTCTTCGTCGATGTTGCCATAAACATAAACGCTGCGATAACCACCCTCTCTGCGAATGTAGCTAATGCCTGGTGTTTCTTCTAAATTAACCACGTCACCTAACATAACTTCCCTGCCGGATGGTGTGGTAATGACAGCGTATTTAAGCTCTGCGAAACGCTCTCTAGTTAATCTAGGGTAGCGCACCATAACTTTTACTTCTTCACCATTACGGATAACTCGTTGGGCTTCACCGCCGTAGAAACTGGTGCCTACTTGGCTGGCGATAGAAGAAAGGTCTAAACCTAAGTCATAGGCCACGGGCAACAGGGTCATTTGAATTTCTTTGCTGGCCGGATCGATAGTAGAGCTTACATCGAATAAGCCTTCTTGTTGCTGCAGTAACTCAATGAGCTTGAGTCCGGCGGCATTGAGAGTCTCTAAATCTGGACCAAACAATAGGTAGCCGAAGTCGCCATCACCGTTACCTTCTGCAAAGGGATCATCTCGAATCGTAAATGACTTCATACCTGGAATTTCAGGTATTTCTGCTCGCCATCTTCTGGCCAACTCAAAGGTATCAAAGTGACGTTCTTCTTCTGGAACCAGGGCAATTAAAACCTGCCCTTCGGTGCGGCCATCGTTAAATGACAGTATGTCTCTGATTAAGCCTGTTCCGTATTCATTAATAACGTCGTTTTCCACTTTCTCGATGACTTTTTCGATAACCTGCAAGGCTTCAATGGTGGCCGTATCGGAGACAGTTTCATTCATTTCTATACGAATACTGGGGAAATCATGGGGCACAGGTGGGGTGGGCACCATGCGCACAAAATTGCCAGTAATTAGACCAATACTAATCAGCAAAAAAGCCACAAAAGTCCCGAATACTGCCCAACGGAAGCGGGTGCAAACTTCAATAAAGTTGCGATAAGGCCCGTTAACAAAACCGAAAAAGCGGGTATTGAATCTATCTCGCCAACTGCCAGGTTTTATGGGTTTAAAGTTAGTGTGGGCTAAATGGGCGGGCAGGATTAACTTGGATTCCACTAAGCTATAGATTAGACAGAATATGGCCACACCGGCGATATTCCACATAAAGGTGCCTAAAAATCCGCTTCCTTGAGTAAAGGGTAAAAATACCGCTATGGTGGTCAACACACCAAAGGTGGCTGGAGTAGCAACACGTTTCGCGCCTCGCACCACACTTTCCACGCCGCCGCCGCTTTTTTCGATCTCCGTATAGGCACTTTCACCAATGACAATGGCATCATCCACCACAATCCCTAGTACCATAATGAAGGCAAATAACGACAGTACATTAATCGTAAGACCAAACATACTCATGGTCAAAATCGCACCTAAGAAACACACTGGCAGACCAATCATCACCCACAATGCCAGTCTAAAGCGAAGGAACAAGGTCAACATAAATGCCACTAGTATGGAACCTTGAAACAGGTTGCTAAGCATCATATTGAGTCGTTCACTAACGTATGTGGTCATATCAACCAAGATTTTAAGCTCTATGCCTTGGGGGAGGGTTTTACTGCGTTCTGCAACAAAGGCTTTTACCGAATCTGCCACGGCTATCATATTTTGATCTTTGGTTGCGTTCACTGACATGTAAATGGCATTTTGGCCAGAAAAGCTAAAGTAGCGTTCACCCTCAGTGAAACCGTCTTCAATAATGGCCACGTCTTTAAGTAACACTTGGGCACCATTATTTCCTATCTTAATTGGAATGCTGCGAAACTCGTCGCCTTTATAAAACTGGTTTTCGACTCGCACGGAAATAATACCGGTATCGGTGCGCAATTGACCGGCGGAATAGTTTGCTGAATAGCGCTGAATCGCTTGGCGAATTTCGTCGAGGGTGATGTTGTATTTACGTAGTTCGTCGGGTTTAATTTCAACGGCAATTTCGTCGTCAGGCGCATATAAATCGATTAAAGACACATTGTTTAACTGTAACAGTTCGGTCTCAATCTCTTTGGCTAAGGGTTTTAATTCCCCTAAGGTTGTATCGCCCACAATGGCCATTTCTATGACGTCTTGGTTAAACTCTTCTTGGTAAACCGTGACCGGTTCCATGCCCGCCGGAAAGGTGGCAATACCATCTACGCGCAATTTAACTTTGTCTAGCACATCAGACAGTTTCTCATCGGGATCAATTTCCAAGCTAACTCTGCCACTGTTTCTAAATGCCCTTGAAACACTGCGATTAATCTCGGTAACGTCTTTTAAGGCTTCGTCTATTTTAATCAGAATACCTTCTTCAATTTCCTGTGGGGAGGCCCCGGGGTAATTGGCTTGAATGCTGATGTAATTGATTTCTAGGCTAGGAAACATCTGTCTAGGCAAGGAGAAGTAGCTTGCTGCACCTAAAACTGCGATAAATACCATGAGTAAGTTGGCAGCGACTGAGTTGTTAGCAAAGTAGGCGATTAGTCCAGTCTGTTTGGCTTCATTAGTCATTATATTCGGCCTACTGGTTAGGTTGCTGGGCAACTAAATCGTCATCTTGCTGTGCGTTATACAAGCGCACTTCCATATTCTTTTGCGGGTAATCTGGAATTGTGGTTACCACGCGGTCTGACTCGTTTAAGCCGCGTTTTATAATGAAATGCGCACCTTCTTCACGAATAATATCTACCGGTTTAGGTTGCAGTTTGTTGTCGTTATCAACTACCCAGACTTGCTTATTGGTTACCAAGTCTTGGGGTAAACGATATACATTTTCCAGCACTTGACCAGAGATATTAACCTCAACATAACTACCAAATTTCAGAGCAGGTACTTGGCTTTTTAAGCCATAGGGATCATCAATTTGGACGACAATATGACTCATTCGTGTAGCTTGATCGATAACCCCAGTATCACGAACCACTTTGCCCGCTCGGCTAAAAGTGTTTACACCTTTAACAATGACTACCGCGTCTTGGTTTTCAAGGTTAGCGGGTAAATAGGCACTATCAAAGCCGGCTATTGGAAACAGAACTTCGGCTGACTCAATATTATTTAGTGTTCCTACTTTAGCGCCACTGCTAACATATTCTCCTAGGCCAATGGTGCGGTCTATTACAAGGGCATCGTAGGGAGCGGTGACTTGGCAATTGTCTAAATCACGCTGGGCTATTTTCATTCTTGCTTGGGCCGATTTAAGCGCTGCTTGGGCACTCAATATTTGTGGCTTTCGAAGATAAAGGTCACTGACCTTGGTGCTGGTAAGGTTTTTAGCTTCTTGTTTTGCTACTTCGCCTTGGGCTTGCTCTTCAATTAACGCGCTTTGTGCTTGAATATATTCCGCTTCTGCTTGCAATAACGCAGCTTCATAGGCGTCTTTTTCAATACTGAATAAAACTTCACCGCGCTTTACTAAACCACCGGCAACGAATTTAGGGTTCCAGCTGGTGATTTCGCCAGAAACCTGTGCTGATAGGTTAGTGCTTTCCAGCGGCGTCACTTCACCAAAACTATGGATGAGTACTTGATAACTAATGGATTCAGCGGGGACTATGTTGACTAGGGGACGAGTGTCGACTTCTTCTTGAGTGGATTCTTCTTTGCCAGATGCGCCAATTACCATCATAGCGCCAATTCCTAAGCCAACTATTACCACGAATAGAAGCGCTTTAAACCATGTATTGTTCATACTAACTCACATTCTTGTTATTATACTTTATGGGTATCTACCTGTTTTATCGATTTATTTTTGATATTTGAAAACAAGTAGTACTACATCACATCTAAGGTCTTCCCCATAACGCATATAATCGCTTTGACGAATGCCTGAATTGTTTTTACTCTTTAAAAGGTACGCAATGTTACCTTGTATAGCAGCAATAAAGAAGATTTTAGGTTAGCTGAATTGTTAAAATATGTGTATTTTTTTACTTCTGTATGGATAAATCGCCGGGGCTAGCATGGTCAGTTGCTATATATCTTGTGGGCAGTTGAGAAAAACTTACTCAGAGAATTTACAAAAATAGGGTAGTATTTACTACGGATTAAAATATGGGAGTCTGAACGTTGAAACAGTTTATTGTAATGTTAGGTATTTGTCTGTGCTGTGGATTGGGCGCATTCGACAGTGTTGCTGCACAAAAAGGTGCGACAACTGCAAATAAAGAAACTGGAAAATTTACAACTGGTCCCGTAATCGAAGGTTTTGGTAAGCATGCAAAAGTGCAAATTGACCAAACCTTCGACCCTAATACTGAATTTAAAGTGGCGTTTGACGTGAGTAAAACCAGTGGTGAGAAAACCTTAAACCGACACTTTGATAGTTTAGCGCGCTTTCTCAATATGCTGGTGGCTAATGGCGCGAAACAAGAAAATATTCATTTAGCGTTGGTTGTTCATGGTAGTGCAGGCAGCGATTTACTTAACCCCGCTGCCTATAAAAAGCGATTTAATGCCGAGAATCCCAATAATCCATTAATTGCTGAACTATTAAAAAACAATGTTGAAGTATACCTTTGTGGTCAGTCTGCAGCGTTTCGTGACGTTAGCAACGATGAGCTTATTGAGGGCGTTCAAATGTCGCTTTCCGCCATGACCGCTCATTCGTTGTTGAATCAACGCGGCTATTCAGTGAATCCTTTTTAGGGGTTCATGTTGTTATTGTTAAATTGCGCATTTTTGCTCGATGACTTGTTTTAGTGTCTAAGAATACACCTTGTTTGGATGTCTGTGAGAAGTAGAAGTTTTAGTTTAAGTATCAATTCAGCTTATGTAGCAATTTGTATTGCAGTTTGCTTTATCTCGATTAATATCGCTTCTGGATTGGTAGTAAGTCCTAACTTGCTATCCCATGAAGTGCAGATAAGAGATGTAGCTGCTTCTTTTGCATTGCCAATTATTGGTGCTTTTTGCTTTTTTATTATGCCGTTCATTATTTCTATCGCCCATAAAGAAGTGTTAAGCAATGGGCAAAACTGTGGATTATCACTAAGTCAGTCCACTGAACTTGCTAGTCAAATTAAAAATATTCCCCGTAAAGTATTAATAATCTGTGTGCTTGGCGGTTTCTTAATGATGTTTAGCTATTTCTATACTGAGCACCTTTTCTTTGTGGAAGACTTAAGTAAAGAAGAAAACCTCATACGTTACCCACTTATTTTGCAAGCCTGGTGGATGTGGACAGGCATCTGTTTATCTATTTCGGTGATCCTGCGCAATACTAAAATTATTGATAAGTTTATTGTTGAATATTTAACCGTGGAGTTGTTTCGCAATCAGCACAGTTACCCATTTGCAAAGGCGGTATTTTGGAATGCCTTATTCTTTTCAATCGGTATTTCTTTAGTGCCCTTGTTTTGGATTGGCGGCGAACCTCAATTTAAAGACTTTTTACTTGCTATGACTGTGTTATTAATTTTAATTAATTTGACCTTTTACCCGCTAATACGCGTTAGACAAATAAAAAGCAGTACTTTTGAAACCCTTAAAGCGGCAAATCAATATGAGTGGCATGTTTCACAGATGACGCCTCAGGTTAGTTTTGAAAAGTTGACGCCCCATGAGCGTGATTTAATATTAAATGATGCTCAAAGTTTAAATGAGACCCCACCGAAAAGATGGACTAACCTGTGTCTGTTAGTTATGCGTGTATCTATACTCATCGCTATTCCATTTTTCACTTGGAGCTTATTTAAACTGCTTAATCATTCCTTATTCTTAGTGCAAATTTAGCGCTTTTTTCTGCACTAACCAGGTATTTTGCCTAAATAAATACACCGATCTATAAATTTATTTTACATTTCTTTAACAGTGCTGGAGAAGTGAATAATTCTCCGTTACTCTAACTCTTTCTTTGCGACAAAAGCCTAAGTCTGCGTTATTACCTTCAGGAGAATCGATGCGAAAAGTAGCCATATTATCGACCAATGATCTAGAAGATTTTTTCGTTTATGACCACTTGTTCTATGAACCCTTAGAAGAGATGGGCTGGGAAGCGATAGAAGTGTCATGGCGCGCGAAAGATATCAATTGGAGTGATTTCGAAGTAGTGGTTATTCGCAGTACTTGGGATTACCAAAGTGACGCCGATGCTTTTTTAGCGGTGTTAGAGGAAATAGTGGCAAGCGGCGCTAAATTGGAGAACAGCCTAGAGTTGGTGCAGTGGAATATTCGCAAAGACTATTTGAAGTCACTTGAGATAAAAGGTGTGGGCATAGTCCCCACCATCTGGTGTGACACCTTTGACTTTGAGCTGATAAAAAGTGCTTTTAAGCCGTTAAATTGCCACGAAATTGTTATTAAACCCTTGGTCAGTGCTAATGCTGATTACACATACCGCCTTTCTTTAGAATCTGTTATTGAAGAGCAGCAAGGTCTGACCGACATCTTTTCTTCACGACCTTACATGATCCAACCATTTCTTAAAAGTGTGATTAATGAAGGTGAATATTCACTGTTCTATTTCAACGGCGAATACAGTCACTGTATTGTGAAAGTGCCAAAGCAGAATGACTTTCGAGTTCAAGAAGAACACGGTGGTCAGCTTCGCAGTGTTGAGGCAGATGAGCCTTTGTTAAAAGCGGCCCAACAGGTTTTAGCTGCGCTACCAGAAATACCTCTGTATGCGCGTATCGACTTAGTTAAATATGAAGACGCTTATGTCACCATGGAAGTGGAGCTTATTGAGCCGTCACTGTATTTCAATATGGATGTAGATTCTGCTCAGCGCTTTGCGACAAGTTTTGTGAGTAAATATGGGCGCGGCAATTAACTTGCTGTAGCAAAACAGATTAAAGCATTTTGCTGTAATGGCCATTTTGTTTGACTAAGCGCGTGGTGATTGCGGTGTTAAAGCGTAAAACTCCAGGTAGCTTGCTCAAATCAACCCGCAGCAATTCATCAAAATCCGTTATGTCCTTGGCTAAAATTTCCAAAACATAATCAAACTCTCCAGTAATTGCATGACAAGCGCGTATGGATGCATGATTGATGATCGCCTCCTCAAACGCTTGGTGTTGTCCAATATCAATAACAACATTGACCAGAGCGCGAATGTTCAAGCCCATTGCTTGCGGCGACAGAATGGCGGAAAACCCAGTAATCACTTGTTGTTCTTGCAATGTTTTGACTCTGTTCCAGCACGGAGTTTTACTCAAACCTATGGCATCCCCCAGAGTTGAGAAGGAAAGTCGACCATCTTCTTCGAGTTGAGAAACGATCTGTTTATCTTTGTTATCTAGCATTAACTCTAACCTTCGTTCTTCTTTATTTTAAATATAAAGAACTTTGTTCTAAAAAGATCAAAATATCAAGTGTTTGAAGAACAATGTTCAAATCACTATCTATTACCATGAGTTCCAAGATAATCATTTGGAAAGCATCATGTACCGACAAAAATATAGCCGCTTATTAGAAAACCCTGAAATCCTCGATTATGGCGCTTATTTGCAGTGCGATAGCTTATTGAAGTGCCAAAAACCCCTAAATAAATTATGTAATTCAGATGAGCTACAGTTTCAGATTGTGCATCAGGTTGAAGAGTTATGGATGAAGTTGATGATCTTCACTCTTATTGATGTTCTTGAATATATGCAAGCCGAACAAAGTCATAGAGTCATCTCGCTGATGAAGCGGGTGCACATGTTGCAAAAAATGATGATTGAACAAATGGACTTGTTAGAAACAATGTCTCCTAAAGAGTACCAACAGATCCGTCTGCAATTGGGGAATGGTAGCGGCCAAGAGTCACCGGGTTTTCGTACCTTAGTAAAAATACCTGCCGATATATGGAGCGTATTCAATCAGTATTACATCGAGAACCGTAACACCACTATTGAAGCTATCTATGACAGCCAATATCAGCATGACGACAGCTATGTTATTGCTGAAAGTTTAGTTGAATTTGATGAGTTGTTGCAGAAGTTTCGTTGGCAACATTTGTTCTTAATCCAACGTACTATTGGAATGGAATCGCACTCCCTGAAAGGTCGCCCGGTAGATTTGTTAAAATCCGGTGCCAGAAACCAATTTTTCCCCGAATTATGGCAGATCCGAAATCAGATGACAGACGCTTGGGGACAATCTAATGGCAAAGTACGTGACTCTATCCTTAAAAAACAAGCCAACGGGAGTTAACCAGGGTGAGTTTTAATGAGTTGTTCAACCTTCCTCCTAACCCTTATTTTTTAAGTCATTCGGTAGGATGTTTAGGCAAAAAGTCAGAGCTTAGTTTGGCTGAAAACTTTCTAACCCCTTGGAAATTGTCAGGGGGAGATGCATGGCAACATTGGTTACACACGGTGGACTTGTTTTGTACAGGCCTAGGTCAGCTGTTCAACGCAGACTCTAGGGATTTTTGCCCACAAACTAACCTTTCTAGTGGTTTTACGAAGTGGTTAATGGCATTGCCAAAAGATACCGCAGAAACGGCCAAACGCAAGGTGCTCATCCATGAGGATGCGTTTCCATCCATGGGCTATGTAGCTCAGGCAATGCAGCAGTTAGATTTTGAGCTTGTATTCATACCCGCATCAGAATCGGCCTGTAAGATTGACACTTGGCAGCGCTATATTGAAACCGATATTTACTGCGTTTTGGCCACCCATGTTCATTCAAACACAGGTGAGGTTTCACCTATTCAGTCAATTGCACAAATCTGTAAACAGCATTCTTGTTACCTTGCTGTGGATGTTGCCCAGTCTGCGGGTATTTTACCCATTGACCTAAATTGCTGGGATGTGGATGTGATCTTTGGTTCAAGCGTTAAATGGTTATGTGGCGGCCCTGGGGCTGGTTTTATGTGGGTTAATCCAAAGACCGTCGAGCAACTGCAACCCATTGATGTGGGCTGGTTTTCTCACCGTGATCCTTTTGCTATGGAAATCAAAGACTTTCAATATGCCAATGATGCAAAACGGTTTTGGGGTGGAACACCCAATATTGCGCCTTATGCATTGGCTTTAGGTGGGTTACAAACGATTTTAGATATTGGACAGGCATCAATTTTTGCGCATAACCGACGGTTGGCGAAGACGTTTTTGCAAACGGTGAGTCAAAGTCTGTCCCAGCCTGTTGATTTGCAAAATAATGGGGGAACCTTGTGCCTCGAATTGCCTGAAACTCGCATATCGGCCATTAGTCAGGGGTTAAAAAAGCGTCACTGTTATTTTGATACCCGAGGTAATGTAATACGGTTGTCCTTCCATATTTATAATTCGGAACAAGAGGTGGAATTGCTGACTGAAGTATTCAATCAGCGATGACAGCATGCCAGTGATTCTCAGCATGCTTTATGTGGCTAGGACAGGTTTAGGCCCATTGCGCCTCAGCTGCTAACAGGAGCGCTATAGCTTACTCCTGTTAGCAAGTTTGAAGTGTGATACCGACACTTTGTCGACCTTTAGAGTGAATTAGGGTCTACACTTGTATGAATGAGCTAGTGAGCGGCAATTAATGGGTCGATTACAGCTAAATATTCATCCATTTTTTTGTGCTGGTTTGGAGACAAGGCAATAGAATCTAACAAGTTTTTGCACCGTTGTAGACAGGCAAGCTGATCTTCGTCAAATTGCACTTCATCAATTAATTTAACCATTACCTTAAGAATACTTAATGCCATATTAGGATTCTTAGGTGCTAAAACAAAGGCTTGAGAGAGTAACTCGTATGCTGGTTCATAGCGCTTGTTTTTGTAGTGAGAGGATGCCATTTCGCCGAGCTCTTTAGGAGAATAGCGAATATCCGTGCGCTCTTTTGTTTCCTGATCTAAATACTCATTAATCACTTGGCCAACAAAACTGTCACCTTCTATTTTAGATTTGACCGAATCCAGTAGGCGGATTGACTCTTCCCAATAGCCCATTTCGTGGAATGCTTTTACTTTATCTAAGCTATCCTCAACTGAGCTACCGGTTTTTGTATCCATGTGATCTTTAATGATTTCTTCAGCTGCTTTTTTATCACTTTTCAGGTTGAGCATACGCGCATTAATAATGGCTAGTTGCTCGGTTAACTGACTGTCATGGCCATATTCATTTATGAAAAAAGACAAGTCACGTTCGGTTTTGGCAATCAACCGAGTGGCTTCTTCACCATTTAATGAGCCTGCTAAGTCAATGGCTGCACGGATCACGTTGAGGTTTAAATCTGGGGTATCATGGATAGAGTTTTTAGCAAACTTGGCCATATTCATGGTGGCCATGTATTGGCCTTTTTTATCATGATTGAGGCGAGCTAAATTCCATGATTTTTTATTTCTATCCAAATTACGCGGGGCGAGTTTAGTGGCTTCTTGAATGATCTCATAGCCTTTGGCGTAATCTTCTTTTTCAATGTAATACTCAGCTAATGCGTCATAGGTTGTGAATCGCGTGTCATCGCGTTCTAGCAGTTCATCGGTAAGGGCGATGGCTTCAGACATTTTATCTTGTTTTAGCAGACTTCGAGCTAGATTCACTTGAACCCAGCCGTATTTGTAACGCTGGGCGAGTTTTCGATAAAATGTTTCTGCTTGGGAAAATTCTTTGAGGTTAATTAGACACTCGCCGATTAACCGATTGATCATGGGGTAGTACTTACTTAATGATTCATCTTTTAATTGGCGCTCAGCATAATAAATGGCCGTTGGATATTCCGCTTTATCGATGCAATAGGATAATTTATACAGCTTTTCTTTAATCGCGAATAAGTACTTGAAGCGCTTTTCCATGGTTTTACGATCTAAAGGTTTTACCCAAAAATCGCTAGGCTGCAATTCAACCACACAATTTACCAGTGACATTGAGGTGTCAGCGCTTAGGAAAATAACCATGGTGGTTTTAGTGATATATCCTTTGAGGCGCATCTCTTCAAGTAAATTGAAGCCATCTTTATCGCTGCGTATATCAAAGGAAATTAGTACTACATCAAATTTGGTTTGTTCACACAAACGCAAGGCATAAAACGCATTTTCAGCGCTTTTACAATTATGGATACCTATCTGAGCCAATGCAGACTTAATGCTATCGTGCACTAACGCTTGGCCATCAATAACCAATATATTTAAGGCGCTTAATGGTTTTTGCGGGGGTATTTCAATCAATTCTTAATTTCCAACATCTTATTTTTTTTCTGTGGAAGGTCGAATACAACATGATCCTTAGGGCAAAGACAAATGTGCGAATTATTTGCTCGGTATTGAGGAGGGGGTTATCGCCCGATAAATTGACACATAATGGCGAAAAGTCCTGTTATGTTGCCACTCATCCAAACAAAGTCCAAGGCAATGTTTACTGTACATTTAAAACGGTTTCGAGTGTTTACTTTCACCGCTTTTATGTTTCGTATTCTATTTATCTCACCGTTAGGGATCAAAATGACCGCTTAGCTTTATCATTGCTCAAGATGTGGGGATTAGCAAGCAACTTAAGACCTAAAGCAATCAAACCTAACTCGCCAAGGTGGTCTGAGTCAGGTTTGTTTCTCACTTAAGGGGTTTGGAAAGCTAGTTTAGCGCTCTTTTGATTGTCCTTTGCTACTGCTTTGTCTTTGTATCGTTCTATTGCTCGAATTTTTACTGCTCATACGATTCGGTGAATAATTACGACTGCTTTTTTGCACGCTTTGAGATTGCTTATTTGAGTAACGCTTTACAGAATTACTGTTGCTGTTTGAGCGTGTACTGGCAGCACTATTAACTTTATCCTTTGAGACATTGCTGTTTTTGCGCTGGGCGCTGTTTTTATTGGTTGTGACATGATTGCTCTGGCGCTGGGCGTTAGTCTTAATCTGACTTTTTTGCTGGGTTCCTTTTTGCGAGCGCTGCACCACAGTATTCCGAGATTGCGCCGATACCTGACGTTGATTCGATTTATCTTTAATATTCGAATGCTTGTTGGTTTTGTTCGACTGTAAACGCTGTTTCGTTTGTTCAACCTTTTTATTGGTTTTAACGGTTTTGTTGTGGTTACGCACTTGAACAGGTCTTGATTTATCAACTATGCGAGTTTTACCACCGGTACTGATCACCCGTTTGTTATTATTTCGATTTTGCTGACGATAAACCACCTTAGGCGTGTGCACGTTATACCTCACCCCTCTTCTATGGGTAGGGTTGTGCTGCCAGCGCTGAAATTCACGTGAATTTACTCTACGCACACCATCATCACGACGGCCGTAACCATATGAATGACGATTATTGACTACGATGTAACGACTGCGCCAGTTAAAGGCACCCCAAAATAAGTTGTAACGAACATATACTCTTGGGCTCCAATATAAACCTGCATGTCGATAATAATGAGCCGGACGATGCCAGAAAATCGGAGGGTAGTCGTGCCACCACCAAGTACCATAAACGATGCGCGTATCGTAATAAGGTACATATACAATTTCTGTGGAAGCAGGCTGAATAACGATATTCTCGTCTTCTTCTACCACTTCAATGTATTCGCTGTTCTCTAAACTGCCTTGTTCATAGGCTTTGTGGCGCAAATTCTGAACGCTAGTTAATACCTGCTCTTCATTAATTAAAAATGCATCACCTAAGTCTTGCAGCCAGTTAAGATCTTCAGTTAATTGCTGCAACAATTCATGGAAGGGGACTAGGGCTTTAACACTGGGATCCCAATCTTCTTCAGCGATGGCTTCCATCACTTCTTCTTCTGATAAAGATTGGTTGTTTTCTCGCCATCGAGCCGCTTGTACAACTTCTAGTGGATAAGTAGAGGCTACTAAAACATGTGATAACACGGTATCTGGATACAATGCGACCGGGGCTAGCATTTGATCAAGTTCTGCTTGATCAAGTAAGTAAGTACTTTGTTGTGCCGAGTCATCATCGATTGTGTCGCCGTCTTGCTCGATCACAATCACGTCTTGGGGTTCTTGCGCTTGTGCAAGATTGATGGCCAAGGTCACGATGACAGAAATTAAGGCCAAGTACACTAAAACGTACTTTGTGCTGCTTTTCATAGTATTCTCCTTTATTACAGAATACTTATAGAATGTTTGTCCTTAACCTTAGCTGAACCAAAAATGAAAATCTCATCTAAATCGAGTTAGATAAAACAAAACATGATCGATCTTTCTTCTGATAATCCCCGTAGTAAGTTATAATCTCAAGCAGAATAACTAGTTCTCACTCCGAAATTTTTCAAATTATTCTGCAATAAATTTACCGTTGATTCGTTCTAATCGAGATTACCTATACTTATTGAAAAGCCGATTTGCTGATTGACCAATAATCAAGTCGCAAATATCGGTACTTATTTGCTGAATTTACCAATTAAAGGATTCTAAGAATGCGCCTTAGCCATGCCATTGTCATATTTTCGCTAATGCTGTTAACTGCTTGCAGTGAACCCGCTCCAGCTCCGCAAGCGCGACCCACTCCAGAAGTGGATGTTGCTTCGCCAATTAAAACTGTGATTGACCAATGGGATGAATACACAGGACGTTTCCAAGCAGTTAAAGAAGTGGAAATTGTCGCTAGAGTGAGTGGTTACTTAGACAAAGTAAACTTTAAAGATGGGCAAACAGTCAGCAAAGGGGATGTGTTGTTTGTTATTGATCAACGACCTTTTGAAATTGCATTAAAAAGCGCTAAGTCGCGTTTCTCTTTGGCGAAAAAAGAATTAGAACGTGGTTTGGATTTGCGCAAAAAGAATTCCATCTCCCAAGAGCAAGTCGACCAACGTCTCAGTGAATATGAGATGGCAGAAGCTGCCTATGAAAATGCTAAATTGGAAATGGAGTTCACAGAAGTTAAATCGCCCATCGATGGAATAGTGTCTCGAGATTTTGTAAACGCTGGAAATTTAGTTAACGGCACTGCTGCCAATGCAACTTTGCTTACCACTGTGGTATCTATTTCGCCCATTCATTTCTATTTTGATGCAGGTGAGCGAGATTTTTTAAAATATCTTCGACTTGATCAGAGTAACCAACGAGGCAGTTCTCGCGACACGCCAAATCCGGTAAAAATTAAACTGCAAGATGAAGATACTTTCATTCACGAAGGGGTGATGGATTTTGTGGATAACAAGTTAGATCAGAGTACCGGTACGATTCAAGGGCGGGCAATTTTACAAAATGCTGATGGTTTTATCGTGCCGGGAATTTTTGGCCGTATTCGTTTGCTTAATCGACAAAATGTAAGTGTATTGCTTGTGCCAGATAAATCTATCGGCACGGATCAGTCCCGCAAATTTGTTTACGTGGTGAATCAGGAAAATCAAATTGAACGCCGCTTCGTGACCCTAGGTGAGTTACACACTCGCGAGCTACGAATTATTGAACAAGGCATTGAGCAAGGCGATAAAATTGTTGTGAATGGCATGATGCGCGCCAGACCTGGAGCCACGGTCTCTCCGGTGGATGTAGATATCAATGAAACTTACAGTTACTAATCGGGAGACTCAAAAATGAAGTTCTCCCATTTTTTCATCGATAGACCTAAGTTTGCTTCGGTATTGGCGATTATTATCCTTATTGTTGGGGCGTTGGCGTATTTCACCTTGCCCATTGAGCAATATCCGCAGATTGCTCCTCCCACTATTCAAGTATCAGCCAGTTACCCAGGGGCCAATGCAGAGATTGCCGCGAAAACTGTCGCAACGCCCCTTGAACAAGAAATTAATGGCATTGAAAACATGCTGTATATGTCATCGCAATCAACAGCGGATGGACAAGTCTCTGTCACAGTTACCTTTAAGTTGGGAACTGACTTAGATAACGCTCAGGTACAAGTGCAAAATCGGGTGGCCATAGCTGAACCGCGGCTACCGGAAACCGTCCGACGATTGGGTATAGTGACACGTAAGAACTCCCCTGATCTGATGTTAGTGGTGAATTTATTTTCACCTAATAGTACCTATGACCAAACTTATATTGCCAACTATGCCACCTTACAAATTAAAGATCAGATTGCCCGCATAAATGGGGTGGGAGAGGTGCGTATCTTTGGGGCGAGCCAATATTCTATGCGGATTTGGCTTGATCCAGACGTGATTTCCTCTATTGGCATGACGGCGTCTGAGGTGATAACTGCGCTACAAGGTCAAAATATTCAGGTGGCCAGTGGTACTTTAAATAAATCCCCCATACCTGAGGGTCAAAATGCGTTTGAATTGAGCGTACAAACCCAAGGCCGTTTAATCGATCCTGAACAATTTGAAAATGTAATTATTAAAAATACAGACGGGCGAATTGTTCGTTTAAAAGATGTGGGTCGAGTCGAACTAGGAGCGGAGAGTTACGCCACTCGTGGGTATTTAGGCCAGAAAAAAGCCATCGCAATGCCAGTATTCCAGCGTCCAGGTTCAAATGCCTTGGAAACGGCGGCAGCCATCCAACAGACCATGGTGGAAATGTCTGAAGACTTCCCGCCTGGGCTAACTTACGATATTGCTTATAACCCCACTCAATTTATTAGCCAATCTATTGATGCCGTTGAAGTGACCATTTACGAAGCTATTGCGTTAGTGGTGCTGGTGATATTGGTGTTCTTACAAAATTGGCGAGCCGCTATTATTCCGATTCTGGCGATTCCTATTTCATTAGTGGGCACCTTTGCAGTTATGAGTGCCTTAGGTTTCTCGTTAAATAACCTAACGTTATTTGGTTTAGTGTTAGCCATAGGTATCGTGGTAGATGACGCCATAGTGGTGGTTGAGAACATGGAGCGCCTGATTGGCGAGGGAATGAGCCCCCGTGAAGCTGCACGAGAAACCATGACTGAAGTAGGCGGTGCGCTGGTGGCCATTGGGTTGGTACTTGTGGCTGTATTTTTGCCCACCGCGTTTGTAGAGGGGATTTCAGGGACGTTTTATAGTCAATTTGGAATTACCATTGCCGCTGCGACTATGATTTCTGTGTTTGTCTCGCTGGTGCTAAGCCCTGCTTTATCAGCGGTTTTATTCAAACCCCATAGTGAAAAATCGAATTCAGGGCCATTTGCGTGGTTTGCTAATAAGTTTAATCGTGGCATGGATCGTACATCTTCTGCGTACGGTAAGTTGGTGTCCAAGGTTATTCGTTTTGGGGCGATTATGTCTATCGTCTATTTAGGATTGATGTGTTTAACCGGCTTTTTCTTTAATAAAGTCCCCCAAGGGTTTATTCCTGCTCAGGATCAGGGGTATTTGATTATTGCTGTCCAGCTACCTCCTGGGGCGTCGTTAGAGCGCACTGATAGTGTGGTTCAAGAAGTAATGGATAAGTTGCTGAAAATCGATGGCATTAAAACCTCCGTTGCCTTTGCTGGTTTTTCTGGTGCAACTTTCTCTAGTGCGTCTAATTCGGCAGCTATGTTTCCAGCACTTGAATCTTTTGAATATCGGGCAGCTAAAGGGATCACCTTTGACCAATTAGTTGCTCAAGCCCGCAAAGAGTTATCGACTATTAAAGAAGCTTATGTGGCAGTTATCCCGCCGCCGCCTGTTCGTGGTGTAGGTAATGGTGGTGGCTTTAAAATGATGTTGGAAGATCGGCGTGGATTGGGACTGCCGGTTCTAGAAGAGTCTATGTGGCAATTGGCCAATGCGGCTAATCAGGAACCTGCTACTACCTCAGTGTTTAGCTTTTTTGAAACCAATACGCCTCAGCTATATGCGGATATTGATCGCGAGAGAGTTGAGCGTTTAGGGGTGTCGGTCAATGATGTTTTTAGTGCTCTTGAGATCTATCTCGGTAGTGCTTTTGTCAATGATTTTAACTTCTTAGGACGTACATTCCGAGTTACTGCTCAGGCAGATGCGCCATTTAGATTATCGGCTGAAGATGTTGGTCGAATTCGAGTGCGTAATCAGGCTGGCGATATGGTGCCCCTAAGCTCAGTGGCAACGTTTGAATATCGTTCAGGTCCATCGCGAGTGCCTAGGTACAATCTGTATCCCGCTGCTGATTTAAATGGTGATACGGCAGCTGGTTATAGTTCCGGTGAAGCCATCGCGACTATGGAGCGCTTAGCGGCGGAAATTTTACCTGATGGTATCGGTTACGAATGGACAGAGCTTGCTTATCAACAGAAGCAAGCAGGCAGTTCGGCTTTGTTAGCTTTTGTGTTTGCGGTTATTTTTGTATTTTTATTATTAGTCGCCTTGTATGAAAGTTGGACCTTACCTTTGTCGGTCATTCTGATTGTGCCAATGTGCCTACTTGGGGCTATCTCAGGTGTGTATATTGCTGGAATGGACAATAATATTTTGACTCAGGTTGGGTTGATTGTATTGATTGGCTTGGCCAGTAAAAATGCGATTTTGATTGTTGAATTTGCTCGCCATAAAGAACAACACGGTGTGCCTCTGTATAAAGCGGCAGTAGAAGCTGCAACCTTAAGATTGCGTCCAATATTAATGACGTCATTTGCCTTTATATTGGGAGTGGTGCCGTTGGTGATTGCTACTGGTGCTGGAGCTGAAATGCGTCAGGCTCTGGGAGTGGCGGTGTTTAGCGGTATGCTCGGCGTGTTATTCTTCGGGCTTATTTTTACGCCGGTTTTCTATATTTTATGTCGTAAGTTATCGATGCTGGTTAAACGCCAGAAACTCGATGAGAATGGTTGTGTGCCAGGTGTGCAAATCCATCATTAATGTGCGGTAAACGCTGTTTAGATGTGAAAAAAGAGACTTAGGTCTCTTTTTTTGTTTACCCCTCGTAGGACATTGAGGAAGCAGTGAGTAGCTACTCTCTAGCCTTGATTGTTATTGGAATAGAGTCTCGCTATTTATTGGGACCATTATTTAGTAAATGCAAGTCGAACTGATGTCCCAGCTTTTCGGTTTTGGTGCGCAGGTAGCGTCTATTATCTTCGGTTAAACCGTGATCAATGGGGGTTCTGGAAACCACGTTGATGCCCATTTCTGATAACGCGGCTTGTTTTTTAGGGTTGTTGGTCATCAAGGCAACATTCTTCACACTTAGGGTATCAAGCATTAACCTGCAGATTGAATAGTCTCGCAAATCTGCGTCGAAACCTAAATGTTCATTGGCTTCTACAGTGTCGAGCCCACTATCTTGTAGCTTATAAGCGCGAATTTTATTTAACAAGCCAATTCCACGTCCTTCTTGACGGAGATAAAGGATAACCCCTTTTCCTTGCTCCACTATATTTTGCAAGGCTTTTTCTAATTGAGAGCCGCAATCACAGCGGGTACTGAAAAGCGCATCACCGGTTAAACATTCGGAATGTATACGAATAGGAATGGTCTCATCTTCTTGCCACTCCCCGTAGGATAGGGCGACATGTTCTTGTTGCGTTGCAATCTCAACAAAACCGTGGATAGTGAATAACCCAAATTGGGTGGGAAGGGCAGCTGAACTCACAAATTCAAACTTTTTCGTTGGCGTGTCTGTCACCACTTTTGACCTTTCAAAACTGTAAATTACCTATTAACTCACCAATATGGGCACGATTACGTACATTACAACCTTTAGTCGATAGTTTTACAGCCAGTAAATTGGGTTAAGGGGGCCGGTTTAGCGACACCATAGCCTTGAGCGAAGTCAACGCCCATCTTACCTAACTCAACCATGACGTCTTTTGATTCTACGAATTCTGCAACGGTATGCATTGACATGGCTTTGGCCAAATCTTTCATAGAGCCCACCATGGCCATATCAATGGGATCGACAAGTAAATCTTTAACAAAGCTACCGTCAATTTTAAGACAATTAACCGGCAGGTTTTTTAAATAACTATAAGATGAGAAGCCGCTACCAAAGTCGTCTAGTGCAAAGGTGCAGCCCAATTTTTTAAACGCATTAATAAATCGTAGAGTTTCTTCCATTTTAACAATTGCCATGCTTTCGGTAATTTCAAAACAAATCTTATGGTGGGGTATTTGATAGTGTTCGAATGCATTGGTTACATGGCGTTTGAGGTCGTTATCAGCTAGAGAATGGCCACTTAAATTTATGTTGCACTGACGTAATTGTGAAAGATGTTGCGGGTTTTCAGACAGCCATTTAAAGGTGTTTTTAATCACCCACTTATCTATTTCAATGGTTAGGTTGTATCGTTCGGCTGCCGGTAAAAATGCTGCTGGTGGCACTATTTGGTCATTTTCATCGAGCATGCGCAGCAGAATTTCATAGTGGTGCCCATCAGCAACTTTAGACAAAGGGTAATAATGTTGGTAGTAGAGTTGAAATCTATTTTGTTCTAATCCTAAGTTTATTTGAGACACCCATTTTAATTCGGTTTCATAGCGCTGCATTTTGAGATCTTCACTTGAGTAAAGATGTATTTGACTACGACCTTGTTCTTTTGCAACGTAACAGGCTGCATCTGCCATACTCATAAGTTGTTCTGGGGTTTCAATATGTTCTTGCCACTTTGCCATGCCAATACTTATACCCATGGAAAAAATACGATTGTCCCAAATGAATTTAAATTCTTTGACTGCATTTAATAGTTGGTTGGCAATAACAACCGCATTTTGAGCATTTTCAGACTCTAAAATAACCCCGAATTCGTCGCCCCCTAAACGGGCTAATAAACCCTTGTTCAACACCTCATTATTTAAGGTTTGGGATAGTTGTTTAATGAGTGCGTCTCCGGCTTTGTGGCCGCAGGTATCATTGACTATCTTAAATTGCTCAAGATCCATATAGAGTAACGTGAGATCTTGTTTTAATTGCTTAGAACGGCGAATACCGTCGCGTAATTTTTGTTCAAACTCTCGTCGGTTATACACACCGGTCAAAGAATCATGAGTGGCTAAATATTCTAAACTGATGCTGGATTGTTTCTTTTCGGTAATATCAAAAATGGATCCGAAAAAGTACTTCTCATTTCCGCTACCAGTGAGTTGAACTGAAATACAGAACCAAAATTCGCTGCCGTCTCTGCGAATGCCTTTAATTTCTTTACCTAAGGCTTTTTCGTTTTGAAAAATCTCTTCCATTAGCAAATCTCGCTCGTGGGGATTCGCATAGAGCACAGAAGTGTCTTTGACTTCCGACAACATTTGGGTTTCATCACTGTACCCAAATAATTGGCACATGGCCGGGTTAGTAGTGACTAACTTTCCGTCTTGTGTTGAGGTATAAAGTCCCTCTGCAGAATTGCGGAACAGATCATAAAATTGATGGAGATTTTCAATAGCCGTTTGTTGCTGTATTTGTCTGGCAAATGAAAGTGCTTTTTCATGACTTTCGATGGCAACAGCAATAAGTAGCACTCCGGACATAACGATTAAGGATAAAATCAGTGCGGTATCATTTTCTATGGCTTCACCGGATAAGTAATAACTTACTTCAGACATCAGTGTTGCGCTGATAATTAACCAACCTAGGGCATACAAACCATTTGGTGTTGCTTGTTTCCTATCGTGGTATATCAGGGTTAATAGAAGATGAAGTAAAACCGCCGCTGCAGTTAACGCTGTGCCAACAATCAACTGTGAATAACTATCTAAAAATGGCCCTATTACAATCAACGATATTGCCATTAAATACGAAATATAACGCCAATAAAACGGGATGCGCACTAATAGAGCGTGACAAACTTTAGCCGCAGCAAAAATAACAATTGCCACTGTCACACTGCTAATTTGTGAGGTGTAGGCTCCTAAACCAGTAAATTGACTAACAATGCCCTGAATGTTTAAGAACAACAGTAGCAAAGCGGCATTGGTGACAGAAAACCAAAACCGAATAGGGCTTCTTAGCAGTATATAGGTAACCAGGAAGTAGAAAAATAGGATGGCTAAAGCGCCACCTACAACGCCAATAAAGGCTAAATTAAATTGCTCTTTGGCTATGAATTCTGAGTCGGTCCAAAGGTCAATGGTATAAACCGATGGACCATCATCTTGGATGCGCAGATAAATATTAACGCTCTGATTTGCACTTAAAGACACCGGTAAAACAAAATTTCTATGGTTATAGGGACGGGTGGCTAAATCGCGTTTTGCTCCCACTAAATAGGTTTCTAAAAGTCGGTCCTTATCATCAAGAACGTAGGCGTCTAGGTAGTCGATAGACGGATTACTTACAACTAACATGTATTGTTGGTCGATGCTGTCTTGATGAACAATTGAAAAACGCTGCCACAATGCTTGGTTTTCCAGCAGTGGTGTTGTATCAGAGGTATTTGACCATTCGTCGAATGCTTGAACTTGAGATAGTTGAGCGCGTTTATGTGTGCGCATCATCGTGGTATTGCCGTTCACTGAAACATGCCCCACTTCGGCATTAACAATGACAGTAGGAATGGGAGTTGTTTGTTGTGCAAAACCAAAGCCTACAAAGCTTAACAACAGCAAGCATAGGCGACTGACAAATTTCACGTTAAGAAACCATTTGAACTATATTTACCTTAGACTTAATACTAAAAACGGAAGCCCTGATTTTAGGATTCGAAAGCTATATTATTGAATTGCATCTAGTTTAGTTAACAGTTTAGCTAAACTATCGAATTCAGCAAACCCTGTAACTTCAATCCATAATGCCTCACAAGTACCGTCATAACAAAATAAAAATGTATCTTGCTCTGATACAAACTGGATTTGCGCTCGGTCGGCACCTTCACTTATATCAGAAATTCTGGCTTCAATTTTCTGTAACCAAACTTTTGCCTGTTCGATGGCTTCATCCTGAGTAGGGAAAGAATCACAAATAACGTTGATATGAGCGTCTTCTCGTTGCCATTTATAGTGGGCTAGCTTGAGCATGATATTTCCATGGATTGGCCCCAGTCTGGTGGTGTTTGCGCGTAGCGTTCGAATTCAGGTTGCTCATCAAATGGTTTTGCAAGTACGTTAAGTAAGCGCTTGCACTCTTCAAAGCTTCCTTTTTCCGCTGCATCTATAGCATTTTGTGCTAAATAGTTGCGCAGAATAAACTTCGGGTTTGCGGCTTTCATTGTAACTAAACGCTCATTTTTGGGTAAGGATTCATCTGCTAACCGTGTTAAGTAACTTTGATACCATTGTTGCGCTTTGTCGCGGTCAATGAAGTGATCTGCTAGCTTGCGTGAATTTAAATTGTCATCGCATAATAAACGGAAACTTTGGGTGTAATCACGCTTGTCTTGGGCAACTAACTCTAGCCATTGATTGACTAATCTCATGTCATCGTTATGAACTTTTTTGAATCCAAATTTTTGTCCCATTAATTCTGCATATTGACTTTGTAAACGAGGCTCATACTGGGTCAACGCTTGTTTGATTTGTTCAATGGATAGGTAAGGGGTAAAGGCATGGGCTAACGCATTTAGGTTCCACAAAGCTACTCCGGGTTGTTGGTCGAAAGCGTAACGTCCGTTGTGGTCGGAGTGATTGCATATGTAATCAGGATCGAAGGTGTCTAAAAAGGCATAAGGGCCAAAATCAAAAGTGATACCGTGGATCGACATATTATCGGTATTCATCACGCCGTGACAAAATCCGAAGGCTTGCCATTTAGCAATTAAGTCTGCTGTGCTTAAGACAATCTGTTCCAACAATGAGTAGTGGGGATTTTGGTGATCTAAAAGCGACGGGTAATGTTGTTGTAGGGTGTAGTTGAAAAGTTTGTCGAGCTTATCGAGCTGTTTAGATTGATAAAAATATTCGAAATGGCCAAATCGAATGTGGCTCTGACAGGCTCTAATTAACATTGCTCCGGTTTCAGGTTGCTCGCGATAGACAATTTCTTTGCTAGAGATAAGGCATAGGGCTCTTGAGGTTGGGATGCCTAAATTATGCAACGCCTCACTTGCTAGGTACTCGCGTATTGTCGACCTTAACACTGCTCGTCCATCACCAAAGCGTGAGTAGGGGGTTTTACCCGCTCCCTTTAAATGCAAATCCCAAGATTGTTGTTTTTCAGTGACGGCTTCGGCCAATAGAACTCCTCGCCCGTCGCCGAGGTCAGGGTTCCAGCCCCCAAATTGGTGACCACCATACTTTTGAGCGACTCCCTGCTGATTTAAACAACCATCAGGTGTAAACAGCGCAGCGAATAGAGTATCGGCTTGAGAAAATTCGTTCTTAAGTTCTATGTCTTCCGCTAATTGCTCGTTATACAATGCTAACTCTGGCTCAAGTAGCGGTGAAATTCGAACTTGGCTTACCATGTCGGATAGTTTTTGTGCGTAAGTATGATCGAAATGCACGTTTGCGCCTTATTAGTATTAATTCAAAGTATAGTTTATCCTGATAGAGGGTTGTCTTGATACCCTTGATCGGAAAAACGATTTTGAAATCCTTAGTTAATTATTGTGAGGTTAATAACATGAATTTAAAACCTGTAGCACTTCTTGCCACCTTGATTGCTGGTAGTGCCTTGTGTGCCCCGGCGTTTGCTGGTGACGCAGAAAAAGGTAAAGCTAAGTCGGCCACTTGTGCAGCTTGTCATGGGTCAAATGGTATTTCTATGATCCCAATGTATCCAAATTTGGCAGGTCAAAAAGAACAGTATTTAGTTCTACAAATGAAAGCGTTCCGCAGTGGTGAGCGTAATAACATGGTAATGGCACCTATGGCTAAAGGCCTTAGTGATGAAGATATTAATGATTTAGCGGCTTACTTCGCAAGTTTGAACCCAGCAGGATAATTAGCTGGTACTACTTTAGTACAGGAGGCTCTTGCCTCCTGATGGCTGCCAATGCATTGGCGGCAATTCCGATCTTTTTCAAATACTTAACGTATCTACTGAAATTAACCAACAGAGATTTCCTATGATCGTTTTACATCACCTCAATAATTCCCGCTCCCAACGTATTTTATGGTTGCTGGAAGAACTTGAATTAGACTACCAAATTAAACATTACAAACGTGATGCGCAGACTAATTTGGCTCCTTCTACTTTGAAGCTAATTCACCCTCTAGGTAAGTCTCCGATTATTACTGATGGTGACGTCACCGTTGCTGAATCGGGGGCGATTATAGAATACTTAGTCGAACGTTATGGCGCTCACTTGAAGCCTAAGGCGGACACTGAAGCGCTTAGGCAGTATCAGTATTGGTTGCACTTTGCTGAAGGAACGTTGATGCCGCCTATGGTCGCTAAGCTGGTTTTTGACAAAGTTCGCGCTAATGCGAAACCTTTTTTCGTCAAAATGATTGCTAATAAAATTGCTGATAAGGTTATGGAAGGTTATTACATGCCAATAATCACCAGCAACTTGGAGTATGTAGATACTCACTTGCAAAACAACTTGTGGTTTAGCGGTGATGAGCTTTCAGGAGCAGACTTTCAGATGAGTTTCCCCCTAGAAGCTAGCTTCTCAAGAGGTGGTGGCAAACAGTATCCTGCTATTGCTGCTTACGTTCAAAAAATCCACCAACGAGATGCCTATAAACGCGCGTTGGAAAAAGGCGGTGAGTACGCTTACGCCTAAATCTTAATTGAGAGCCTTTACGTAGCGTTGTTGTGTTTAGCTATCTGCGCTAAGAAGCGCTCTCCATATCGTTCAAGTTTGGTGTTACCAACCCCACTTATTTGTAAAAATTGGGCTGGGTTTTCTGGTAAAAACTCCGCCATATCTGCAAGACTAGCATCACTAAACACCACAAAAGGTGGTACGTCGTCTTGTTCGGCAATGGTCTTGCGTAGATGTTTCAATTTGGCAAATAACACTCGGTCGTAATAGCGTTTGTCGTTTTTATCGCGCTTCGAGGTTTCTAGTGCAAGACGAGGAACCGCTAGTGTGACAGGGACTTCAGATTTTAAGATGGGACGCGCCGCTTCGGTGAGTTTTAGGTTGGCATTTTGAGTAATGTCGATTCTAATCAGACCTTGATGAATGAGTTGGTTAATTACATTGTGCCAATATGCTTCTGATTGGTCTTTGCCAATTCCATGGGTTGGTAGCTTATCGTGTTGCTGTTCAACTATTCGTTTATGACTTTTGCCACGCAACACATCAATGACGTATTGGGTGGTAACGGTTTGGCCCAATCTGAATATACAGGATAGTACTTTTTGCGCATGTATGGTGCCATCAAACCGTTTGGGCGGATCGATACAAATGTCGCAGTTGTTACAGTGGGCGCCACTATATTCTGAAAAGTAATTGAGCAGCACTTGGCGACGACAAGTTTGTGCATCTGCGAAGGCTTCCATGGCTGCAAACTTTTGCAGTTCAACGTCGTGACGTTCGGTGTTCTCACCCATGCCAATCCATTGACGTATGCGAGCAGCGTCTTTTTCGTCGTATAACAACAAGGCTTCAGCTGGCATGCCGTCTCGTCCGGCGCGACCTGTTTCTTGGTAGTATGATTCGACGCTGCGGGGTAAATCGAAATGCACTACGTAGCGGACGTTAGATTTGTTGATCCCCATTCCAAAAGCAACGGTTGCAACTATCACATCGACATTATCTTGGATGAAGTCTCGTTGGATTTTGTCTCTTATCTCTGGCTCTAATCCTGCGTGATATCCGGCGCTATTAATACCTTGTTTGGCTAATTTGAAGCTAAGTTCGTCGACTTTAGCGCGGCTATTGCAGTAAACAATTCCGCTTCCTTCTTGGCTTTTTACATACTGAATGAGTTGGTCGACTGGTTTGTATTTGGTCAGTAGGTTGTAACGTATGTTGGGGCGATCGAAACTGCTTCTAAATACAAAGGGGTTATGTAAGTTCAACTGCTGGGAGATATCCGCTCTGGTGGCGATATCGGCGGTGGCTGTTAATCCCATGACTGTGGTATTTGGAAAGTGTTTTTTTAATTGGCCGAGCAGCCGGTAATCTTGTCTGAAATCATGGCCCCAGTGTGAGACACAATGGGCTTCATCGACTGCGATTAGACTCAAATTTAGGGTATGGAGGCGATGGATAAACTCCAATTGCATGAGTCTTTCTGGGGCTACGTATAAGAGTTTAAATTTACCGTCTTGTAGTTGGCGGTATATATTCAACAACTGCTCTCTGGGAATTGAGGAGTTAATGTAGGTTGCTGCTACGCCGGATGCTGTTAGGGCATCAACTTGATCTTTCATGAGTGAAATCAGTGGGGATACAACGACGGTTAATCCTGGCAATAGGAGAGCGGGTACCTGATAACAAAGTGATTTTCCACCGCCCGTTGGCATTAAAACTAATGCGTCACGTCCATCTAAAACCTGTTCGATAATTTGTTGTTGTCCATCTCTAAAGCTGTCGTAACCGAAAACTTCTTTTAGCACTGTGACTGCAGGTGCTTCAGATTCTTTGCTTGAAAGGGGCTCGCTGGTGGCGGTTGACAAGTAATTTCCTCGTACGTATTAAAAATGGTGTTGAAATGGAATCAGTATTGATGATTTTACTTAAAAAGACCCTTGGGGTATACGCTATATACAGCAAATATTAATGGGTTTTAATATGACACAAAATAACACGGATACAACTGTACTTTTAAATTCAGAAGCGTTGGCTGAGATTGTGGTGAATATGTTTAGTGAGCAAATGCCTTTTAATCAGCTTCTGGGAATAAAAATCGACAAATTAAGTGCTGATAAAGTCGAAATTAGGATGCCTTGGAGTGATAAATTGATGGGCAACCCATTCCACAAAATTTTACATGGCGGGGTGACAGCCTCAATTTTGGATACCGTGGGTGGAGTAACAGCTATTTTACACTCGATTAAAGGTATCGAAGAGATTAGTGTTGAAGAATTTCAACGTAACTTCTCAAACGTGGGCACCATCGACATGCGCGTCGATTATTTACGGCCAGGCAAGGGAAATGAGTTTATCGCGACCGCAGAGGTGATCCGCAAAGGCAGGAAAGTCGCAGTGTGCCGAATGGAGCTACACAATGAGACAGGCACTCACATCGCCTTTGGGACAGCCACTTATATGGTTGGTTAAAGTTACACAACAAGACAGGCATAATAATCTGCGCACACACATTAGGACAGGCATAAAATTCTGTGTGTAATCGGACCTGCATTGGCCTTTTTAAGACAGTCATTGATAATTACGTCAGAAAAAGAGTCAAAAAGGTTAAGAGTGAGGCCAAGAACAAGACAGTCAAGGTAGTTAAAGTATTAATTCGATTTAAAACGCAGTGATGTAACTTAGTGGAAAGTGTATTTCTCGTTATAGACGATAATTGGGCTTCAATGTTGTTGAATTGGGTGCTTTTTAGCAAATTAAGTTGGCCAGAAATGAGCTAAGTGTGTCTACGTGGATTTAAACGGGGTTAGCAACCAAAGATAGTGGGCGGATTGTTCTTGTGCTTTTTAGCCAGGCTCGTCCTGTATTTTGCCTAAAACGTTCCATAGATTCAGACTCACCAGCGGCAACACCAAAAACATCTTCAAAATTATAAATAAGTTCTAACCATGCGCTTTCACTCTTTCCAAATGTTTTGACAATTGTTGGTGGCACTATTTTGTTTTTTGCACAACGCCTAAACCTTTGAGCGCTAAAATGAATAAGTTGCATATAATCCACTAAAGTAAACGGTAATTGATTATGCTGTTTTAGTGAAGGGCCTTGTTTAAAAGGCATTAATGATGGTGGTTGATAGCCCTTTTGGAATGCATTCAATCGTTTTTTAATACTTGTATGCATTGACGATTCAGGTGAGGAGGCTATTTGCGTACGAATTGGATTCAAATCGACGTAAACTAGGCAAGCTGCTAAAGCTTTCTCGTCTAATAGTGCTTGGGATTTAAACCGTCCTTCCCAAAAATGTCCAGTGCAGTCATCCTCTTGATTCGCTTGTCTTGCAATAGGTTCATTTAACTCACGCATAAACCAACTAATATCGTATAACCGTTTTCGATAGGTGGATATAGCGTTAGTAACGGGTTCCTGCTGATTTTCAGGTAGCGTGTGCCAATTCTGGTTTGTAAAAAGTTGTTGGACTAGTTCAGTTGGTTTATGAATTTTCTGCCAACGCTCTATAACGTCATAATCCGACAAGTTTAACGCTTGAATTTTATTTACGTGTAAAACCACGTGGACGTGGTTACTCATCACTGCATAAGCACAGACATCAATGCAAAAAACAGAGGCTAGCAGAAGTAACCTATCCTCTACCCATTGCCGACGATGTTCGTAACTTTTACCTGAATACTTATCTTCACCGCACAGAAATGCGCGGCGAACGCAGCGGGATACGCAATGGTAATATGGAGTATCTGCTAAGCTAATTTGATGCTTCCTGGGCTGTGGCATATAAATCTCTAAACTCTTTATATTGGTTTGAAGCATAGCCCTATGTGCAATAAACACCAGTCTAGTTTAGGTCTAGTTTTAATGACTGTCTCAATTTAAATTTAGCTGAATTTCGTGGGGTAATATGTGCCTGTCCAATATGAAATTAACATGCCTGTCCAATATAAAGTTTAAATGAAATTATATGAAATTTAGGTAAAGAAACTGCGGGTTGAATATCAGCTATTGTTTTCATCTTCGGTATGGTTAAAGGATTTAATTTTCTGGGTTAGATCTTGGATTTGAGATTTGAGGGAGTCTTTTTGGCTGTCTTCAGCTAGTTTTAGTTGTTCGTTTAGCTCAATCAATTGAGCTTTTAAATGCTCCAAAAGCTGTTCTTTTTGCTCTGCCTCTTCTGCTTTATCGAAGATTACTTGATCTACTGTTGAATTATTGGCTTCGTTGCTAACTTGTTGTTTTGGCGGAATGATTTTGATCTCGTCAGGTATTTTACGTTGGTTCATAAAGCTGGGCGACATGATTTCAATGGCATTCTCATGAAGGACGTTCAAAACCTCACGATTCAAGCGAGTTCTTGAACTGATAAGACTTTTAACTTCTTCTAACTTTCCACTAATTTTATAGGTGACTGAAAAGTCGCCCAATTCAACAATATGCACAAAAGGATCGGATAGTTCGCAATTTGTTGCAGCCTGAATTAACAATGGTTCAATTTTTGAATTATGAATATCGTACCCAAGGGATAAGCTAGTTGAAATGATAGTTCCAGATGTGCGGGTAACTGTGATGGGGTTAGTGATCATGAATGTATTAGGTAAAGCGACTAAATCTCTAACTTCTGTCTGAACTTCCGTATCTAAAAGTCCGCGCTCAACAACTCTTCCAAAGAAATCACCTACTTGAACAAAGTCACCTGTTTTAAACGGCTTGGTCATTCTTAGCATTATTCCAGCTAATAAATTGGCAAAAATTGTGCTTGAAGAAAAGGCAAATATTCCCGAGATGACTAATCCAATTAAACCAATGATTTGATTTCGAGAACTTTCACTAACGGGCAAAGCAAATACGGTTGCCAATAATGCTATTAGGGTTAACGCGAGCATTATTAGCTGCCGGGAAAAAAGCTTTTCACTACCTGCATCAGCCTGTTTAACTATTAATAAGTAGTTAGCTATCCAAAGTACTATTGCTACAGTTAAGAGAGTGACTAAAAGTGGCATAAAAGAGAGTGTTTGTGCTAACAAAGAATCTGTTGAAAACATAAAGTATTCCAGTTTAATAATAGAGCTGAGTTAGATTTTATAATCTAAATAAGGTTTAAACATTGAGTGCAAATCTACCTTTGCTTTGAGTTTCATCGCTAACAAAAACAAGCCCCCAAGCTTTCGATGTAGAAAGATAGTATCTACAGGAGGTGTATGCACATAGCTTTTGTCTAAACTCATTTGTGTGCCAATTACTCGTAACCTTTCTAATAGGTCACTTTTCGAAAAGTCGTAAGCACCCTCTAAATAAAGTGGTTCGCATGATAAGTAACACATTTCAGTTATATCAATTCGCGTTTTTTCTGACAAATTAGCTGACATCAAGCCCAGTTCTAATGCGTTATTTTCAATGCCCTTTTTATCTTTGTGGAAACCGGCCTGCATTAAATTTAGATAAGCTTGGGCCATTGACTTCTTGTATTCCCTAGTTGCTCCAAAATCCAACAAAACAATTTTTTCTTCTTGGCTGTCATACAAAAAGTTTGCAAAATTGGGGTCGGTTTGAATTAGTTGAAATTCAAACAATTCTTTAAAGAACAATGAAAAGAGATCGGTAGCAATTTTATTTCGTAGAGTTTGATTTGCTTCACATAGACTTTCGATTGGTTCGCCATCTAAAAAGGTCATGGTTAGGACCGAGTCGCTGCTTAATTCAGGTATCCAACGAGGGATCAGAAATCTACTGTCGCCCTCAATCAATGTGGCATACCGCTCTAAACGTTGTCCTTCTAACGTGTAATTTGCTTCTTCATGCAGCTGCGCCTTGGCTTCAGATAAAAGTGGTCGGGTATCTACACCTTTTGGTAAAAGGCCTGATATTTTTATTAAACTCGCGACATTGTCTACATCGCTGTTGATGCTTTCTTTGATTCCCGGATACTGAACCTTGACGGCTAAACGACGCAAATCGCTGTCTATTGCTTTGTGTACCTGACCAATAGAAGCTGATGCTATGGGTTTTAACTGAAACTGTATAAATTTTGATTGCCAGTCACTTCCCCAATGACACTCTAAGACAGCCATTAACTCAGCTTGAGGCATAGATTTGGCATCTGAGCGTAATCGAGCCAACAAATCGGTTAACTCTTTAGGTAATACATCACCAGCATCCATTGAAATTAGCTGTCCCACTTTCATGGCTGCTCCGCGCATTTGCGCGAGTTGGTCGGCTACCCGTTTCATATTTTTGGGGGTAAGAAGTAAATCTTTTACTTTTGGTCGGTTGCCTTTAGCAAGTTCAGAAACACCCTCTGAAATCATGTTACCTGCGATACGAGAAGCTAAACTTCCCATTTTTGCAAAACGAGAAGCCCGACCTTTGGGTATTTTCGCCTCGTTTGAAGACGTTTTTTTGGTCATTATATTTAGTTTTTAAGGTTAGGGTAGCGTTCAGAAAATTCTTTTTCAAATGCTAAACAGGCCGGAGTCTGCCCCGCACTCTCGACGTCTTTGCAGCTTAGGTTCGTTATTGAATCTACACATGCGATAGCTGATTCTTCAAACTCTGCATTACCTGTTACGGCGTTCGTGTCCATTATGCTTTTACACATATTATCGACCATGCCATCTATCATCGCTCGCATTTCAGGAGGGATCTCATCTGTTGTACTTATCTGCTCAGTCACACAAACTTTAATGTGATCACATAAACGTATGGAAGCTTCTTCAATGTTTTCTGCGAAAGTTAGCGAAGACATCATAGTCAATGAAAGTGTTATTAATGTAGTTAATCGAAGCATAATAAATCCTTGTAATTTAACAATATAAGTCTGCTGGTAGTGATTGTTAGGCAGGCACCTGCCATTAACTGATTTATTAAAACCTGAAAACTATGCCTGTCTTAAAATTTTAAAAAGAGAAAGACAACAAACATGCCTGTCCAAAAGTAAACTTCAAACATGCCTGTCCAAAAGTAAACTACTCAAGATCAAAATCGAATGAAAATTGAGTGCCTGTCCAAGATCTAATCCTAGTATTTAATGGTGCCTGTCCAATATATGGAATCAAAATAGAACAAATTGGTGAGAAAGTCAGCAAAGGGATTCGAATTGTCTGAGATTTAGTTGCAATAACTTGGTGAAACATGAGGTATAATTATGAAAAGTGTATTGTTTAGGAGAAGTTATGAGAATTTGCGGTGTAGAACTTAAAGGTAGTGAAGCTAATCTATGTTTGTTGTCTTTGGAAAATGAAGTGTTTCATATTCCAGATTGCCGTGCGCGCAAATTAACCTATTCTAAACAAGATTCAACCGCAGACGTGCGTGAATTCCAGTTTGCCTTCAAAAAATTGATGGAAGACTACAAAATTGATGCAGTAGTCATTCGCGAGCGCCCCACTAAAGGCAAGTTCGCTGGCAGCGCTACGGGCTTTAAAATGGAAGCGGCAATTCAATTAATTGAAGAATTAAAGGTTGAGGTTTTAACGCCAACATTTATTAAAGAAATTATAAAGCGCAATCCTATTCCGGTGCTTTTTTCAGAAACTGGCTTGAAAATGTTTCAAGAAGTGGCATTTACCACTGCTTTTGCCTACTTAATGAAAGAAAAATACGGAATGGAGCAGCAACCACCGGCTTAGTGCCTTTGGATACTTGCACTCATCATTGCGTTTAAGCATACCACAAAAGTTAATATGCAATAGGTATAGAGAGGATTACAAAATTCTCTCTTAGCTAGACAATATTAAATAATCTTTCTCTAGTTCATTTTTCTGGTTGTTGTCATTTCATGTCTGATAAATCTTTAAAAGTTGGCGTCGTTCTGGCCGTTGCCGCTTATGCGATGTGGGGTTTTGCTCCGTTATATTTCAAACTGCTAATGATCATGCCTGCCCCGGAAATACTGGTGCACAGAGTAATATGGTCAGCCTTACTTTTAATGATTTTGGTCTTGGGCTTTAAACAATTAGGCAAGGTGCAATCTGCGTTAAAGAACCCAAGAGTCATCAAAATTTTACTAATATCCGGATTATTGTTGGCAGGTAATTGGTTGTTATTTATTTGGGCCGTTAACAATGACCACTTACTGGATGCGAGTTTAGGCTACTATATCAATCCTTTGCTCAATGTTTTCCTAGGCCGTATATTTCTTGGTGAGCGACTACGACGAATGCAAAAAGTTGCTGTGGCCATTGCACTCATTGGAGTGTTAATTCTGCTGTTTTCCTATGGCGAGTTGCCTTGGATTGCCTTACTTTTGGCATCCAGCTTCGGTGTTTATGGGCTTTTGCGTAAACAAGTTGCTGTGGATTCTCTGCCCGGCTTATTAATTGAAACCATGATGATGCTGCCATTTGCCATTGTCTACTGGGTATTCTTTGCGTCACAAATGAGCAATATGTTCAGCAATGAAATGGATTTAAATGTCTTGTTAATTGGTGCAGGAATTATTACCACAGCCCCATTGTTATGTTTTACAGGTGCCGCTCGCCGGATACGTTATTCAACGTTAGGCTTTTTCCAGTATATCGGACCAAGTATTATGTTCATCTTGGCTGTCTATTTATTCGGCGAGCCATTACATGAAGCTCGTTTAGTGACGTTTGGCTTTGTGTGGTTAGCGTTGATGATTTTTAGCTTTGATTCTTATCGTGCATATCGAAAGTCGTTGAAGTCATTGGGAGTTTAACTGCTACAGTATTTTTTACGCAGGGTCGCCAATCACTCTATTGCGTCCCTGTGCTTTAGCATTATAAAGATGTTCATCTGCAATGCTTAACATCGATTCGATCTTTTTACTGGCACGGCTTGTGACGCCAATACTCAACGTGCACGAATGACTTATCCCTTTGCTTTTTATGACTTTTTGACTTATCTCATGGCGGAACGAATTGAGCAGTTCTATTGCTTCAGATTGTCCAGTTTGGGCCATAAAAATACAAAACTCTTCTCCCCCGAAGCGCGAATAATGGAAAGACGAAAAATGCCGAATAATCATTTTCGACACCTCTTTTAACACCACATCTCCATAGTCATGACCAAACGAATCATTAATTAACTTAAAGTTGTCTAAGTCGATCAACGCCAGTGACATAGGTGCCTGTCCACGATGGATGGTATGGTTAACCTTATTGAAGAAATGCCGTCGATTGGGCAGTCCTGTCAAATAATCAGAGTTGGCAGCGCGTCGAATGGCTTCGATTTGCTCTATGTGCTCAACGTTTTGCACTATTCTGCAAAAGAACTCCTCGTGGCAATAGGGTTTGCGTAGAAAATCGTTAGCACCACTTTTGATGAATTGGGCTAATAGTGAGGAGTGAGTGTTGGTCGATAATCCAATAATGCTTAACTGGTCTTTGTCGTAGAGTTTTCTGGCTTCAGAAACTAGTTCCAGCCCTTTTGTGTCGGCTAACTCTTCTTCAACTAACATCAGTTTGATAAGTGGGTGTCTTTGTAATAAGTCGAGGGCTTGTGCTGCGCTGGAGGTATCAAAAGTGATGAAGTTATGGCGTCCTAACAAGGATGATAGTATTCCTCGGTTGTGTCTGGATTTATCCACCACTAACACGCCAATTTGTTTATTTTTTTCCAATCTGACTAGTAGTCGGTTGAGGTATTCGAACATTTGTGCGTTTTGTTTTGGAATATAATCAACAATAGACTTTGCCAAAATATTCTCACGTATGTCTTCTTCTACCTCGCTGGTGATAACGATGGTTGGAATAAACGCATTAATTGTGAAGTTAATTGCTTGCCCATGGGGAGCGTCGGGAAGTGAATATCCGACAACTGCACATAGGTACAGCTCTGGAGATGTGGTTTCAAAAATAATCTTTGCCTGAGCTAACGTGTTGGCTAACACCACATCCAAGTTGGCTTTGCCAATGACACGCTTAAGCACGCGCACACTCGACTCATCATCTTCTATTAATAGAACTTTAAATCTCATTGGCAATTCAGCTAGGTTTATATTTTTTCTAATTTAGCATACGCCAACATTAGCCACTTTGTCCCTATATTGTCAAAATTCACTTCAACTCGTGCATGTTCACCGCTTCCCTCGTAATTTAGCACTGTGCCTTCTTGAAATTTACTGTGCTTAACCCGCTGTCCCAATTGAAATCCAGTGGATTCGAACGCCATGTGGGATGTTGCCGGTTGAAAACGGTTTTGAACTGGTCGACTCACCGTGGTTCGCAGGCGCACTTCTTCAATGCATTCACTGGGAATTTCTTTGATAAAACGAGAGGGGGTATGGTATTTGTCTTGCCCATATAATCGTCGAGATTCAGCATAGGTCATGTATAACTTTTGCATTGCTCTAGTCATGCCCACGTAACAAAGTCTGCGTTCTTCTTCCAAGCGGCCAGGTTCTTCATGACTCATTTGGCTAGGGAACATGCCTTCTTCAACACCGGCTAAAAATACCAATGGGAACTCCAGGCCTTTAGCCGAATGGATGGTCATCATTTGCACTGCGTCTTGGTGAGCGTCGGCTTGAGATTCACCCGCTTCTAATGAAGCATGGGCGAGAAATGCCGATAGGGGTGTCATATTTTCCGCTTCTTCTGGAGCTTCGAATTGTTTGCAAGCGGTTACAAGTTCCTCAAGGTTTTCTATACGAGCCTGGGCCTTTTCGCCTTTTTCGGCTTGATACATGGCAAATAAACCTGAGTTTTTGATTACGTGATCAGCTTGTTGGTCTAACTCGAACTCTTGCACTTCAACTTGCAACTTCAATATTAGTTCAACGAAGCGTTGCAACGCTGTTGCCGCTCTGCCCGAAAAGCGTTTTTCACGAAGCATGTCGTTGGTTGCTTGCCACATAGACAACTCTTCGTTTCTAGCGGTTTCTCGAACTAAGCTCAGGGTTTTATCACCAATGCCGCGAGTAGGGGTGTTCACAACCCGCTCATAGGCGGCATCATCTATGGGTTGGTTGATCAACCGTAAATACGCTAATGCATCTTTGATTTCTTGTCTTTCGAAGAAGCGTAGTCCGCCGTAAATTCTATAGGCCACAGATTCTTGCAACAACGCTTCTTCCAATACCCGTGATTGCGCATTGTTGCGATACAAAATGGCACAATCCGCTAACGCATCACCTTTGTCGCTCCACTCTTTAATGCGGGCCACGATAAAGCGAGCTTCGTCTAATTCATTGAAGCCGGCATACATCGAAATTGCTTCACCTTCGGCATCTTCAGTCCACAGATCTTTACCAAGACGCCCTTGGTTGTTGTCGATAACGGCATTGGCGGCTTTAAGAATATTGCCTGTTGAACGGTAGTTTTGCTCCAGTCTGATAGTTTTCGCTGAGGGGAAATCACGTAAAAAGTGCTGAATATTTTCCACATTCGCGCCACGCCAACCGTATATGGATTGATCATCATCGCCTACAATCATCATGTTGTTATCTGCACAACTTAAGATCCGCAACCACGCGTACTGAATGTTGTTGGTATCTTGAAATTCGTCCACCAAAATCGTGCGGAAACGTTTTTGATAGTGTCTCAACACATCGGGGTTATTTAGCCACAATTCGTGGGCACGTAATAACAGTTCGGCAAAATCCACCAAGCCTGAGCGATCACAGGTTTGTTGATAAGCTTGGTAAATATCTTTCATGGTTTGTTTGGTGGGATCACCTTGAGTGTCGATATGCTCTGGTCGTAATCCTTCGTCTTTATTGCCGTTGATGTACCATTGAATCGATTTAGGTTGCCAATTCTTTTCATCTAAATTCAGAGACTTAATCACTCGACGAACCAAGCGATATTGATCATCCGAGTCCAATATTTGAAAGTTTTCAGGTAAACGAGCTTCTTTGAAATGAGTTCGGAGTAAACGATGGGCGAGGCCGTGGAATGTTCCAATCCACATGGTGTGCAATCCAGACCCCATTAGCCGTTCTACCCGACCACGCATTTCTCTGGCGGCTTTATTAGTAAAGGTCACAGCCAGAATGCTAAAAGGCGCGAGTTGTTCAACTTCCATTAGCCATGCGATACGATGCACTAGTACTCGAGTTTTGCCACTTCCGGCACCAGCAAGGACCAACATGTCAGAAGGAGGGGCAGCTACTACTTCCCGTTGTTTGTCATTAAGTTGGTCTAACAGTCGAGATACATCCATAACAAGCTTATTTTTGATTTATTGATTAATAATCGAAGTATATCAGCTATACTGTGTTTTTATACATCCAAAGGGCTGGTTTTGTTATTTTTAACCCGCTTTATGGAAACTGATCTTGTAAATGAACGTTTTTGCCCGCACATCCGTTCTTAATATTTATTCAAGAGTAAAGTGACTTGCCTATCGCTATGGGGCAAAGCAATTGAGGAGAACGAGATGCCAATCGACAATTTCTGGAAGAGGTTGAAATCTGAAGCTGAAGAGTTAGTGGAAAGCGAACCGCTGTTAGCCAGTTATGTGCATGCTTGTATTCTTGCTCATCACAACTTCGAGACCTCTTTGAGTTTTATTCTGTCCAACAAAATTCAAGATGAAGTGATGCCGGCCTTAGCCATTCGCGAAGTACTTGATCAAGCTTATTTGTTAAAACCTGAGATCGTCGAGTCAGCCATCGAAGATATTGAAGCTGTGTTAACTCGTGACCCTGCCGTAGATAAAATTCTGACAGTCTTATTGTATTTCAAAG
Source organism: Aliiglaciecola sp. (assembly GCF_039982535.1). Lineage (NCBI taxonomy): Bacteria > Pseudomonadati > Pseudomonadota > Gammaproteobacteria > Alteromonadales > Alteromonadaceae > Aliiglaciecola > Aliiglaciecola sp. The sequence continues at coordinate 69,475 of NZ_JBDWYG010000045.1, forward strand.
GCTTCCAAGCAATTCAGGGCTATCGTCTGTCCCATTATTTATGGGCTCAAAACCGCAAGCAACTTGCACTGTTTGTGCAAAGTCGAAACTCCGAAGTATTTGGAGTGGATATTCACCCTGCAGCGGTGATTGGTAAGGGCGTGATGTTTGACCATGCAACCGGAATCGTCATCGGTGAAACCGCGGTAGTGGAAGATCATGTTTCAATCTTGCAATCTGTGACCTTAGGGGGAACAGGAAACGAGTCAGGGGATCGTCACCCAAAAGTCCGTCAAGGGGTTATGGTGGGAGCTGGGGCTAAAATCTTAGGCAATATTGAGATTGGTGCTGGCGCTAAAGTGGGAGCTGGTAGTGTGGTTCTTAAAAACGTACCTGAGCATGTAACTGTGGCTGGTGTACCAGCGAAAATTGTTGGCGTGCCTTGTTGTCCTAACCCTTGTGAAACTATGAATCAAAATATCTACGAAGATTAACTGTCTATTAGGTTAATCTTCGATCAGTAAATTTAGCTCCGCTAAATCATCTAATTGCACGTGGGGAAGCACTGTGGTTTTTTCTTGGGGAAGGTGCATTTTCCGATCGTAGGCATACCAAGCGCTTTGCATACCCGCGTTAATAGCCCCCATTACATCTTTTTCTAAATTATCACCCACGTGTAACACTTCTTTAGGGGCCACATTTAAAGTGCTGCTAGCCAGCGTAAACATAGCATCATGGGGTTTCATTGGACGTTCTAAATTGGCTTTAAAACAATGGCTGAAATATTCGCCAATTCCGATTTGTTGTAAATTGACATTGCCGTTGGTGATAGCAACTAATGGCAGTTTGTTGGCTAATTGGGCCAACAAAGTACGTATTTCTTGGTGTACTTCAAAGTTACTACGATGATGATAAAAAAACTCAAAACAGTCATCCACCGCTGAGCTAAGGTGTTGCTCTTGGTAACCGGCTTTTTGTAAACCAGTTTGTAACGTATGTTTACGTAGCGCTCCCATATCTGAAGCCAGTTGAGGCTGATTTTGCAAATGTTGTTGTTTGAATTGCTGCCAATCTTGATAGGAAAATTCTGATGTTTTTGGATAGCTTGAAGACAAATAATTAAGCAGTTGTTTTTCCGCTTCCATAATAAAAGGATAGTTGTCGTACAACGTATCATCTAAGTCGAAACTAATGGCTTTTATTGGGGAAAAATTCCGATAAAATTTCATTCAGTAATACCTATTATTCAACCTTTTTGTAGTTTTGATTGGTTAATATTTAACATATGGTGATTATTTGTTTTTGCGAGACCTAGGATGCGTATTGTCGTAAACCTTAGCTAAGTGCTGGAAATCCAAATGTGTATACACTTGTGTGGTCGACAAATTCGCATGCCCTAGAAGTTCTTGTACGGCGCGCAAATCACCACTGGATTCTAGCATATGGGTGGCGTAAGAGTGGCGCAATTTATGCGGATTTACTTTTTGGTCGACATGTTGTTTGTGGGCCCATAAGTCCATTCGCTTGGCGATTTGGCGATGACTTATACGGCGTTTATGCATACTTACAAACAGAGCTTGTTCTTCTGCTGGTGGGGTCATTTGACTACGAACCTTCAACCATTTATTCAACCAAGTGGTGGCTGTCTTACCAACTGGAATGACGCGTTCTTTGCGGCCTTTACCGAGCACTCTAATTTGTCCTTTAGTGACTATATCTTGCATGTTTAAGCCAGATAACTCAGCCAAACGTAGACCACAGCCATAGGTCAACTCCATCATAGTGCGGTCGCGTATCGCCAGCACAGATTCGGGGTCTATTTCCAGTAACTGACCTACCTGATCAACATTTAGATGTTTAGGTAGCGGCCGACCCAGTTTAGGAGTTTGCACGGCTTTAGCTGGGTTAGTTTTGAGTACGTCTTCGGCTACCAGAAACTGACAAAAAGTACGCATAGCCGATAACCGCAATGCGATAGAGCGGGGGGCTAGGTTTTTGCGTCTAGCTTGGCTCAAAATCGACTTAATATGATGGGTTGTTAATTCAGACCAGTTTGCAACATCTAACTGCTCAGTAATCACGCGGAGTTGGCGTTGGTAGTTATCTAGGGTTTTTGCAGAAAGGTTTCTTTCGTATTTTAAAAACGAAAAAAATTTTTCCAGCCAGTGGTCTAAGGCTGGATTATCCATGGTTAATATCCAGCCAGATTTGGCAAGAGTACATTTAAGAACTGTTGCAACTGGGTTATGAGCAGGGTGTCCATCTCTGGATTGAAATGACTGGCATCTTTGCTTCCAATAGCCAATATTCCTAATTCACCTTTTTCTCCTAATAACATTAGGGCGACAGATTCAACATTGCCTTCTTTAAATAGAAGTTGTTTTTCATGTTGACTTAGACGTCCAAAGAAAAAGCAATCTTGTTTAAAGCGTTTTTCAATAAACAATTTACGTTGAATTTCGGGCAGCGCATGGGCACCACTAAAAGACTTTAAGGTTACTGCAGATAAACGCAGTTTTTGACACATCACATCTTCAAGTACATCTTGCACTTCGCTGAAAAAGCGACAACTTAACAACTGGAGATTTAGATCTGCGTAAATTCGGTAAATTTCTTCGTTTTGTTTTGCTATCGAAATGAGTTGATTGAGCTTGTGTGATAACTCTCTGTTTTTCTTACGTAATTGCTCTGATTGCAGCTCAACTAGAGAAATACTGCCTTTTTGTTGATGAGAAATAACCAGTTTTTCAGCCAGTTGCGGATTCTCTACAAAAAAGTCAGGATTTTCTAACAAGTAGTGTTTAACATCTTTTTCGTTAATGGCCTCTGATGCTTTTTCATAATTAGTCAGCATTGCCCTATCTACTTGTTGTTGTGCTGTATCACTCATACTATCAGGGTTCCATCAAAAATATGTTCTGCAGGGCCAGTCATTTTCAATACGTTGTCTTTACCTTGCCAACGTATTTTCAATGTACCACCAGGTAGATCAACTCGTACATCTTTGCTTAGTTTACCTTGAATTTGACCAATTGCCACTGCTGCACAAGCGCCAGTACCACAGGCTAATGTTTCTCCTGCTCCACGTTCGTGCACACGCAGTTTTATATGGTTTTCATTAATGATTTGCATGAATCCGACGTTTACATTTTCAGGAAACCTATCGTGTGATTCAAGTAGTGGACCGATATTTTCCACGTCTGCCGTTTGCACATCATCAACTTCAAGCACGCAATGAGGGTTCCCCATAGACACAGAGCCAACCATAAAGGTTTTTTCTTGTGCTCGAATCAAATAAATTTTTTCTTCTTTATTAGCTTTTAATGGGATTTTTGCGGGCTCAAAAATGGGCCGCCCCATATTAACAGTCACCTGGCCGTCTTTTTCAAGATACAGCACTATCTTGCCAGATTTTGTACTGACTACCACTTTGTTGCGGTTAGTTAACCCTTTGATTTTGACAAACTTTGCAAAACATCTTGCGCCGTTCCCACACTGAGCTACTTCTGAACCATCAGCATTAAAAATGCGATAGTGGAAGTCTTGTTCAGGATCATAAGGGGGTTCAACCAACAACAGTTGGTCGAAGCCGATTCCAAAGTTTCTATCAGCCAATTGCTGAATTTTATCTTTCGAAAAAAATACATTTTGGGTGACGTTGTCAATCACGACAAAGTCATTGCCTAGCCCATGCATTTTAGAAAATTGAATTTGCATTGTTACTACTAAAAGTTTTGTTACGGTTATATTAACCTACATATGCGGTGACCAAAATAGCTATTTTGCAGTCAATTTGCGACACCCATTAAAAAACAATGAAAATTACCGTAATTTACTTATATGAACTAGCAATTAAATAACTTTTTCGCCTTTCCATAGATCAGATAACACTTCCCGCTCACGAACTAAGTGCAAACTGCTTTTATCTACAATTATTTCCGCAGGACGACAACGGCTATTGTAATTTGACGCCATGACAAATCCATAGGCACCTGCACTGCGCACAACCAATAGGTCATTTGGAACAATTTCTAGTTCGCGGTCTTTACCAATAAAGTCACCGGTTTCACATATGGGACCGACGATGTCATAGGTGGCTTTAGGCTTTCCTGTAGACAGTTCAGCGGGAATGATATTTTGCCAAGCAGAGTATAGGGCTGGACGGATTAAATCATTCATTGCCGCGTCGACTATGGCAAAATTTTTCTCTTCACCTTTTTTGATGAACTCTACTTTGGTAATCAAGATACCAGCGTTTGCCATTATAGCTCGGCCGGGTTCAAAGATTAGTTTTAGCTCGGGACGCTGCTCCATGCGGGTCATCAGTGCTTCTACATAAGCATCGGGGTGGGGCGGGGTTTCGTCTTTATATTCCACACCTAGTCCACCACCTACATCAAGGTGGCTGATGGTAATACCTAATTCAGCCAACTCGTCAATTAGTAACAACATTCTATCAAGGGCGTCTACAAAAGGATCTATATCAGTAAGTTGAGAACCAATATGACAATCCATACCTTTAACTTCGAGATGCTCGTAACTTGCGGCTAGTTTATAGGTAGCAACCGCATTTTCTCTTGGAATACCAAATTTATTGGCTTTGAGCCCGGTTGAAATATAGGGGTGAGTTTTGGCATCAACATCAGGATTTACACGAATTGAAATTGGTGCAACCACATTTAGTTTAGAGGCTACCTTGTTGATTCGCTCTAATTCGGGTTCAGATTCTACGTTGAAACATAAAATATTTTTAGACAGTGCAAATTCAATTTCTTGTTCAGTTTTACCAACCCCAGAAAACACCACTTTAGTTGGGTCGCCACCGGCTTCAATTACTCGCGATAATTCACCGCCTGAAACGATATCAAATCCAGAACCTAGTTTGGCCATTACCGACAACACACCTAAATTAGAATTCGCTTTTACGGCGTAACAAATTAGGTGAGCATGTTTACCCGCTGCCTGGTCAAATGCATGCCAATGACGCTCAATGGTTGCTCTGGAATAAACATAACAAGGTGTCCCAAACTGTTCAGCAATCTGTTGAACGGGGACATCTTCGGCGTGTAGGGTAGAATCTTGATACTGAAAGTAATCCAACTACGACTGCTCCTCTGAGTCATCTATATTTTGATCTGTGGCCGGCGAGTTTTGCTCGGAAGGATGAATTAAATCCCCCTTAACTCCACAACCTGTAATGATAAAAATGACCGCCAATAAGGAAAGCGTGCGAATCGCAAAACACAGATTTTTGAACACTGATATCACCTAACAATTACGAAAGCCTATATCATCCCATCAAAAGCAAAAAAAACAAGCATTGCCACTACCTGATTTGAGATAAGACATACAATAAACTGCTAATTAGGTTGATTCTAATGTGATTCAAAGACAGCCACCTAAAAAGTACAGTTTAGGACAGTACAGTTTAGGACACTCACCAAATGGTGATTTCGAAACAGCCATATAAAAAGGGTAGTTTAGGACAGGCATAAAATGGTGATTTTGAGACAGCCATCTAAAAAGGGGAGTTTAGGACAGGCATCAAAGGTAATTTCGAGAGGTGATTTCGAGACAGCCATCTAAAAAGGGTACAGTTTAGGACAGGCATTAAAAGGTAACTTCGAGAAACCCACCTAAAAAGGGTACAGTTTAGGACAGGCATCAAAAAGTGATTTTGAGACAGCCACCTAAAAAGGGTAGTTTAGGACAGGCATCAAAGGTGATTTCGAGACAGCCATCTAAAAAGTGCAGTTTAGAAGGACAGTTTAGGACAGGCATCAAAAGGTAATTTCGAGACAGCCATCTAAAAAGGGTAGTTTAGGACACCCACCTTTATACCCAGTTTAGGACACCCACCTTTACGCCCACCTTTAATGGCCGGCCCACCTTGTCGTGTCGATTTGTATGATTTGACTATTTTCTAGCTAGCCATTGTGTGTCAAGGCTAAACGCACTGACTCTGGGAAGTGTGTGGTTTCCCATAGCTGTTTACATAGTACTTTTGTATCCATGTAATCGCCTTCCATTAACCAGTCAATAAGGATATCGGGGGAGTCGGGGTAGCGAATTGGCTCGGGGGAGTCTTTACTTAACCATTTAGATACTACCTGCGGGTCTAACGTATCCATGCTTTCACAACGGTTCATGCGTTCTAGTGTGATGCGGTTTGAGCTTTGTTCATACTGGTTTTTTAAGGGCTTCACTAAGATTTTTTTGCCCAGTTGTAAACATTCGCTGGAAAGTTCGAAGCCGCCATTGGCAATGACGCCGGCACAGTCAAACAATGCTTGTTGGAAGGTTTGCTTAGACAATGGACGCCACTGGCTGTTTTCATTGCTGAAAGGTTCATCTATCTCGGGGTGGTAACAAATAAACTTTTCGTTGGGGAAATTTTTTAACAATGATTTGATGGCTGTCTCATTTTCAAATGGCAAGTACACCAGCACATGATCCCCTGTAGTTGCCTTGCTGTATGGCTCTTCAATAAATGGCGGCATGATTGGGAAACCAAAATGGTACCAATGCACCCCTAAATTAACGTCACAGGGGGCGAAGATGCGCATTAACATTCTATCTGCCCAAGTTTCCCCTTGTTTTGGGACTTTGTGTTTAAATGCGGCTTGGTGACTTATGGATATGGATGATAAGTCGTTCATTTTTGCGGCCCAAGCCGTTACTGGTTCGAAGTCGTTGAGCAACACATGATATTTCGCCACATTTAACTGTTTAACATCCTTTATAAACTGTCTGACGTTGGCTTGGCGGAGGGTTTTCCAACGGTTTACTTGGCCATTTTCGGTGATGAAGGTTAGCCCAGATACCGTGCGATAATTTCCAAACACTTCCATGTCGAAGTAGCGGGAGGGATCCCGTCCACTGAATATAAAATCAACTTCAATATCATCGCGTTTTGCAAATGCTTTCGCCATGATTCGTGCCCGCGCAATGTGGCCATTACCGGTGCCTTGCACGCCATACAATATTTTCATTAATACTACTTACACAAGGATAGAAAGACTCAACATTGAAATAATGATACCTAAAAAAGCACCAGCAACAATGTCACTTGGATAATGGACACCGAGCATTACTCTGGAAAGTCCAATTAAGCTTGCCCAGATATACACTAATATCGCTACGCTGGGGTAGAAGTGGGCCAACAAGGATGCCATTAAAAAGGCGGCAGCAGTATGCCCTGAAGGTAAACTAAATTTGTCGGAAGGGGTAATGTGAGAACGAAAATTATAGATTAAGTCGCACGGCCGTTGGCGTTTGAACAATTTTTTCAAAACCACATATATGGGTAATTCTAAGGCATATGCCAACAAAGATGTGTAAAGGAAAATGGCTCCATCTTTAGGGTCAAACGCACATAAAAGCACGCCTAACAGCAAATAAACATGGCCATCACCGCTTTTTGATATGTACTTAATGATCCGGCAATCGCGACCTGCGGTTACACCGAAAATCCAACGGAATATGTGTGTATCTGCTCTGCCAAATGCATTCATCTCTAGGTACTCTTAGATTGTGTACTCATTGAGAATAAAAGTAACCATTGTGTATGAACCCTAGTTGACAAAAAAACGAAACCTTTGTGACAAATATAAGTCATATTTATGACAGTGAAGAAAACTGATCTAAGGTTTTACAAACTCGCTGCTAACAATTAACCTAGAGCTTTAATGCTGAAGTTGGATTTTCTGATGGAATACAACACCTCTGAACTGTGTGATTTGTTTGCCGATAGCGTAGATGTTGTCGACCCTATTTTTGTGAATTATGGTGGTAGACTTTCTTATGGTGGAGAGATCACAACTGTTAAATGCCACGAAGACAAAGGCCTGATTGATAAAGTCTTGTCGCAACCTGGCAAAGGCAAAGTGTTACTCATTGATGGGGGCGGTTCTACTCGTCGCGCATTAATTGATGTGAACAGTGCGCAAATTGCCATTGAAAATGATTGGGAAGGCATTGTTTGTTATGGCAGCGTGCGTGAAGTCGATCAACTTGAAGAGCTTGATATTGGTATTCATGGGGTAGCATCTATTCCAGTTAATGCAGCATTTGAACAAATAGGCGAGGTTGATGTTGCGGTGAATTTCGCTGGTGTGACATTTTTGCCTGAAGATCATTTATATGCCGATAGCACTGGTATCATCTTATCGCCAGAACCTTTGGATATTGAATAAGCTTTTGTTCTGGGTTTTCTCAGTTTTTGCTCAAGAACTAAGAACTAGCAATTTGATTTAAGGTTAAGCAAAGCATAAAAGGCTGTGGGGTTAATGAAAGACAGCCTTGTATGTTCCGCATTTTTGTACTTTCCTGCTAATTAATAGCCTCTACACAACCCCACTTTGCCTGTCTTAGGGTAAGACAATCCGAGATTGGTTATTTATAAAATTGAATTCAAATAAGCCGCAATTCGCACGCCAGCCATCTGCAATCGTTGTTTAACCTCTGGTAGGTGTTGGTGTTGATATTGCCAGCTAAGTTTGCTTTCTTTTGGATACACTTTTTCGCGTAACTGGATACTTTCCTTAATCCATACTTTCGGATCGGTGCTCTGCCATTGTTTTGCCATTTCAGGGGTAATTTTGCGACTTAGCCATTCTGTCCATTCTGTATAAGATAACTGTTGTTTGTCGATCATGCCGCTATCCCAGACTCGGTGCAGGTTCGAGTCTTGCCAAAAAAATTCTACTTTAACATCGTTTCCACCGCGATCCGTTCCATCACCGGCGTGCAAAGGTTGATGCAAGTCGCCAATAATGTGGACGATAAAATGTAGCGCTAACTGTCTGTCTTGCAAAGTTGCCTGTGGGTTTTTTAAGGTGGCAGCAAAAGACACCAACGCAGTATAGGCATCTCCATGGGAAGGAGCGTGCTCAGATGAATGGTAGTCACTGCCTTCTTCCACCGTAACGTAATGCCAAGGGGAAGAGGTTTTTTGCCAAAATTCTGAAGGGTCAGAGCGCATTTCATCAGCCAGAGTAGAGATCTCCGCCAATGATTGAGTCGGGTATAAAGCGTCGATTTTCGCTTTTGCATCTGCGCTTAAATACTGTTCCGCTATATTTGCTGTAATGCGATGCCCTGTTTGTCCCCAAGCCAATGCTTGAGAGGTTTGTAACAAACAAAGTGCAGCAATGGCAAGTTGTGAAAATTTTAAAACACTAGGTTTAGGGAACATGGTCTTTTTACTCTTCAATTATTTATGATAGCCCCAGCGAGGCATCAATTTTTGATCAATATCTAAATGGTCGAGAATTCTCGCCACCACAAAGTCAACTAAGTCTTCGATACGCTTAGGTTGATGGTAAAAACCGGGTGCCGCCGGCATTATGGTCACACCCATTTGCGATAACTTCAGCATGTTTTCAAGGTGAATAGTCGATAACGGCATCTCTCGAGGAACCAAAATTAACTGTCCTCGTTCTTTTATCACTACATCCGCTGCTCGCTCAATGAGGTTGTCACTTTTACCAGTGCTGATGGCACTCAAAGAGCCTGTTGAACATGGGCAAACCACCATTTGTTTTGGTGCCGCCGAGCCTGAGGCTACGGGAGAGAACCATTCATCTTTGCCAAATACTTTTATTTGCTCAGGCTTCCCATCAAAACGCTGAGTAAAAAATTCGCTACAGGTTTTAGGATTTGCAGGGACTTTTAAGTCTTCTTCAGTGGCTAACACTACCTTGGCGGCGGAAGATATCAGCAAATAAACTTGGTAATTGGCAGCCACTAGAGTTTCAAGTAAGCGTAACCCATAGGGTGCGCCGGAAGCGCCTGTAAACGCGAGAGTTATTTTTTTATCAAAATTCATGTTTGGCCAGTTGCTCTAATAAACGTGAATGAATGCCGCTAAATCCACCGTTACTCATTACCAAAATATGGTCTCCTGGAGCAACACTTTGCAACAACGCAGTAATAATGTCGTCCACATTATCATAAACCTGTGCTGGAACCTCTGAACCTGCGGTGAGTTGTGCTAAAGACCAGTCTAAATTGTCTGGTTGAAACAGTAGTACCTGATCGGCACTGCTCCAAGATTTAGCTAGCGTATTTTTATGTACTCCCATTTTCATGGTTGCTGAACGAGGTTCTAGCACCGCAAAAATACGAGCGTCTTTAACTTTGTGTCTGAGCCCTTCAAGGGTAGTTGTTATGGCAGTAGGGTGGTGAGCAAAATCATCATAAACGGTGATGTTATTTACTACCCCACGGGTTTCCATTCGCCTTTTTGCATTTACAAACTGCCCCAAAGCTTCAATAGCTAATTCAGGCTTTACACCGGCATGACGGGCAGCTGCGATTGCCATAATACCATTGTGAACATTGTGTTGACCTATCAACGACCAGTCTACCCGACCCATATTGATATTGTTTAATAAAACATCGAACTCACCACCGTCATCAGTTTGATTTTCTACCTGCCAATCGGTGCCTAAGTATTGCACTGAGCTCCAACATCCCTGTTTTAAAACCTGTGCGATATTTTCATCAGCTGCAGGGGCAAGAGCCAAGCCATTGCCAGGTAAAATACGAAGTAAATGATGGAATTGTTTTTGAATCGCGGCCAAATCTTCGAAAATATCTGCGTGGTCAAACTCTAAGTTATTAAGCACTAGGGTGCGGGGATGGTAGTGTACAAACTTGGAGCGTTTATCAAAAAATGCGCTGTCGTATTCATCAGCTTCAATAACAAAAAACGGAGACTCTCCCAAGCGCGCTGAAATGCCAAAGTTTTCAGGAACCCCACCAATCAGAAACCCTGGTTGTAAGCCTGCATATTCGAGTATCCAAGCTATCATACTGGCCGTAGTTGTTTTGCCATGGGTACCTGATGCGGCTATTACCCACCTTTGTTTTAACACATTTTCAGATAACCACTGGGGGCCACTGGTGTAGGTTAAGTTGCGATTAAGGACTTCTTCCACGCACGGATTTCCCCGCGACATAGCATTACCGATAATCACTACATCGGGTTCTGGACTAAGTTGGGATGGATCAAACCCTTGGGTAAGTGGAATACCTAAAGATTCTAATTGGGTGCTCATGGGCGGGTAAACATTGGCATCGGAACCACTTACGTGATGTCCCATTGACTTGGCAATGGCGGCTATTCCACCCATAAAGGTGCCGCAAATCCCGAGAATATGAATATGCATAACTTCGATTTTTTCAAAAAAATTTTCGTAAGGTTAACAGAGATTGTTATACCAACAAATGGATATTCATTTAACTTATTGTTTTTTGTGCTGAGTTTTGTGTTTAATAAAGGTACACTTTATTAATGTGTTCTATGATTAGTAATGATTACTGTCAAAACCATGTCCTTTATAAAATCTAAAAATAGGCTTTCACAAGAATGAAACGACTCAATTCGCAATTACAAGAAGACGGCGCTCCAATGGAGCTAATACTGTTAATCCGCACATTATTAGCAGGTTGCAAGGAAATTTCTTTTAGGGTTAGTCAAGGTGCATTAGCAGGCGTGCTAGGTTCTTTGTTAAGTGAAAACGTTCAAGGCGAAACGCAAAAGAAACTTGACGTTATTTCGAATCAAATTCTAAAAGATATATTGAAAGAATCTGGTTATGTGAAAGCTATTTCTTCAGAAGAAGAAGATGACGTTGTTGGTTGTCACCCTGAAGGTAAATATTTAGTTAGTTTCGATCCACTTGATGGCTCATCAAATACTGATATCAATAGTTTGATTGGTACTATTTTCTCGATTACCCACGCACCACAATGGATGGAACCGGATGACCCTTCTGCATTTTTGCAGCCCGGTACGCAAATTGTTGCCGCTGGATATGTACTTTACGGCCCATCCACAATGTTGGCCATGAGTACTGGACGAGGTACGCATATTTATACTCTGGATAAAACTCACGGTGGTTTCTTATTAACCGAAGCGAATGTTGAAGTACCAGAGCAAACCAAAGAATTTTCGATCAATAGCTCTAACCAGCGTCATTGGGAAGAACCAATGCAAAACTATATTAATGATCTTATTGCTGGTGACGAAGGTCCTAGAGGTAAAAACTTTAATATGCGCTGGGTCGGCGCTATGGTCGGCGACATTCACCGTATCCTTTCTCGCGGCGGTCTGTTTGCCTATCCGTTTGATAAACGTAACCCTAAAATAGCGGGTAAATTGCGTTTATTGTATGAAGCCAACCCAATGTCATTTCTAATTGAACAGGCTGGCGGTGCTGCTACAACAGGCGACAGACGAATTTTAGAAGTAATGCCAGAAGAAATTCATCAGCGCGTTCCGGTTATCATGGGATCTAAAGAAGAAGTAGAGACTTGCGTTACCTATTACGCAAAAAAATAGTCTAACGTTTAGATTTGCATCAATACATTGTTTTACTCAGGGCGTAGGTTTATAACTTACGCCCTTTTTTATTGGAGTTTTTAAGTCGTCTTGGCACAAACGCGCCATAATGGGAGGGTTAATTCCTCATAATACTTTAAAACAACCTTAATAAGACCAAGGTAGTGATTTCATCTTGCGCTGGAAGTCTTTATAATTACGGTAATTTACGTTAAATCACAACTTAAAGGTATCAATCAATGAGCTTAAATGCTGTTCCAGCCGGTAAAAACTTGCCAGATGAAGTGAATGTCATCATCGAAATCCCAGCCCACGCTGACCCAGTAAAATATGAAGTAGATAAAGATACTGGTGCTATTTTTGTTGACCGCTTTATGGCAACTTGTATGCACTACCCAACTAACTACGGTTATGTGCCTCAAACCCTTTCTCTTGACGGTGACCCTGTTGATGTTTTGGTAATGACACCATTCCCATTGTTAGCTGGTTCAGTCATTAAATGTAGACCTGTTGGCGTTTTGAAAATGACCGACGAGTCAGGCGAAGATGCTAAAGTTTTAGCTGTGCCTATTGATAAGCTTTCTACTATCTATCGCGATGTTAAAGAGATCGATCAGGTTCCAGAGCTTACTAAGCAACAAGTTGAGCATTTCTTTGCCCACTATAAAGATTTAGAACCTAATAAATGGGTAAAAATCGAAGGTTGGGGCAACTGCGAAGAAGCTAAAGCTGAAATTGTTGATAGCGTAAAACGCTACGAAGCTGAAGAAAAAGCTTAATTTCACCTGCATTGAGAAAAGGGTTAACGTCACGTTAGCCCTTTTTTTTAATTTTTCTACACCAGCATTTATCTGCAAACTCCTGTAAACTTGCCACTCTTTATTATTTCTTCATATGGCTCGACAAAAAACATGAAGCTGAATTCAATTCGAAATAATCCTCAACTGTTGTTGCTGGCCATGGCCTTTGTGATGCCTTTGGTATTTTCGGTTTGGAATGCGCTACTAAATAATTTTGTGGTGGAAAAAGCTCAATTTAGTGGTGCTGAAATTGGTATGCTGCAAAGCCTGCGAGAGGTACCGGGTTTTCTAGCATTTACCGCGGTCTTTCTATTATTGGTTATCAAAGAACAAACCTTAGCCATGCTCTCCCTCGCAATCATGTGTGTTGGTGTTGCAATGACGGGATTCTTTCCATTTGAGATTGGTTTATATTGCACAACGGTGATTATGTCCATTGGTTTTCATTATTTTGAAACTATGAACCAATCACTGACCTTGCAATGGTTAGGGAAAGACAAAACTGCCCACTTTATGGGCCAACAATTGGCGGTGAAAAGTTTCGCCTCTTTATTTGCCTATGGCAGTATTTGGTTGCTGATGGATTATGTGGGCATCAGCTATCAAACCATGTACATGCTTGCTGGTGGGTTAGGTTTAGTCATAGTGATATTTTTGTGGGGGTTCTTCTCGCAGTTTAAGCAGCCCTCCATCCAACACAAACATATGTTTTTGCGAAAACGCTATTGGTTATATTATTGTTTAACCTTTTTTAGCGGTGCCCGTCGACAAATCTTTATGGTGTTTGCCTCATTTATGATGGTCGAAAAGTTTGGTTATAGTGTTGGAGAAATTAGCCTACTTTTTATTATCAACTACGTATTTAACTTGTTTTTTGCCGGCAAAATTGGTCGCTGGATCGCTAAAGTAGGCGAACGTCGGGCATTAACCGTGGAATACATTGGTTTAATTGTTATTTTTGTTAGCTACGCTTTAGTCACTAGTTCACAATGGGCGGCTGTTTTATATGTGCTCGACCATCTATTTTTTGCCATGGCAATCGCCATGAAAACCTATTTTCAAAAAATTGCTGATCCCCGTGATATTGCTTCTACAGCGGGAGTAAGTTTTACCATTAATCATATTGCTGCGGTGGTGATACCTGCTTTGTTAGGTATTGTTTGGCTAACTTCACCGGTTTTAGTATTCTTCATTGGTGCAAGTTTTGCCGTGTGTTCACTATTACTGGCATTGAATATTCCAGACTCTCCGGATGCAGGCAATGAAGTAAGAAAGAACCCTTTGGGTTGGGCTAATAAGCCTTTTCAAGCAGCTAAGAATGTCAATGGTGCTGCTCTATCAGAAGAATCAGCAACCATTAAGCCCATATTATAAGGACGAACTAAATTTATGCGTGTTCTAAAACTTAGTCTATTGTTTGCTTTGTTAGTTAACACAACCTTTGCGTTTGGTGAACCAACAGAAGTGTTTTGGGAAGATTTGGTGCCTGAAAATTATATTGCGCCGCCAGTGGACATCGATCATGCATTATCTATTGGACAGCAAAATTTATCCGCGCCTGTGGTAACAAAGTTCAATGATAAGGAAGTTAAAATACCCGGCTTTGTTGTACCTATTGAAGGTAATCAAGACAAAATTACTGAGTTTTTGCTAGTTCCATTTTTCGGTGCTTGTATTCATGTTCCACCTCCACCGCCCAATCAAATTGTTTACGTTAAAATTCCTGAGGGGGTACCTGCAGTGGCGTTAACGGATGTGGTTTGGGTGGTTGGAACTTTGTCTACTGAAGGTTGGAGTGGCGAAATCGCCACCGTAGGATATACCTTACAGGGCAAAGAAGTGCTGCCCTATGACGGTTAACCAACGCTAGAGTCTAGTTTGTTGAACTAGCCTGTATAAATACGGTCTGCCTGATTAAACAATACCCAAGAAGTGAGGATGTATTTGTCATTGGAAACCGGCACACTGCCTCTGTGGGTATGGGTAAAGTAGGCAGGCGCAATGACCATTCTGCCAGCTTTAGGTTGCACAGACTTATCTTGGTAATAAAAATCTGTGGTGCCACCTTTTTCTACATCATTCAAATAAAACATAAACAATAAGATACGATGCAGTGCGTCATTATTACCCGCTTGAGGATAAACCTCGGAGTGCCAATAGGGGTAACCGCCTTTTTTCATCTGGTATTTTTGCGCGTTAATGTCACCAATTCGAAAAAGATACTGCACTAGGTTTGGTAAATTTGGTTTGCCCACTCTCTCGAAGTTTTCGTGGGTTAACTTGACGGGTTGACCATTGCTTGGATCTTGAACGGTTAAGCCGATTGGGCCGATAAGAGCGAAAAAATGCTTTTCAAAATACTTCATTAATTGTTGGGATAACAAAGGAAGCATTGCCTGGTATTCAGGTTGAAACTCCGGATTTTGCACAATTGATACGTCTTTACTGAGCTTTTTGTCGGTATCGACCCCACCTCCGGTGCGGCCCTGCTGAGTATTTTTACTGGCTTCAAAACGTTGAATGAATCCTTGGCACAACTTTTCTGGTAAAACGTTATCGATGACTTCAATAAAATCTGTCATTTTTCAGCTTCCAACTCGGAGTAAATATGTTGCTTAAGTTGGGATTTAATCGCCTCGTCAATGGGCACTGATTTATTGGTTTTGAAATCAAAACGAACTAATGTAGTGCTGCCAGAGGCGACTTTCTGATCCTGTTGCCAAATTTCTTGATAGGTATCGAATGAGCTATTGCCAACTCTGCTTACGTAAGTGCGCACTTCTACGGGTTTGCCGTAAAATATCTGCAAATGAAAATCGATTTTGTAACTGGCTAAAATCAAAGGCCAATTTTTTAAATCTAGATCTGGCGTAAACATTTTGAAGATAGGCTCTCTGCCACACTCAAACCAGCCAGCAACAACTGTGTTGCTGACGTGGGCTAAACCATCTGTTTCATAAAATCTGACATTAAACTTTTCGCTAAACATACTCTATCCGTATCTCTTTATGCCTGTCTTGCATCGTCTAAAATGGGTTTAAGGAAATGCGCAGTGTGCGAGCCTTTTACCTTGCTGACGTCTTCAGGTGTACCTTGCGCAATAATATTACCGCCACCAGAACCACCTTCTGGCCCCAGATCGACAATCCAATCTGCGGTTTTTATCACATCTAGGTTATGTTCAATCACCACCACGGTATTCCCGTGGTCACGCAGGCGATGTAATACTTCTAGCAGTTGTTTAATATCGTGGAAATGCAGACCTGTAGTAGGTTCATCTAAAATATATAACGTTTGCCCGGTATCACGTTTAGATAACTCTTTGGCGAGTTTCACTCGTTGGGCTTCACCACCAGAGAGTGTTGTGGCCGATTGGCCTAAACGAATATATGACAAACCTACATCCATTAAGGTTTGCAGTTTGCGGGAAATAGACGGGATAGCATCAAAAAACTCTCGGGCCTCTTCCACCGTCATGTTTAACACTTGGTTGATATCTTTGCCTTTGTAGGTCACTTCCAAAGTTTCGCGGTTGTAACGTTTGCTTTTACATACGTCACAGGGCACATACACATCTGGTAAGAAGTGCATTTCCACTTTTATCAGACCGTCACCCTGGCAGGCCTCGCAACGTCCACCTTTGACGTTAAAACTAAAGCGTCCAGGTTTGTAACCACGGGAGCGCGCTTCTTGGGTGGCCGCGAACATTTCACGAATTGGCGTGAAAATACCTGCGTAGGTTGCAGGGTTTGAACGTGGTGTACGACCAATAGGACTCTGGTCAATATCAACTACTTTATCTAGTTGATCCAATCCAGTGATCTCTTTGTAAGGTGCGGCTTCACCTGTGGTGGCTCCGTTTAAGGCGTGATGCGCTAACTTATAAAACGTATCATTTACCAAGGTTGACTTACCTGAGCCAGACACTCCGGTTACACAGGTCATAAGGCCAACTGGAATATGTAAATCTACCTGTTGTAGGTTATTTCCTGTTGCCCCTGTTAGCTTCACCCACTTGTCGTCTTTGACTTTGTTGCGTTCTTTGGGGATTTCGATACGTTCTCTACCAGATAGGTATTTACCAGTAAGTGAGTCTTCACTTTCTAATATATCTTTAAGAGTACCTTCCGCTACAATTTGACCACCGTGGACACCCGCTCCAGGGCCTATATCTACCACATAATCAGCTTCTTTGATGGCATCTTCATCATGTTCAACAACGATAACTGTGTTACCCAAATCCCGCAGGTGACGTAGGGTTTTCAACAAACGTTCGTTATCCCGCTGATGCAAGCCGATAGAAGGCTCATCTAGTACGTACATAACACCCACTAAACCTGCACCTATTTGACTGGCTAATCGAATCCGTTGGGCTTCACCGCCAGACAAGGTATCGGCACTTCGCGACATGGAAAGGTAGTTCAAACCGACGTTAACCAGAAAACTTAAGCGGTCGTTGATTTCTTTTAAAATCTTCTCTGCAATCTGTGCTCGCTGTCCGCTTAGATCTAATTCATCAAAAAATGACAGTGCGTCAGAGATGGACATTTCGGTAATCGTTGGTAACGCAGTTTCGCCGATAAAGACATTTCTGGCTTCTAATCTTAAACGGGCACCACCACAACTATTACAATGTTGTTGGCTAAGGTATTTAGACAATTCTTCACGTACCGCGTTAGATTCAGTTTCTTTGTAGCGGCGATCCATGTTGGGAATGATGCCCTCAAATGGATGCTTGCGTTCCATAATGTCGCCACGGTCATTAATGTACTTAAATTTGATTGCTGTGCCTTTGCTACCAAATAAAATCACATCTTTGTGTTTATCGTCCAATTCTGCAAAGGGAGCCGTAAGGCTAAAGCCATAATGATCAGCAACCGCTTGTAACATCTGAAAATAATAATAACTGCGTTTGTCCCAGCCGCGAATAGCGCCCCCTGACAAACTCAATTCTTCATTACTCACAATTTTGCCAGGATCAAAAAATTGCTTGATACCTAAGCCGTCACAAGTTGGACAAGCACCAGCAGGGTTATTAAATGAGAATAATCTGGGTTCGAGTTCAGCCATGCTGTATCCACAATGTGGACAGGCAAAGTTAGCTGAGAACACCAATTCGTCTTTATCTGGCTCGTCCATAAATGCCACTTTGGCGGCACCTGCAGACAACTGCAATGCCGTTTCAAATGACTCCGACAAACGTAAGGCAAGGTCTTCACGGACTTTAAAGCGGTCAACAACCACCTCAATGGTATGCTTTTTATGCAGGTCAAGTTGAGGGGGATCGGATAGGTCACACACCTCACCATCAATACGCGCACGGATGTAACCTTGGGCAGCTAAACCCTCAAGGGTTTTAATGTGCTCGCCTTTACGCTCTTGCACCACAGGCGCAAGTAACATTAATTTTGTACCTTCTTCCATCTCCAACACCCGATCAACCATCTGACTCACCGTTTGTGCCGCTAAAGGAACATGGTGAGTTGGGCAGCGGGGTTCACCCACACGGGCGTACAATAACCTAAGGTAATCGTAGATTTCGGTTATGGTCCCTACTGTAGAACGGGGATTATGAGACGTTGATTTTTGCTCGATAGAAATAGCGGGTGATAAACCTTCAATATGATCTACATCGGGCTTTTCCATCATCGACAAAAATTGTCTGGCATAGGCGGAAAGGGATTCTACATAACGCCGTTGCCCTTCAGCATACAAAGTATCGAAGGCTAAAGAAGATTTCCCCGAACCCGACAGGCCTGTAATCACAATTAGCTTGTCACGAGGAAGCGTTATATTAATATTTTTCAGATTGTGGGTGCGTGCACCCCTTACTTCAATTTTATCCATGGATCCAGAATGTTGCCTGACCAAAAGATCAGTATTACATAATTGCAAAACATGCTCTATTGAGAACGGCCTATTATTCCAAAAAAAGCTAAAATTTTTTATTTAAAACGCCTTTTTATCGATCTATCGCCTATTTTAATGCTGTGATAAACTTCGCGGCCAATTAGTATTCACTTCTTTATCAATTTTACGAGCAAAAAAGATTTGTGACTCGCGTATTTGATATGGGAAGACTTCATTTAGCTTTATTAAAACCATAGTGATTTGTTTTGAACGCAACTGAATTACGTGCCGCCTTGTCTCTTGCCTTTATCTATGTCCTAAGAATGTTAGGGCTATTTATGGTAATGCCGGTTTTGGCAATATTAGCCCAAAATTACCCTGATTATTCTGTTCTTATGGTGGGAATAGCCATAGGTGGATATGGCTTGACCCAAGCATTGCTGCAAATTCCAATGGGTATGTTATCCGACAAATTTGGCCGAAAGCCCATCATCGTCGTGGGTTTACTGATGTTTTCCCTTGGCAGTTTAATTGCCGGTTTTGCCGATAATATGTGGATGTTGGTGCTAGGCCGCATACTGCAAGGAACCGGAGCCATTGCTGGGGCGATTATGGCATTAGCCGCTGATGTCAGTCGTGAAAATCAACGTCCTAAAGTAATGGCGATTATTGGTATCGCTATTGGCTTTTCTTTCTACTTAGCATTAATGATCGGCCCGATGATTTCGAATGTGTGGGGATTGTCTGGGATATTTTTTGTCACCGCGGTACTGGCGCTATTGTGTATATTGATTGTTGGTTTTGTGGTGCCGTCCCAACAAAATAGTGCCCCCTCTGGGGATACCCTTCCGACTTGGAAAGATGTGGCTAAGCTCTTTGGTGATCAACAAATTCAAAAAATGAATCTGAGTGTGTGTTTGCTGCATATGATGATTACCTTGTTCTTTATGCAATTACCGGTAATGCTTCAACAAATGGGATTACTGGTAGAAGTGCAGTGGAAGCTCTATCTTCCGGTGTTATTGACTTCCATCCTGGGTTTAACGGTTTTGATGGGCTTGAATAGAAAGGTTTCTCAAAAGGTGTTGATGTTAGTCTCCATCTTTTTACTGATGATTGCCTGTGCCGGTTTATCTTTATCCTCAAGCTTATACACTGTGGCGGCCTTTGCAGTGATCTTCTTTAGTGGTTTTAACTACTTAGAAGCAAATTTACCCGCTTGGGTATCCAGCATTGCTCCCGCGGGCAAAAAAGGCTCGGCTATGGGCATGTATGCAAGTTTCCAATTTTTCGGGGCCTTTTTAGGGGGAATGTTAGCCGGTGTGCTGAATCAATATTTCTCTCCCTCAGAGGTATTAATGTTTGCCGTTGGCATTTTGTTGGTGTGGACAGCCATCGTATATAACCTGAAAAGCGTGAGTAAGTATCGACGTTATACCTTAAGTGGTGTAAGTGGAGCGGGCGATCTTGAAGTGTTAAAACAACAGTTGCTAGCGATGCCCGGGGTAGTAGACCTTGCATTGGTAACTCATGAAGATAGTGTCTATGTGAAAGCGACAGCAGAATTTAATCTTCGTCAAGCCCAACAACTGGTGTTAAATACTGCGCCGCAATAATGCTGAAAGGCGTTCATACTAATTTCAACGATTGGGCCATTTTGCGCAAAACCTAATGGCCAATTTAGGCGAGAACACAGATGACTAAATTAATTCCTTGGCGTTCGTTGTTATTTCTACCAGCTAATAATCAAAAATTTATCGATAAAGCCCATACCCGTGAAGCCGACGGTTATATTCTGGATCTAGAAGATAGTATTCCCATGGCCCATAAAGAGGCGACCCGAGCAAACCTTATTGCCGCTGCAAAAGTGGTGGCAAAAAAGGGAGCAGATACGCTAGTAAGAATAAACGCAAGTTTACGACTGGCAATCAGAGATTTAGAAGCGGTAGTGGATCCACAAATTTGCGCCATCATCATTCCAAAAGTTAGTAGTGCCGCTCATATTCAATTGATTGCGCAAAGCATTGATGAAATTGAACAAGAAAAACAAATGCCCCAAGGTTATACCCGACTTATTGCGCAAATTGAGCATGTTGATGCCATGTCTAAATTGGACGAAATTGCCACAAGCTCGCCCCGTTTAATGGCAATGACCATGGGAACCGAAGACTTATCCTTGTCCATCGGTATGGAACCTACCACTGAAGCCCTTATTGGCCCTTGCCAGCAATTAATTATGGCTTGTCGGCGGGCGAATATTACCCCTATGGGTTTCCCTGCTTCCATTGCCGATTTTAGCGACCCAACTCAGTTTCAAGTTGCCGCTGAGCTTGCCAATAAAATTGGTTTTTCTGGCGCACCCTGCGTGCATCCGATGCAGGTCAATATATTGAATCAGGTGTTTATGCCCACTGAAGAGCAAGTAAAACAGGCCAATGAACTCATTCAATCTTTTCAGCAGCAATATGAGCAGGGCACAGGTGCGACTAATTTTGCGAATAAAATGATTGATTTACCTGTGGTGCAACGGGCTGAAAATCTTTTAAAAAGACTAAACCGATAAAACTAGACTAGCTGAACGAGCAAATTCATTTATATTAATAATAAGCAATTTAAACTGAATTTAGTTCCGATTTTATTGAGATAAAACTAAATATTCGGGTTACAATACCGCGGATAAATACGAAACAATGATGCCAAGTTTTTTAACTAAATTGGCAGCGAACATACCTTTTCTATCTAAATATTTAGGTAAGTTTCTGAATTTAATAACCAATTTAGAAATATCTGCTTGGATGCTAAATAAGTATGTCTTGAGACATACGAAAATGGGAAAGACAACTTATTTAGCAACGAATAATAGGAGTAAACATGGCAACTAAAGGTGTCAACAAAGTCATTTTAGTGGGTAACATTGGACAAGATCCAGAAGTTAGATATATGCCTAACGGCAATGCAGTAGCAAACCTAAGTTTGGCTACCAGTGAAAGCTGGAAAGACCAAAGCGGTCAGATGCAAGAACGCACTGAATGGCATAGATTGACTATGTACCGTCGTTTAGCTGAAATTGCTGGTGAATATTTGCGTAAAGGTTCGCAAATATATGTAGAAGGCAAACTACAAACGCGTAAATGGCAAGATCAAAGTGGTCAAGACAAATACACCACAGAGATTATTGTTGATCAAATGCAAATGTTAGGTGGTCGTGGCGGCCAGTCTGATAATCAGCAAGGTGGCTATTCGAATCAAGGCGGTGGTCAATATAACCAAGCACCACAAAAGCCAGCCCAAGCACCACAACAGAATTACGCTAAACCACCACAACAAGGTGGTGGTCAGCAATACGGTAACGCACCTCAACAGAACCCAGGTGCAAATCAACAAAATCCAGGAAATAAGCCACCTATGGCTGAGCCTGACTTCGATTTTGATGACGATATTCCGTTCTAAACAAAGACAAATTTAATAATATTGTTCAAAGCCGCTATTTAGCGGCTTTTTTATGGCAATTTTTGTATTCTAAATTAATCATTATGTTGAACTTCATTTGGTTTTTCTGATGACGAAAGATTACGAGTCAGTGGTCTGCTTTTATACTTTGCTGATTCTGTTATTGTACTGTCCCTAAGTTGTCACCAATATGTTAATGTTCTAGTTAATCGTGAATATTTGCCAAACGGCTTTTGTTAAAAAAGGAACCCAAGCTTAATGAACCTAAAAAAGTTCTCAGTTACCTTGCTATCCATTGGGATTAGTATTTCGTCTTTCGCCCTTAGTGCAAAGGAACATCCAAATCTTATTCTGACCGAACCAGGTGTGGAAAGAATTAGAGCAAATTTAGGCCAGGTTCCGTTGTTTGACGAATCTCTAGCACGGATAAAACAACAAGTTGACGTTGAGATTGCAACCGGTATTGATACCCCAATTCCAAAGGACTTTTCGGGCGGTTATACTCACCAACGTCACAAGCTTAATTTCTTTACGGCACAAAAAGCTGGTGTCTTGTACCAAGTTCTAGAAGACGAGAAGTACGCTAAATATATCCGCGATATGTTGTTTCAGTATGAAGCAATGTACAAAGACTTACCTCTTCATCCCCAAGAGCGTTCTTACGCCCGAGGAAAACTATTTTGGCAGTGTCTAAACGACAGTAACTGGCTGGTTTACATGAGCCAAGCCTATGATGCGATTTACGATTATTTGAGCGAGAGTGAGCGTGACAAGCTTGAAACTAATTTATTCCGTCCTTTTGCTGACTTTTTATCATTAGAAAATCCGCAGTTTTTCAATCGAGTACATAACCACAGTACTTGGGGTGTTACTGCTGTAGGTATGATTGGTTTGGTAATGGATGACGAAGAACTGATTCAACGTGCACTTTATGGCATTGAAGATGACGGCTTGGAAGTCGGTGGTAAAGACAACGACGGCGGAACAATCAAAGTTGAAGGACAACGCAAAGGTTTCTTTGCCAACCTAGAAGAACCTTTCTCACCTGATGGTTATTATACTGAAGGCCCTTACTACCAACGTTATGCCATGTACCCATTCTTGATACTGGCACTGGCAATGGAAAATAACCGTCCAGAATTGAAGGTGCTACAGCATAAAGACAACGTGTTATTTAAAGGGGTTAACGCTTTACTTAACCTGTCTGATGCCGACGGAGAATTCTTCCCTATTAACGATGGCCAAAAAGGCATGTCATATTACACCAGCTCTTTAGTATCAGCTGTTAACTTGGCGTACTTTTACGGTGATAAAAACCCAGAGCTATTGAGCATCGTTGAGAAACAAGGACAGGTTCTGATTGATGAGTCTGGCCTTGAGGCGGCGATTGGTGTGCGCGATGGCAAAGCTAAAGCTTTTGCTAAAAAATCGATTAATTTAAGCGACGGTATTAATGGTAAGCAAGGTGGAATTGGGATTTTGCGTTATGGCAACGAAGATCTCACACTAGTATTCAAATATGCTGCGCAGGGTTTGAGTCATGGCCATTACGATAAGCTTTCTTACTCTTTGTATGAAAAGGGTGATGAAGTTTTACAGGATTACGGCTTAGCTCGATTCGTAAATATAGAACAAAAAGGTGGTGGTAATTACCTTAAAGAGAACACCACTTGGGCAAAAACAACCATTGCCCATAATACCTTGTCGGTAAATGAGAAAAAGCACTTCAATGGTAATTATGACATTGCTAGTCAACATCACTCAGAGTTGTTCACCTTTGATGCTGAAAATGGCAATGTTCAAGTTGTTAGCGCCACAGAAACTAATGCGTATCCTGGCACATCCATGCATCGTACTATGGCAATGATTAAAGATGAAAGTTTCGAGAAAGCCTTTTTACTCGACATCATGCGTGTTAAATCAGATAGCAAAAACCAATATGACCTTCCGTATTATTTTATGGGCCAGGTTTTGGATATGAACTTTGCTTATGATGCGCCAAAAGTCTTGCGCCCTTTAGGTGCTGATAATGGTTACCAACATCTGTTTGTGGAAGGTCAAGGTAATGGGGTTGAAGGTAACTCTAAATTCTCGTGGTTAGGTAATGGTAAGTACTACACCTTAACCGCTGTGACCGATGACAGTGACGAATTGATGTTTACGCGCATAGGTGCAAATGATCCTGAGTTTAACTTGCGCCGTGATGCGTCTTTATTACTGCGTAGAAACGCCAAAGACACACTATTTGTATCTGTGATCGAGCCTCATGGTTCTTACGGACCTGTAACTGAATTATCGCAAAACTCAAAAAGTAATATCGCTGATTTGAAAGTGGTTGTTGATAATAAAAACTACACTGGTGTGACTATTACGGACTTGGCGGGTAATCAACAATTGTTCATTATTGCCAACGACAATGCCTCAAAAACCGCTAAGCATAGCTTGAAAGTTAATGGCAAAAAATATCGCTGGACGGGCCCTTACTTTTATCAGTAAACAGTAAAGTCTATCCATAAAAAGTAAGCCGTGGAATTCTGTGTTGATATAGCAGTAAATATCAACACAGATGAATACGGCTTTTTATTTGCGCTCAATTCCCTTATCTCCCCCCCTTTTATAGATCTCGATAGTTAATCCTTTTTGTACTCTGCGTATTTTTTGGCTATTTGATGAAAAATGGCTTATCTTTTGGTCTGTAGGCTTGCTCAAACAACAAACCAAGGAAGACGTAATGAAATCTATTCTAGCTATAGTGATTGCCGGTTCGCTAATCGTTTCTAACCCTGCTAATGCCAATGAGTTCAATGAGGCTATTGATTCGATTATGGAGCAGGCTATAAAGGATGGCACTCCTGGATGTAACTTAGGGGTTATCCATGAAGGCCACTTTATCCATAAAAAGGGGTATGGACTAAGCAACCTCGAACTTGAAACGCCCTTGGACGGTACACAAGTACACCGAATGGCGTCCGTATCAAAACAATTCACCGCCATGGCCGTATTATTATTAGCCGATGACGGCAAAATAGCATTAGATGAAGATATCCGGACTTATCTTCCATCCTTACCCGATTATGGTCATAAAATAACTATCAATAGCATGCTTGGGCACTTTTCCGGTATGGGGGATTATGAGCTTATGGCTGCATCCTACGAGGGAGATAAAAGTGAAAAGGCCATAGAGTTAAAGTCAGTTGCTGGTGGACCATTTCGCTTAGGAAACGAAGACTATCTAACAATTCATGAGTTCTTTGATGTTGTACGCACAGTCCCCCTTGCCTTAGAGCCGGAAACAGAATTCCGTTATAGTAATTTGGCCTATTTTTTGTTGTCGATGTTAGTGGAAAAAGTTACTGGTCAGTCCCTTAGGCAGTATTCCCATGAGCGTATTTTTGTGCCTCTTGGTATGAATAACACCTTCTTTAGTGATGATCCTGTGGAGATAGTGAAAAATAGAGCCTATGGTTACAAGCAACGTGATGACGGAACCTATATTACTGATATGACGAATTTATTTTGGGTAGGAGATGGAGGCTTACATACCAATTTAGATGATTTGTTGATATGGAATAGTCACTTCTATTCCCCGAAGTTGGGTAAAAATCCTAAACAATTAATTGCGGATATGAACACAGCAAATAGCAAGTTTGAGGCCGCTGATGGGGTTTTGTATGCTAACGGACAATTTGTTAGGGAAAAAGATGAGCTGCTAGTCTTTTCTCACACTGGCGGTTGGCTAGGCACTCATACCTTCTTTAGCCGAATTCCGGACAAAGACCTTGCCATTGCTTGGATGTGCAACGATATCTCTAACCCAAAATTGGGTAAAAGCGTGGAAGAAGTCGGGAGCTTCGTGATAAAACAGTTCTCAAATAAAATCCAATAATACAATCCTAATATTGGCCTTTATTCTGTAGACTGTATTTCATTTTCTCAGTTTATAAAGGCTTGGCCAGAACTGCTTAGTCAGTTAATTTAATTACCGTATTAGGCTCTTTTTTAGTCTTGATAGCCCCATGGTGCAGCGGGTGTGTCTATTTCTTGGGTCAAATCGAAATCCACTCGAAACTCTCTTCCTTCGCGGATCAAACGATACGTAAATACCTCTGGATAGATATACATTTGCCAAATATTGGTGCTGGACTGGGGATTTCCGGCTTTTGCGAATAACTCTTTAGAATATTGGTCTACAGGAAAGGATTGTACCTGTGGCCAGCCTGCATCCTGAGTATGACCGCCGTACATGGTGGATTCTGAATAGGAACCATCAGCATGGCGATGATCATGTTTTAGGGAAAGACCTGAACCAGTCTTAGTGATTATCCAAGTTCGTGACGCATCATCGCCCACGTGAAATGGAATTTGCAACTGTTGCTCTGTACAGCTTCTTACATGCATAACCAAAGGTTGCTCGGACATACTGCTTGGCCCTTGATTATCAATGGTCACTTTACCGGCAAAGGCTTTTCCACAAAGAGCGGTTAAGCTTGCGAAAAAACTATCTTGGGTGGCAATTGATACTAACGGAGCGGGTTTGATGTTTTGTTTTGCACTAACCATTAGTGGGCTGCAAAGCATTAGGCTGGCAAGGGTTAGGGGGGCTAAGATTCGATTTGTCATTGTATTTCCTTTAATTAACGTCCATTTATATTCAGACTAACGCTATCACATTAGTTTGTGTGTGAGCAGTCTCGTTATTAATTTAGTTGCCCTCAGTCTCGACTCATTTCTATTAGGCGACTATAGGTACGGCGGAATTCGAATTTGAGTGAACCTTCTAAATACAGTTCGGTAAGGGGCACCTCGGTGCTTACATACAACCTAACACCTTGGTCATAAAGCTCGTCAATCAGACTTATAAAGCGTCGCGCCATATCATCTTTAACAGCATAGGAAACAACGCGCTCCCCGGTACTGGCTGCCTGATTGTCACCTATCCCATCTTCGGTACCTCTAGCTTTAATCCATCCTCTGACTTTACCGCCAAGTTGAGGCACCTTGCTGACCATTACAGTATTAAACCTTGTGGCAATCTCCATGTAATCGAGTTGCGAGCGAGGCCCTTCACACAAAGCATGAAAATCAAACCAGACTACTGAATCTGCAGCTGTTGTTTCTAAAGCGCGAACGACTGGAATCTGTCGATGGCAAATAGTGATACTGTCTTGGTTTATCTGATCAGTTTGATTTGCAGCAACAATTTGGCCAAAGATATCGGCAAAGTTCATCTGTGAGCTTAAACCAATATAATTTGATTTAGACGCAACAGAGGAGATGTCCGTCAGTGACGGACTCATATGTAAGCGGTGATCTTGGACGCCAGCTAGATGAATAGACTGTGTTTGCTGCTGAAGTAGGGCGATACAAGGTAAAAACTTATGACGAGCTAAGCCATTTTCATATAAGCGTTCGATGGGAATATTTGAAGTAGCTACCAGTACCACTCCTTGCTCAAACAAGCTGGTAAATAAGCCCGCCAAAATCATTGCATCACCGATATCTGATACAAAAAATTCATCAAAACACAAAACGTGATATTCATTGGCAAGTTGTTGAGCTACTTTAATTAAAGGATCGGGTTGCCCAGCATGCTCTTTCAAAGCCTGATGTATGCGCGCCATAAAACGGTGGAAATGAAGCCTCAATTTACCTTCTGTTGGCAAACAATCGTAAAATAAATCCATTAAAAAGGTTTTACCGCGACCAACATCCCCCCAAAGATAAACACCTTTGGGTTTATTCCCGCGGTTATTATTGTATGACGCCAGACTCTGAAACAACTGCTCAAGTTCAT
Source organism: Aliiglaciecola sp. (assembly GCF_039982535.1). NCBI lineage: Bacteria > Pseudomonadati > Pseudomonadota > Gammaproteobacteria > Alteromonadales > Alteromonadaceae > Aliiglaciecola > Aliiglaciecola sp. Next base: position 97,697 of record NZ_JBDWYG010000045.1, read on the forward strand.
TTATCCCTTCGATTTGTGCAGGATCTGCCACAAGTTTGGTGCCTACAAGGGATTGGTAACGAGTTTTGGGGGAGCTAATTGCCGATTTACAAGCTGTCCCGTCGGGCATAAAAACGTTTTCCTAAGTGGTAAGGGATGAAAATACATTACCTATTTTCATCCTGTAATCCAAGTTCGTGGAAATTAACCAATTTCCTGAATAGGGAGATAATGGCGCTCCGACATCTAATTAATGGGGTGTATTTTTTGGGTAAAAATTACACAGCATGAAAATGTTTCACATTTAAATCTTTGTCTAGTTTTGTATTTAGCTTTAAGAGGATAGTTAAAAATTAGCTGTAAACTCATCACAATCCAATTACCTAGGACTAACTTCCGCGCTGTTCAGCCATTTCATAATAGCTAGCTTATTTTTATAAAGTTGATGCTATACAACTGTTTAGGAAAACTATTAGTTCAACAATAAGGATTATCATATTTCACATATTGCTGCTGATAACCGATTTTAATTCGCCTTTGCTTTTCCTGTGTAACGGCAATTTATTTGATCATTATAACTGGCATTTACCTTGCTCATAAAACTATAAAGTAACGCTAAATAAAGGAAGGAATTGGCATAGTTCACTTCAACTGAACTTAGCGTCATAAATAAAGTAGTAGGAGAATGATTATGAAAACGAATATTATCGAAGAGCGACATCCAAGCAAACTCGTTGGTGTGTACGAGAATGAAACTACAGCAAAAAAAGCTGCAGAAAAATTAATAAGTGATGCTGATCTTACAAACGATGAACTGGCAATTGTTTCCCCTAAAGATCGACACTTCGCAAGCAAAATAGAGCCGGAAACTAAGGCTATTGGAAAAACCCTACTAGCCTCTCATCTGTTGCTAGGTTTAATCGGCATGGTTATTGGATTGTTAGTTGCTTCTTCTTTGATTATTACAGGTACACAATTTGCTGTTTCCAGTCCCGTAATGTTGATTATTGCCACTGGCACATTAGGAACCTTTATGGGGTTGTTAGTGGCAGGTGCAGTGTCATTGCGTCCTGATCATGATTCTGTGGTAAACGAAGCTCGGGATGCAAAAAAACATAATAAATGGTCGGTAATTGTTCATGCTAAAAACAAGCAACAGATTCAGCGTGCTAAGAAAGTTATCAAAAACTCTGCGGTGAGGTTCGCAGAAACCTTCTAATTGCGGACTACATTACTTCTAAGGCTAACGTAAATCTAAAATTATACAGCAAATTGAATAGCTATTTTGTCCTGCATAGACAGGCCTCACTAATCTTTAAGGCAGGTTAATCCTGCCTTTAACTCTTAATTTATTTTCATTTAATTTTTATGATGCATTCTAGCTATTCAGTACTAATATGGCTTAAAACTTTGCAAGCTTTGGCTTAAAATTGCCAGGCAATAAAACGGCTTACTTTACTTCCTTGGTCCATGCCAATGGTTCTAACATCATTAGCCTGTATTTGCTCTAATTGTCGATAAATACCATTTAGATGTTCTTTTTTGGAAACTAAACAGGTGAACCAATTAATCTGTTTTGCGTAAGCCTGGCTTTCTATAATCATCTTTTTTATAAATGTCGACTCTCCACCTTTGCACCATAACTCATTGTGTTGTCCAGCAAAATTGAGATGGGTTTTGTTTGTTTGGGTAGGTCGAGATCCTGTCCCCTGCCTTTTTTGTTTATGCCGCCCAAGGTTGCGATTTTTTTGCTGATTTCCTGCTAAGGCTGCTTGCGCATTGGCGTGAAAAGGTGGATTGCACATGGTGAAGGTAAACTTATCATCAGCTTGAATTAAACCGTCAAATATACTTTGAGGGTTGTTCTGCTTGCGAATTGTGATCCGTGTTTGAAGATTGCTGTTGTTGGCAATAATGCGTTTAGCAGATTGCAAAGAGTCGTCACTAATATCGCTACCAACAAACTGCCATCCATAGCTTTGACTACCAATAATAGGGTAAATCAGATTCGCTCCCACACCAATATCCAAGCCGCGAACATCACTTGCCTTAATATTTGGCGTCGCAATCAAGTCAGCAATATGGTGAATATAATCAGCCCTTCCAGGGACCGGTGGGCACAAAAAGCCTTCAGGAATATCCCAACAAGCTACTTTATAATGTTGTTTTAATAACGCCTGATTGAGGCACTTTACGGCATTGGCGTTAGCAAAATCAATGGTCGCCCGCCTACCTTGTTTTTTCACTACAAAGTTGTTGAGACCAGGGACAGATTTTACTAGCTGATCAAAGTTATAACCGTTTTTGTGGAGGTTTTTTGGGTGCATTGTATTTGCTTAACTCATTACTTAGGTAAAACTAACGATAGTTGGCTTGGTTGATCAATAAAGCAATTTTATCATGATATGCGAAGAACCACTGTGATTGTTGTTTGGTGTATGGAGAGAGTTGTTTGGGGTATGAAGAGAGTTTTTTTGCAAGCTTCCACTGTGGTGTAAAAATACTCATTAGCCGTTGTTTTAGCACGCTTTTTAGTCAAATGTTGGGGCAGTATGACAAATTTAAGTTGTCATACTGCCCGTTCATTATAGGTCCTTATAGACTTACAGGGATGAACTTACTAATAGCCCCTGAAGCCTGCTCAACGATGCCATTTCCTACGGCTTTCCATTTTTTCTCACGATTAGCCAACTCAGTTTTCACTTTTTCAACACTTTGTTGGGTCAATTCAATGGCTTTGGTGATTTCAGCTCCATCCCCCAGAGTGATATCTTGTTGAAGCTTGGTTATTTGTCCTAATATGGCTTCCATGCTTTTGCGGCTTTCAGCCAGTTCACTTTCTATCTCAGAAACTTGTGCTTTCAGCACGGCTACACCTTTATTCAACTCAGTAGCCATGTCATCAGCTAAAGCCTCGACTTTTTCATCTATCCAATCATCCATTTCTTGTCTGGCATTATCCGCTATTTTTTTCGCTTCTGGCGGAAGAGCGTCGAAACTAGGTACTAATCTTCTGGTTCTCATTATTCTTCTCCTTGCGACTCAGCAGGCATAGATGATGCAGCGTGTTGATTGATTAAGTTATTTACATGATTTGGAATTTCGTTTACTAACTCACTGAACTTATTATTAATATCTTTCGTTAAATTCGTTTCCGCGTTATTTAACGCGCCCGTAAGGTTACTTAAACTCTGAAATGCGTTGTTGGATAGCTTCCCTAAAAACTGGTCAAAGGCAGAGCTTAATGGCGTCAATAGACCACTAAGCTTACTGCTTATAGCTGTTAATTTGGTTTTGAGGTTATCGCTAGCACCTTCCAAAATTAGTTCGTAAATTGGAGACCTATCAACATTGTTTTTTAAAGTTAATAAGGTCTGTAACTGTTGATCGTTTAATGTATCCAGTTGACCATAGTGAGCAGCTAAACTTGCTTGCAGGCTCAACAGCTGTTTGGCAATGTCTTGAGCCTGATTATTGAAGCTCTTACAATCTGTACCCGCTGGTGGGTTAATCATTGCGTATTGGGCATTAATATTATCGAACAGAGTCGTTTTATATTTTAATATCTTCTCAAAATAGGTATCTCGTAAATCCAAATCATCCCTAGAATGGCGACCTGAAACGGCTAATATTTGAGTCTTTTTAACTATTATTTTTCGACTAACATCCACATCAAGTGGCGTTATGGTTTGTTCATTTTCAAGCTCTTTTAATTGAGCTTCATAAACCTTAAAGGAAGCCTCTAAAGGAGCATATGCAGTATTGAACTGTTGTGGGTATGTTTTGTTTTGAAACTCAATTACTTGTTCATAAAAGCGTTGCTTAATTTTAAGTTTGGAATTACTAATTAAAGCTTGAGCATATGTGTGAGTTCTCTGATTTATAGCGTCACATTGCTTGCTCAACTCAGACCCGACCAATTTAACCATCTCCACTTCAGTCGATAGTTGTTGGTTAAAAGCATCCGCAATATTGCCATGTTGTTGAGCTAAGATTTTTTGGTTTTCAACGGATCTGTCGGTAAGGTTTAACACCGCCTGACTTGCACAGCCGCTCACTGAGATTACTAGGCTGATTATAATAATAAAATTAACTGGTATTTTCATTTGGAAGTATCCTTCTTCGCAAGTTCAGATTCTACTAACCCGTGGGCAAGCTCTTTAGCTTGACGTTTAATTTCGTCGATAGATTTGGGTTCAGCTGCACTTTTTAAGGCTCTGAGTAATTTCGTTCGTTCTTCATAAATTTTTTGTGGTCCTTCATTTATGCTATTTGCTGCTGCTCCTAGTACTTTTTCAATTAATTTGTCGAATAACGAAGCTGTGCGTCTGGAAGCGTAACCAAAAATGAATCCAATTAATGGAAGTGTCCAAACTCGGGCTTCATAGGGACCAATATCAAACCAACCAAACATAATTGCCATCACCATCACTAAGGCTAGAATAGGTCCATAAATGAGTTTGGTATATGCCACCCAACGCTCTAACGGATTAAAGTTCTGTTTGCGAAGATATTCCGCGGAGTTCACCAATAAGTTAGTTATTACCCCAAAGACTGCCCAAAAGAGAACCTCCAACATAGATAAATTCGGAGATGTCCACATGAACAGTTTGCTAGGAGGGGATAGGGTATGTAGGTCAATCATTTGTTGACGTTTCAACCTAGATAAAGCAAACAAATTTTGTTTAATGGTGTTGGGTAATAAGTTACTAGCCGCTAGTTTAGTTCCAATGTTAGCTACTAGAATGTACGCATCATCATAAGCTCCCTGATTGACTAGTGTCTCAACAGGAACGATTTGTTGGTGATCATTAAGGTGTGATTTTAGTTGAAAAATTTGCGCTTTGGTCTTGGTGAATAGTTCATAAATTGTAGTAGAACGGTCTCTAATTTTGCCTATGGTATGCGTACTTTCCTGAGCGTCAATGTACCAATCTAAATCACTTAGGTTTTTAAAACTGACCTCACCGATTTTAGAAATTTGCGCAAAATACTGCCAAGATATTGCACTATTTAGATTAGACTTAGTGTGCATCAATGTAATGTGAGATGCTATGTACACTATAATTATAAAGATCAGTAATCCGATTAATTTAAGTATAAAGGATTGCCCGATTGTTCGTGGGGTGCGGTTATCCATCCTCATGTATCTCCCAAGTTTTACTGGTAGCAATAACCAGTAAATCAATGTTAGTTGTCAATTCCTTTGAAACTACATGACAATGTTTAGAAGCTCATTCTGCTACTTATTGAACTTACACTTCTTGGTTATAGACCAAAAAACCTAATGTCGCTAATTTCACACACTTATTAATCAATATTCGTTAATCACTGCTCTTAAGGGGGAGGGAAAGAATAGAAAGTGTTGCTTTGCATGAGCCTACTGAATCGTAAATAGCGTACTTTTGAGTATTAACCTATAAAGCAGTATGCTTTATATCTGATTCTATAATGTTGGTGTCAAATGCGCTGGATTGTATTTCTTCTGTTATCGGTTATCACTCTGTACTCGATTTTAGGTCGTGCCTATGGGGTTAATCTCGACCGTTTTGCGTTGGTAATTGGTAATCAAAATTACCAAGTAGCGCCTTTAAAAAATACCCTCAACGATGCAGAAGCTATTTCTGACGCTTTTTTCGAACTCGGTTTTCGAGTGACCACTTTAACTGACGCGAATTCCTTGACTCTACGCCAAGGGATTAATGGGTTCTACGAAGAAGTTGCTAGGGCTGCTGGTAATCAAAAGTTAGCTGTTGTTTATTATGCGGGGCATGCAATACAAATTAATCATGCCAATTACCTCATCCCTCTTAATATCGAGTTTGAAAGTGAACAGGAATTTGTTGATCAGTTGTATAATCTCTCCCATCTATTTGAACTGATGAAAAGTACTAATGAGTTACAAAATATTGTGATTTTGGATGCTTGTCGTAATAATCCATTTGAAGAAAGCGGTAGTACTTTAGTGTCTCAAGGTCTAGCTCCAGTGAAAGCTCCGTCGGCTACGCTTATTGCCTTTGCCACTGAGCCTGGTGGCGTGGCTTTAGACGGTAAGAGTGATAATGGTGTATACACTAAACATTTGCTTAAATATATTTCTGAAAGTATTTCAATTGAAGAGGTATTTAAAAAAGTGAGGGCCGCGGTGGCTAGGGAAACACGCAATCGACAAATCCCATGGGAACATTCCTCGCTGCTTGGTGAAGTCTACTTCAGTCCTCCCAAAAACAAAGAAGTCCCTAATATAGTAGTATTTTGAATGGTTTTTAAAAAACGTAAGCTAGGCCCACGTGTAATGAAGTAAACGATTCATCAATGCCTTTAAATTCAACACCGTTATAATGGATATCTTGTTGGTAGTCATTAATCTTAAAACGGGTTTGAAACAGCAAGTTGCTGGAAACCGGCATTGTCCAACTTAGGCTATAGCTAAAACCTCGGGTGTCACCAGAGACAGCTCCGGTTAGGTCATCAAATTCTAAGGTTTCTTCTTCCTCTTCTTCATCAGTGTTTTCAGCAAAAACGTTGTTCGCGGTAAGGTCAGCAAAGGCCACAGATAAACTTAGGCTCCCCGCTTTTTCGAAGTGCCAATGATAACTTACGCCAACAAAAGGTCCTTTTTGTTTGTATCTTTCGTTGGTAATACTGAGATCCTCTTCTTCGTCTATATCTCGAGGGGTAAATTGAATTTTGGTATTGCCATATTTATAGCCGCCAAACAGCGTCCAATTTTTGGATATTCGATAACCTAGTGTAATGTCTAGATCATCACGAGACGCTTTACCGGTATCTTCTTCTTCGGATATATCTGCATCATTCAAGGTTGTTTGTAAGTTGGCAGATACTTGCCAGTCTTCGAAGGTCATGGCCAAGGGAATATTGATACTGGGAAAGCTTATTTCATGATCCAGTTTTTCTGAAAACGAAAAGTTGCTGTATCCCAAAGAGGCACCAGTGACAAATCGAATGTCTTTTATGGAAGGGCTTGCGAAGGTTGCAGGTACGGCGCAAAACGTTAGAAACAATACCATTAAATAGCGACTGTTCATTATTTGCTCTCTAATTGTTATTTTTTTGTGCAATTAACTAAGACTAATAGTATTGTTAATACATAGCAAAAAATAGAGAAAAAAAATGAATCCAAGCAAACGCTTAGCGTCCTATCTATCGTTACTCTATATCGTTTTAAGTTTATGTCTTCTTGGTGGGTGCCAGTCTACTGATGTCAGCGAAGCAGAGCCTGAATGCCGCAGCAGTGAGGAGCAGGAAAGTTGTGAGAGCGGTGATGAATCGGAAAGAGGCTATGATCCTTGCTTAGTGAATCAAAGTTTACCGGTCTGCAAACCTTAATGGATCCACAAGAACTAAAGCTGCAAATCGCCGAAGTGGCAGGAACATGGATTGCTGCACTTGCGGTGGTTATCGGCGGCATCTTTGGGGTTTTCCAATACTTGGAACACAAAGATGCAGTGCGTGTTGATCGCAGTATGGCATTTGTGGAGCGTTACCATAGTGATGGTTTGTTGATGCAAGCGCGGCTTAAAATTACCGACTCCATGACATTACATGTAGATGAAATCAATCAACTGTTAACCGATTCAAGTATCAAACCAGACAATATCGCTAACCATTATAAAAATTTTATCAACAAACAAGTTGAAGACGATGAATTGTCTGGGCCTCTGGATCAAATTTTTACTTTTTATGAGCAGATTATAATGTGCAGAGATCTAACCTTGTGTGATGATGCTGTCGCAGAACAGTTTTTTGATACTGATGGCAGAGCATTTATTCGTGCGTTTTACCCTTATATTTGCAATATTCGAGAAAAATGGAACAACCCTGACAAATTTGATCGTCTACTCAATTTTTACGCGGGTAATGGCAAGACTATCTGTGAGTCTTGAGCACCTTTTAAAGCTTTATCCATTAAACTTCACTTCCTACACTTCTTTAGCACACTCCCAAATATAAAATATAGCGTTAATCGTGCTCCCTATTATTCAAACGTTTAAGTTAAAACTAGATAAAAAAGATAGTGGAATAGTAGACAGAATAAAAAATATACAAGTAGATGATATTTAGAGAGATTATATTACCCAAAAGTTGAATTCAAAAAAGCGTATTTATTGTGGCGCTTTAGGTGAAAGTTTGCTGTAATAGGTTGATAATACATAAAATATAAAAACGTGAGCTATGCACGCAGGTTGGCGAGAGTATCTAAAGCAGCGGTTAAAAACACCTTCGAAGTTCTATTCTGTGGGGCTTGAATTTGGCGACGATTCAATTCAAGTTTCGGTGCTAACTGATGAAATGCAAAATATCACCTGGGTGAAGCAACATTTATTACCAATTCATGATTGGCAGAAGCACCTTCAACATTATGTTTCTCAAGAGTCATTAACTAACACCCCTTGTCATGTAATTCTAAGTCCTAGTCATTATCAAATTCAACAAGTAGAAAAGCCGCAAGTGAGCGATAGTGAGTTGGCTCAGGCATTGGTTTGGAGTGTCAAAGATCTAATGCCAAACCAAGACGACATAGTTGTCGACTACTTTGAGTTACCCGTGCAAAGCGCAGGTGAAAATAAAGTCAATGTAGTGGCGTTACCTAAAAATACAGTCGAAGAACTTACTGACGGTATAGTACACACCGGCTTGGAATTAAAAAGCATAAGTATCTTAGAGCTTATCATGGCTGATTTAGTCGAGTCTGACGATGATGCAATACTGACGCTTGTTCAGGAGTCTGGCCAAGAGATATGTCTTAATATTATCAAAAAAGGACAGGTTTACTTTTCTAGGCGGTTACGTGGTTACGAAAATCTCCCCACCTTTAGTGAAGAAGAGTTGCAAATGGGCGTTGGAGATAATTTGAGCGTCGAAATTCAACGTTCAATGGATTACTTCGAGAGTCAACTTAGGCAAGCTCCAGTAAAGAAGATTTTATTAGCAATCGAATCCCCCCATTTAGAAAAATTAGCGCAAATGATGCAGCAGTTAACTTTTATGACAGTAGAACCCATGCATATCGACGTTACGCATGCTGAAGAGTTAACTTATCGTAGCAGCTTCATCGGAAGTTTAGGTGCGGCTTTTGTACAGAAGAACGGAAGTGCCAATGAAAACTAGAATTAATTTTTATAGAGAAGATTTTAAATCTAAAATTATTCTTCTCAATTTGAATTTTCTTTTAGGGTTGGCCACGTTATCAATTATTTGTGTTGTGGTTGCTTGGTTGTGGGCGAATAGTGCATTGACTGACGCGGAGAAACAAACAGATTCCTTGCTTTTCCAAATTGCACAAAAAAAGGAATTATCAAAATCACTAATAGCGACTAAAGACACTCGAGCTCAAAATATGGCAATAGTGGCAGATGTGGAAAAACATCAGCAAGAACTAGTCATGAAACGCACTATTTTAGATGAGCTGGACAGTCGTCAAACTCAGAGAGGTCAGGGTTATTCGAGCTTAATGATAGATTTGGCAGAAAATCACAATGCTAAGTTATGGTTAACGAACATTTTGGTATATGAGCGCAGCCTTTATTTAGAAGGCGCAACGACTGACTCAAAAGCGCTGCCCCAGTGGTTGTCACAACTTAATCAAGCAAGTTATTTTGCCGATACTGAGTTTGCTGGCACCCGCATGTTTCGCAATGAAGATCAACAGTTACAGTTTATTCTTAGTTCTAACCTAGATGACATGAAGGGGAAAGGGCAATGAGTCAGTCTTTGGGAAATCAATATACTGATTTGCTCGGAAAGTTTTCCGCCCTCACAACTCGTGAACGTGCTCTAACCATCATTGCTGTTGTAGCGGTTATATTGTTGGGTGGATACGTTATTTTGGTCGAGCCTGTTTTGGAAAAATGGGATCGAGAAAAAATGGAAATTCAACGGCAAACGACTGAAGCGAATAACTTAGATGGAAAAATTGCAATATTACAAAAAACCTTGCAAGAAGATCCTGATGCGGCAATTAAAGCGAGATTGAAATCTGTCCAACGAAATATATCTGAAGCGGATGAGATGCTCAAAGCACAAACAGCAAACTTAGTTCCAGCATCTCATATGCCAATACTTCTAGAGCAAGTTTTTGAACAGTTTGATCAACTTAAATTAATCGAAATGCATTCAATTGCTCCTACTCCGTTACTAAAGCTGGAAGAAGAGCAGGCACTGACCGATGTCAATTTGTACCAACATGGTGTGCAAATAACATTGCAAGGTAGTTATTTTGAGATTCAAAAATATTTGGAAAAAGTAGAAGCTTTGCCTTACCAATTTTATTGGAAGAAATTCGAATACAAGGTTGAAGAATATCCAGATGCTTCGGTTCAAATTGAAATTTATACCCTAAGCACCAGTCGCGCATTTATTGGAGTTCGCAATGAGTCGTAAATTCGCTATATGCATTGGAATGTTGCTTTGCTTTTCACTTCAAGCAAAACAACTTATTGATCCAACTAAACCGAAAGGGGCTGGGTTACTTACTCTTAAAAGCAGTGAAGGCGAAGATGGTCCAGCGCCAATCATATTGACGGCTGTATTTATTAAAGCTAATAGTAAAGTAGCTGTGATAAATGGTGAATCTGTTGCTGAAGGGCAAACTTGGAGAGGAAACCAAGTGAAAAAGATAAATAAAGACGGTGTCGTATTGGTTGTAGATGGCCGTGAAACCGATTTGTTATTAAATCAACACTCAATTAAAAAAGATGCATCGAATGACTTCTAAGCAAATTGTACTTTTAGGATTGTCGCTAACCATGTTTGGCTGTCAATCAACATCAGAAACCGGGCCTGCTCAAAAGTCCATGGATCAAGCTATGCAATATCAGCTTGAGTCCATGCAGGGTAAACAAAACATGCCCCTAAATGACTTACCAGATGCAGTGAGTCAGGCATTGTTACCTGGCCAATCATTAAGTGAAGAGCCTCTTTTTGATGATGAAAAATATGATATCAGTGCCAAAGCCGTTGATGCAGTCAGTTTTTTTGCCGGTTTAGTAGAAGGCACACCCTACAGTGTTGCGGTTCATCCAGAAGTTAAAGGGGCCATATCGTTAAGTTTGAAACAGGTCTCTCTAGAACAAGTGTTTGATTTAGTATCCGATTTGTACGGTTATGACGTTCAAAAGTTTGATCAAATATTTCGCGTTTTTCCTGCAGGTATGCGCACCGAAACTTTCCCTGTCAATTACTTATTAATGCAACGTGATGGCACAACCCAAACGAGCATTTCCTCTGGTGGCGTAACCCAAAGCGAAAATAATCAAAACTCTAATACTAGTAGTGTTAATAACTACACGGGTAACTCTTCTACAGGTAATAACTTAGGTGGCAGTTCCAGTGGTAATAATGTTAATGGCACTAATATCAGCACTAGAACCGAAACCGACTTCTGGAGCGAGTTAAAAGAGACATTACAGTCTATGGTTGGGGCTGAAGAAGGCCGCATGGTCATGGTTACTCCTCAAGCTGGTTTAGTTACTGTTCGGGCGATGCCAGGAGAAATCCGCAGCGTGAAAGAGTATCTAAAAGTATCTGAAGAGATTATCAAACGACAAGTGGTCTTAGAAGCTAGAATCATTGAAGTGTCCTTGAGTGATGAATATCAACAAGGTATTAATTGGAATCAAATTGCTAATAGTAATAGTAGTAGTACCCAAGTGAGCTTGTCTACTACTGCAGGAAACTTCGGTAATCAAATCAGTGCTGCTATTGGTAATGTCACCAGTTTATCTTTCTTAAATGAAGATTTTTCCGGTGTTTTAACGCTGCTTGAAACTCAAGGTAATGTGCAAGTTCTATCTAGCCCAAGAGTGACAGCAACTAATAATCAAAAAGCAGTCATAAAAGTAGGTGATGATGAGTACTTTGTGACTGAAGTTTCCAATCAAAACACCATTACTTCTGGGACCACTACAGTAACCCCGAACATTGAACTAACACCGTTCTTTTCTGGTATAGCATTGGATGTGACTCCGCAAATTGATGATAAGGGTGGCGTGTTGCTGCATATTCATCCTTCAGTTATTGAAACTGACGAACAGGAAAAAGTCATCACCTTAAACGAAGAGCGTTATGTTTTGCCTCTAGCACAAAGCAACATTCGCGAATCGGATACCGTTATTCATGCAAACTCGGGTGAAATTGTCGTGATTGGTGGGTTGATGCAGTCAATAGTGTCAGAAAGCGACTCAAAAACCCCCCTATTAGGTGACATTCCATTACTTGGTAACCTTTTCAAAAGTAAAAACGATGTTGAAACCAAAAAAGAGTTAGTAATTTTGTTAAAACCCACAGTGGTTGATGCGAATACATGGAAGCAGCAATTAAAGCAAAGCCGTGATCAAATGGCTGACTGGTTATACGTGGAATAACACTATGTACCTGTACCATTACGGTATAAAGGAGTTACCGTTTACACTAACGCCGAATACTAGCTACTTCTTTGGTCTTCCGAGTCACAAAGAAGCGTTAGCTGTGCTGATTACTGCCCTTAAAACCGGTGAAGGTTTTATTAAAGTAACAGGCGAAGTTGGTACAGGTAAAACCCTGATATGCCGTAAATTGCTAAATGAGTTACCAGGGGACTTCGTTACAGCTTACATCCCTAACCCGTTTCTGAGTCCCGCTGAACTGCGTCGCTCTGTGGCTAATGAGTTAAACGTTGCGCTAACTGACCATTCTGATCAACAGGAATTTACGCATCGTATACAACAAGCTCTTATTCACATACATCAACAAAACAAAGGTGTTGTTTTGATTATTGATGAAGCTCAGGCTTTACCAATGGAAAGTATTGAAGCGTTGAGGTTAATGACGAATTTAGAGACGGAGTCGCGAAAATTATTACAAGTTGTTTTGTTCGGTCAGCCTGAGTTAGATGAAAAGCTAGCATTGCCGGAACTACGCCAACTGAAACAACGAATTACTTTTTCTTATAATTTACGTTTAATGGATGCTGACCAAGTTTATCAGTACGTCCGACATCGTATGGCTGTTGCTGGATATAAGGGACAGGAGTTATTCAGTAAAAAATGTTGTGAGCGTTTGTTCAAAGCGAGTAAAGGTACGCCGAGAATTGTGAATGTCTTATGCCATAAGGCTTTGATGCTCGCCTATGGCGAAGGTAAACACCAAGTTTCACTTGAGCACGTAAACTTAGCCATCAACGATACAGAGGCAGCATTTTTACCAAGCAAACATTTACGTCTTATTTTCATTATTGTAGGGTTAATTTTATTGGCGTTAACTGCAACCTTTGTTTATGAAAGTTGGCTGTTATGAGTGTCGTAAATAAAATGCTGCAAGATCTAGAGGAGCGTAAGGCTGACCCTGAATTGTCAGCTGATTATCGTCCGTCAACAGAAAGCAAAAAGTCGTTTCTAAGTATTTATGTTTTGCTGACTGTACTGATAACTATCTGTCTATTATGGTTCTTTAAAGACAGTCTATTTACGCAAAAAAGCGGAACAGGCGAGTTAATAGACACTGTCGAAAAGTCTGAAAAAAGTTCGCAAATAGAACTTGTAGAGAAACCCAATTTAGAGCCTGAAGTTGTTACCGATACGCAAATTAACAATCAATCAACCGTGCTCGATAGTGAGCTAGTGAATCAACCGGAACAGTTAAACCAAGCAGAAATTGACAATAATGTAGGTGATAGCCAAAACTCACAAAGCCAGGTAGAAATCACGAATAATGAATTACTGCATTCAATTGAAGATGAAGTGGTTGAGGTTGAGCAGGAAATACAGTTAGTTGCCCAGGTTGAAACCAACGAGATAGCTAAAGTTGAACAAAAGCTGACTAAAATGAAGTCAGCATCTAAACCGCCAGAACCCAAAAAAGTCGCTAATGTAGACACGGATGGCGGTGTATTCGAAATGACGTCGAGTAAAGGTGCAGTTGATAAAGAAGCTTTAAAACAACAGGTGCAAGTGGCCTTGAAGCGCGGCGATGACCGAACTGCAATTAAGTTACTAGATAAGCTTGTGCAAGTTACACCAGATAATACCGCCGCCAGAAAAAGATTGGCTTCAATGTTGTTCGCTCAAGGCAATCATGAAAAAGCCAACGCAACTCTGCAAACAGGCGTAGATTTGTATCCCGGTAATTTAGAGCTGCGAATTATGCAAGCCAGACTGTATGAACAAATGAAAAAACCTGATCAAGGTTTTGAGTTGTTAATGGCTCACCGAGTATCGGCTTACCAAGCACCGGATTATATAGCCTACAGAGCTACATTGGCTCAAAAGGCCAATAATTTTGAGCAGGCTAGGATCGATTATCAGCAATTAGCTAAAAGCCAGTCTGCAAACGCTAAATGGTGGCTCGGATTAGCGGTGGTTGAAGAACGTCTAGGAAACATGAATGGGGCCTTAGATGCCTATCAGCATGTTAAACAATTGTCCCAAATGTCCGTCGAGGTGGAAGAATTTGTTGAGCAAAGAATACGCTACTTGGCAGGGGTTAAATAATGCAGCCTAAAGCTAAAATCCGTCTCGGAGACCTGTTGGTTCAAAACAACATAATTACCGAAGAGCAACTGATGCAGGCGTTGTCAGCTCAACGAGAATCCGGTAGGAAGCTCGGTGCTGTTTTGGTTGAACAAGGGTTCGTTTCAGAACACGATTTACTGACTTTCTTGTCCCAGCATTTGAAAGTGCCACTTATTAGCATACCTGAGTATCGGGTACAGCCAGAAAGTGTGAAACTATTGCCAGAGGTACAAGCTCGTCGTTATCGGGCAATTGTTCTTGATGACAAGGGCGATCACCTTTTAGTGGGGATGAGTGACCCTGCAGACATCAATGCGGTTGATGCACTCTCTTCATTGTTGTCTAAACCCTTAAAGTTAGCCGTAGTTTCTCAAGCTCAATTATTTGAAGCATATGATAGTTTTTATCGACGCACTGAAGAGATCGCATCTTTTGCTCAGGAGTTAGCCGAAGAGTATCAAAACGAAGATGAGTTCGACTTTACCAGTGGTCTAGAGTCCGAACAAGACACTGCTGTTGCTCGTTTATTGCAGTCTATCTTTGAAGATGCGGTGCAAGCCAAAGCATCTGATATTCACATTGAACCCGATGAGGGGTTACTGCGGATCCGTCAACGTGTTGATGGCACTTTGCAAGAAACCATTATTAAAGAAAAGAATATCGCTTCGGCACTAGTGCTTCGTTTGAAGTTGATGTCTGGACTGGATATTTCTGAAAAACGCTTACCTCAAGACGGGCGAACCCAAGTCCGTATTAAAGGCCATATAGTTGATGTACGTCTGTCAACTATGCCGGTTCAAAACGGTGAGTCTGTGGTCATGCGTTTACTTGACCAGTCGGCAGGTTTGCTGACTTTAGAACAAACTGGAATGCCTGGCCCTATGTTGCGACGCCTAAGAGTTTTGCTGCAACGTCCCCACGGTATGATTCTGGTGACAGGACCTACAGGCTCGGGTAAAACAACCACCCTATATGGTGCGTTGAGTGAATTGAATAAACCAGACACCAAGATCATCACAGTTGAAGATCCGGTGGAATACCGATTGCCAAGAATCAATCAGGTACAAATCAATAATAAAATTGACCTCACGTTTTCCAATATCCTTAGAACTACCCTTCGTCAAGATCCCGATATTATTATGGTGGGTGAGATGCGTGATGCAGAGACCGTAGAAATAGGCTTGCGAGGAGCATTAACGGGTCACTTAGTTTTATCTACATTGCATACAAATGATGCCATTAGCAGTGCTATACGTCTTTTGGATATGGGTGCGCCGGGTTATTTAGTAGCCAGTTCGTTGCGGGCAATTATAGCGCAACGATTAGTGCGAAGAATATGTGATAACTGTCAGGTTGACTACACTCCCAATGAAGAAGAAATGTTTTGGTTAGGTAACATTGATGAAAGTGCCAAAAATGCCACTTTCAAAAAAGGTGCAGGTTGTCAAAGTTGTAATCAAAAAGGTTATCGTGGACGTTTAGGGGTATTCGAGTTACTGGAAATGACCGAATCAATGATGGATGCCTTAAAAAATTCAGATACTGTGGCATTTAGTCGTGCCGCTCAGAATAGTCCAGGGTACTCACCTTTGGCCAGTGTTGCCTTATCTTACGCAAAATTAGGCTTTACCACTGTGGAAGAAGTGCTTAGGTTAGTGGAAATGGTTGCTGAAAGTGATAATAGTAACAGCCAAGAGCCAGAAAATAATACCATTACTAGCAATGAAGGTGAGGTAGATGGCTCAGTTTAATTATACTGGACGCACATCTAATGGTGAGCTAACTAGCGGCTTAATTGATGCCGTGGATCAGTCTACGGCTGCTAAAATTTTAGTTGGCCGCAATGTTACTCCCCTCAATATTTATGAAAGCAGTGAACAAAGTGGCGATAAAAAACAAAACAATGAAATAAACTTTTTTACGCCGAAAGTTAGTCTAGAAGATTTAGTTATTTTTTCACGCCAAATGTTTTCGTTGACTCGTGCGGGCATTCCTATTTTGCGTGCGGTTAACGGACTGGCGGATTCGACCAATTCAAAACGAATGGAATTGGCATTAAAAGACGTTGCTGATCAGTTAGAGAGAGGGCGGACTCTTTCATCTGCTTTGCATCAACACCCTGAAATATTTAATCAGCTATTTGTTTCTGTTGTCCATGTGGGTGAGAACACCGGTAAATTAGACGACGCATTTTTGCAGTTATCTGATTATTTAATTCGTGAACAAGAGACGCGTAAACAAATAAAGTCGGCCATGCGCTACCCATTTTTCGTAATATTAGCGTTAATTGCCGCTTTGATTGTGATGAACATTTTTGTTATCCCGGTATTTGCTGACATGTTCAAAAAGTTTGACGCCGAGCTGCCGTTAATGACGCGTTTCTTAATTGGCATGTCTGATATGTTTTTAACTAAATGGCCGTTTATGTTAATTATCATCGGCGGTGCTATTTATGGGGTTAGGCGCTATTTAAATACCGATGTTGGTCGTTATAAGTGGGATAAACGAAAACTTAGATTGCCCGTTATTGGAGGCGTATTAGAGCGTACTTTATTAGGACGTTTTGCCAGAAGTTTTTCTATGATGCTGGTTTCCGGTGTTCCCCTCACAGCAGCTTTAAATCTAGTTGCTGATGCGGTAGCTAACCGTTACATGTCAGAGCGGATTTTAAATATGCGGCGTAGTATCGAGAAGGGTGAAAGTTTATCTCGTGTGGCTCATTCAAGTGAATTGTTTACACCTCTAGTGATGCAAATGATTACTGTCGGTGAAGAAACTGGTCGTGTGGACGAACTGCTAGCAGAGGTAGCCGATTATTACGAACGCGAAGTGGATTATGACTTAAAGAGTTTAACGTCTAAAATTGAACCTATACTCATAGTTATTGTTGCTGTAATGGTGTTGATATTAGCGCTAGGTATCTTTACTCCGATGTGGGAAATGATGGGCGCTTACAAGGGGCGTTAGTTGAGCCACAATAGCGTGTAATTAGGAATTAAATTGGATAAGAATCAGGCAGGACAAGAAAGTAGCAGCCAGTTATTTGGCAAAATTGTAGTGCTGATAGTGTTTGTCACTATTCTCACCAGTTTTGTGCTGTATTTTAATAAAAGTTCACCTGATATGAAGTACATTGCTATGGAAAACTTACAGCAACGGTTTTCACAAAGTGTGATTAACTCCCATTGGCAATGGCAGGCTGAAGGGCGGCCTAGAATAATTATATTAGTGCATTACGAATCGCAGCCTGATGGAGACAAGCAGGCTGTAGAAAAAGACAGACGTCCAATTGAAATGGGCTTAAATGGTTACCCTAAAACAGCACCCAGTACTGAAGGGTGTGAAAAGTTATGGCAAACCATTCTCAATGTTTCTATGAGTGTTGAGGGATTTAAAGTGTATCCGGAATACTTTACTGATACGGATCCTGAAGACGCGGTAAACGACGCTAAATGTCGTTTTAGGTTATCGGTAGGGCCCTATTTCGAATATCAAATTGCTAGCGGGCAAGTAGGCCCTTTATTGGATTAAGAAAACACAAAAATTTAGCTTAGTATGACGTGACTTAATAAGTTGTTGAACAAGTTAGATTGTTAAAGAAAATTTTATATACATTAATTTTGGGTATTAAGAGGAGGTCGCTTATGGATAATTCATTTAACACCTCTAATCAGCTAAAAGGTAGGTTAATCATGCAAACTAAACAACAGGGTTTCACCCTTATCGAACTCGTCGTAGTGGTCATCGTTCTGGGGTTGCTTGCAGCCACAGCATTGCCACGAATGTTGGATATTACTAAAGATGCCGAAGATGCAACCGTTGAAGGTGTTGCCGGTGGGTTTGCAACGGGTGTTGGTTTAGTTCGAGCAGCCTGGGAATTAGAAGGTCGTCCAGAGGAAAACTTTGGCACTAACATTACATCTGTAGAGATAGATGGCGTGCAGGTGGGAATTGACAAAGATACTGGTTATCCCACAGGTCAACTGAGCAACGATTCTAGTACTGAAGATGACAATATAAGCAATCTTGATTGTGAAAGTACATTTAACTTAATCATGCAAAGTGCACCTACAATTTCTTCTGATTGGAACGATTTGCCATTCGAAGATTATCGCTATTTTACTAATTCAAGTGATGGGCAAGGCTCTGGTGGAAACGACTTATGTTTCTATTACCTGACTCAAACTATCAAAAACCTAACAGTAGAACCTACTGACAGAAATTCTGGTAATGGTTTTATTTATGACCCAAGAATTGGGCAGGTTATTGTTTTTAGTAATAATTAAGCTGAAACTAAAACATAACAGAGTATAGATAAGCATACCCAAATTTATTAATTTGCTATTTAAAACGTATAAAATTTTTGACATTATTAAACTTAAAATGAGGATATTACCATGCAACAACAACGCGGATTTACATTAATAGAATTGATCATAGTCATTGTGATCTTAGGTATTTTAGCGGTAACTGCCGCTCCAAGATTTATCGATTTAAGCAGTGATGCAACAGCAAGTACTCTTAAAGGTGTAAAAGCAGCTATGCAAAGTGGTGCACAGTTGGTGTACGCTAAGTCAGCTATTGCCGGCCAACAAACGACAGCTAACGCAGGAGATGATACATCTGAGGTGTCTGTAAGCGGCGTGGATGTACAAACTGACTTCGGTTACCCAGATGCAGAGGAAATGACAGAAGCAATGCTTGCTGGATGGATGCAATTAGATATTGGTACCGACTTCAACTTTGTCTTGGGAAGTGGTGACGCTGACACACCTGCTGTTGGAACTTTCGGTATAGCCCCTGGCGCGACTGCTACCGATTATAGTACTGACACTTGTCATGTTCTCTACACTGATGCAGAAAATGCGAATAGCGCACCTGTTATCACTGTAGTCGACACTGGCTGTTAATCAGCAAAGCCAATTAAAACTGGTTTTTTGCAGATGAATTACGGTGAGAATATCATCTAATATTAAACACACAAAAGGCTTCACAATAGTGGAGCTTATTGTGGTGGTTATTATTCTTGGTATCCTTGCCGTGGTGGTTGCCCCTCGCTTCCAAGGTGCTGGAGGGATCGCAGAATACACCTATCAAGCTCGCTTAATCTCCGCACTTCGCACTATGCAACAACGTGCAATGAACGATACCCGTGAAAATTATTGCTTCCAAGTTAATATTTTTACTGGCTCAAACTCTTCTTTTGGTCCACCCACACTGGTTTACAATAATAGCGCTGTCGCATTATCGTGTTCGACAACTATCGATAGTTCCGAAGAAGCGGCTTATGTAGTTGCCAATATCGACGAGATGGCCGCTGATAATGTCACTATTACCA
Source organism: Aliiglaciecola sp. (assembly GCF_039982535.1). Classification (NCBI taxonomy): domain Bacteria; kingdom Pseudomonadati; phylum Pseudomonadota; class Gammaproteobacteria; order Alteromonadales; family Alteromonadaceae; genus Aliiglaciecola; species Aliiglaciecola sp. The sequence continues at coordinate 117,524 of NZ_JBDWYG010000045.1, forward strand.
GTGGAGGTGGCAGTATATTGTTCAATCGATTTGGCTGCCCAAATAATGGTAGTGGCTTTTGTACTAATGATATCGAGATTACTTTTCAAGGAGATGCTGAGGTATCAGTTTGTATCGAGTCACAGGGGTACATCCATGCCTGTGATTAATTCTAAGACCCAAGCTGGCTTTACCTTAATTGAGCTTATCATCGGGATTGTAGTTTTCGCCATTGCGTTGACTTTCATTACTAGTTTGATATTCCCTCAAGCTGGAAAGAGTGTTGATCCCATAATGCAAGTTAGAGCTACAGAGTTAGCCAATACTTTTATCCGCGAAATTTCGGCGATGGGTTATGACGAAAATAGTGGAAATAGCATTCGTTGTAACGATGACTTAAATAATGATGGTGACCTAGATGATGCTGGAGAGTCCAGTTGCACCCCAATAGGTAGCTTTGGTCCAGATGATTCAGAATTTCGCAATAACACAAACTCCAATTTTGATGACGTAGATGATTACCATGGCCTACAGCAGGGGGCTGGTTATACTGACGCAGTCATTCGTAATTCGTTAGGCGAAATATTGCTGGTTGATGGTCAGAACCTTTATGCCGGCTTTAGTATTTCGGTGTCGGTAACCTACGACGGGAATATGGATGGTGTAACAGATACCGACCAGTCTGCCAAATTGATTTTAGTTAATGTGACTACACCAGGTGGTGAAACGATAGCATTTTCTGCTTACCGGAGTAATTACTGATGAAACGGATAAAGCAATCCGGTTTTACCTTAATAGAGTTAATAACGGTACTCGTTGTATTAAGTGTGGTGTCGGTGGGCATAGCTGGTTTTATCCGCACTGGCACTGAAATTTACGTGGATGTGGTAGAGCGAGACAAGTTGTTAAGCCAAGGGCGATTTGCAATACAGCGAATGAACTTAGAGATAAGTAACTCCCTTCCAAATAGTCTGCGTATTGCAGGAGATAGCTCAATACAATGTTTAGAGTTTACGCCTATTCTATTTAGTAGTTTTTACTTTGATATACCCGTAGCGCCAGAACCTGCTACAGATGAAATTAAACTAATTGCTACCGACGCTGCTATTAATGATTATAGTTATGAAAGTGAACAATCAATTATTGTTTATCCTACCTCAGTTGACCACGTCTATGGCGCATCTTCTCGGCGATATTACCTTGGAAGTGAACCCGAACTAGATGATGAAGACACCAAAAAGTTAGTTGTTAGCTTAGAAGCAGATCAACAATTTGAGACTGACTCACCCAGTTCTCGAGCCTATATTACTGGCGCTCCTGTGAGCTTTTGTGTCACGGATAACAAGCTATATCGTAAACAACAGTATCCAACGTCCCCGTTTCAATCTACGTCACTGAATGGGGCGGTTTTAATGGCAGAGAATATTCAAAATAATTTATCTGGTTCTACTCAAGATATGCCCTTTCGCATTGCGGAAGCAAGTTTAACCAGAAACGCTTTTGTCATTACTCTTTTACGCTTCGAATTGAATGAGGAGCTCGTTGTGTTTAACAACGAGATTCATATACCAAATGTCCCTTAATTCTCCTCAAAAAAGCATACAACAACAATCTGGCAGTATGCTTATTATCGCTTTGTTTGTGATTGTCGTTATGACCATTTTAGGTTTGACAATGGTTAAATTACTTAGCTCATCATCGGATTCTGTTATTCATGAAGTTTTTGGGGCAAGAGCCTTGCACGCAGCTCAATCATCAATGGAGCGTAACGTTGCAGAAGCATTTCCGCTAACTCAAGATGGTTCCGGTAGTTGCGATAGTTTAAGTACTTTTTCCTTCGCTTCAGTCCCTGGGTTGCAAAATTGTCTCACTGTTTCTAGTTGCACCTTAACTACTGATTATGTAGATGAAACTACCCAATACTATCATTTCGAGAGCACTGGAATTTGCCGATCTGGGCGAATAACCGCTAGTCGGACAGTGGCTGTCGATGCAATTGTGGAGTGATTATGCGACTACTAAATACAATTGTTTTTTTACTTTTTACAAGTTGTTGCGTTAATGCCGATGAAATTGAAGCTTTTTATCAATTTAATCAATTGGAATGGGATGGTAGTAATTCTGTTTTAGATAGCTCTGCTAAGAACAATCATGGAAGCCCAATAGGTAGTGTCCTGCCTTTCTCCTACTCAGCCGGTACGTGCCGTTTATTGAACGTTCCTCGGAATACAAGCTCTTCTGTACGAGATGCCGTAGATACACAACTTGATTTAAATCAGGTAGGCAATGCAGGTAGTATCGCTTTTTGGTATCGCAGTAACTTATCCTGGTCTAATTCAACAAAAAGGCAGTTACTCGATGCTTCTAACCAAGCTCCTAGCCAAGATAAATACTTCTTTTTGTCCTTAGGTGGAGGAACCTTACAATTTGGCATTGAAGATGACCAAGACTACGACTTTACTGCCGAACGGACAGGTTTGTCTTATGCTGCCGATCAGTGGGTTCATATCACAATAACTTGGGATTTATCGAGTAAACGCATTCAAATTTATGAAATTGCCGGCGGCTCAGGGACAGTTTTATCGAGAACGGATAACAATATTAGAAGTATCATGGGGAATATGGGGACCCTGTATATTGGAGATAATCGCACTAATTACATTGTTCACGATGGAACTGGTAATTCAGCCAACGGACAATTTGAAGACGTACGTATTTACGACTATAAACTTTCAAACTCCCAAGTACTAAGTTTAGCGAGTACAGAGCCTGAGTGTGAAGATTTAGACTCGGTATTGGTGTCCCATTGGCCAATGGATTTATGTTCTTTAGACGGCGCTAGTGGTGAAGTGATTGATATTATTGACGGAGCGAATGGGACAGCCATTGATGGAGCGGACATTGAGGTTAACGGTAAATTGTGCCAAGCCAGCGAATATGCAGGCAATGGAGAACACCTTAATATTCCACACAATACTAATTTTGAATTAAGTAACGGTAGTATTGCAATGTGGTTCCGAATTGATGATTTAAATCCACCAAGTAATACCTATTTTAATGGCCGTGCCTTATTTTCCAAGGATTCTACTGGCTTTGATAGTGGTGGTGGCCATTTAACTATTTATGTTGGTTCTAACGGAGCCATCAAGGCCCGACACCAATCCACTTCAAGTAACTACAATATTAGCTCGAGCGCGAATTTAATTGCAGAAAATCAGTGGCATCATTTAGTTTACACCTTCGGCAACACGGGCGTAAAAATTTATATTGATAAACAATTAGTTGCCACGAACACCTACACCGGTGGCATTTCAGGAAATCCTGAACCAATAATATTAGGCGCTGGTGCCTCTCATACCGGTGACAATGAATCTGCCCCAGAAGACTTAAAAGACTACTTTATGGGCGAAATAGATGATGTGCGCCTATACCAAGGGCAGTTGAGTCAAGCTGAAGTGGATAACTTGTTTGCTGAGTCAGAAGGAGTTTGCTTAACCTGTGAAACTGACATTCTATTAGCTCAGTATCAGTTTGAAGAGAGTGAATGGCTAGGCGCAGGCGCGGTTATAGATTCCTCAAGTAATGGCTACCACGCTACAGCGTTAGGTTTGGCCACTCCTATTAATCCTTCAGAACAAGTAGCGTGTAGAGCATTGGAAATACCAGCCAGTTCAAGCCTAGACGGCGCGTTTAATGCAGTCGACACTGGTATGGATGTTAATATAATTGGCAACAAGGGCAGTATTTCATTTTGGTATCGTAGTAATGAAGCTTGGAATTCGGGCAATTCCAGACAGCTATTCGATGCATCAACTGATGTGTCAGGTGATGTCGGCGATTCACGGTTCTTTTATCTAGCCCTTTTAAGTGGCGGCCAGCTTGATTTTAAACTTGAAGACGAAAACGACCTTAATTTTGGAGCTCAAACTCAACTCAGCCTTTCCTATCCAGCCGATACTTGGGTGCATGTTGCGATAACTTATGACCTGTCGTCCAAAGTGAGTGAAATTTATTTGGATGGCGTAAAGCAAAGCGTTTCGATTACTGCACAATCGGGTTTAAGTACTGAAATAGGCGATTTTGACACCTTATATATTGGCGATAATCGTAGCGCCTACCTATCTAATGGCAGTACTCGAAACTCGGCAAACGGTGAGTTTGATGAAGTTCGTATTTATAATTACGTACAAACCAGTGAGCAGATTAATTTTGACAAAGATGCACTTAGTACATGCTCCTTTGTATATAAATATATTATTGAGCATGACGGTAATGGGTTAACTTGCGACCCTGAGACTGTCACCATCAAAGCTTGTGCTAATGAAAGCTGTAGCGAACTTTATGATCAAGATATCACTGTTAACATGAGTCCAAGTGTTGGTTGGCCGGATGGTGATAGTGTGACTATCTTGGCAGATACGCCCGCAAGTGTAGCGTTAACTAAACTTGATCCAGGCACTGTCACTTTAGATGTGATGGATGAAAACGTTGAGTGCACAGGGGTCTCAGGAGGCAGTTGTGAATTAACATTCAGCGATGCTGGTTTTCAGTTTATAGGCGCTACAAATTCAGAGTCATTCCCTGACCAAATCGCTGAAAGTAACTTTTCTTCTGCTCAACTACGAGCCGTTAGAAGCGATGATTCTAGTGGCAGTAACGTTTGTGTGGCAGCTCTTGAGGGGACACAAAGTCTTACCTTTAACCTAAGTTGTGATGATCCTGGTGTTTGCTTAACCCCAGTACAAACGGGATCTAGTCCTATTACCTCAGGTTCGGATGCTGCTGTGTCGTTGACCTTTGATAGCAGCGGTTATGCTTCATTAGGCGGGTTTTCTTATGCCGATGCCGGGCAAATTAGTTTATCTGTGCAGGGTGAAATTGATGGAGCTACTTATATCAATGGTTCAACGCAATTTGTGGTTTACCCTGATCATATAATGATTGAAGCCACCTCAAGTACTGCATTGAGCCGTGCTGGGGTTGATTTTGGCTTACAGATGACAGCTCGGGGAAGTAAAAACGGAATCCTACCTAACTATCAACCTCAGCAGGTTGAATTGTGGCTGCAGCGCACTCTTCCTGCAAGTATTACCGGTGACAGTGGTGTGCTTACTTATGCTCAAAGCGATACTATTATTGCCTCTCAAATTGGCAGTTTTACATCAAGCGTAATCACTGCCAGTAATAGCAATATCACAAGTAGTAACGGAGTCTATAGCTTTACCGCCGATTACGCTGAATATGGCACGGTTAATTTAGATGTTCGCGATGCAGATTATTTTGGACATACTGTTGGTTCAACTAGCGCAGAAGGCAGCGCTCCTATTACGTTAGGCTTATTTTTACCTGCTTATTTTGAGATTGATGCAACCGCGCCACAATTAGCGGATAGTTGCTCTGTAACTTCTGGTTTTACCTACTTGGGTCAGAACACAACTTTTGCAACAACTCCACAATTTGTTGTTACTGCGATGAACGCCAAAGGCAACATCACCACCCATTACCAATCAGATGGTTTATGGAGTTGGTTAGGATCTAAGAGTGAAGATTATATTGCCTTGTCTGATAGTGGGCATATTGGCAGCATCAGCTTTTTTGGCTCTCCTGCAATGGATGTTACAGATCAAGGGGTTGCAGGCAGTAGAACCCTGACCATCAACAATGCCCAAATAAATTATTCTAAATCAACGACCCCTTATGGACCGTTTTCAGCTAGTTTGGAAATGAATATTTTACCGAGTTTCTTTACCGACAACACCTATTCCAGCGCGCCGGTTTGTTACCATCAAAATTACGATCTAAATGATGACTGTGATGCAGTTTCGTCGCTGGGAGCTTTGGATGACACCAATAATTTAGTTAATTTATCTGCTATCGGTGGAACTGAATATCGATGGGGAAGGATAGTGATTGATAATGGGTTTGGCCCAGAAACTGAGAATATACTATTACCCGTTTCAACTGAGTACTTTAATGGTAGCGATTTCATCCAGAATACTGATGATACTTGCACCTTACTAACATTATCAGCTAGTGATTTCAGTATTACTGATACTAGCGGTGGCTCTACATCGGCAATTAGCATACTAACCAGTGATTTTGGGATGACAAGTGGGAAGACTCTCGGTTTTGAAGGAATTGCTGTCGAAAATGCCGATATTTCAGTAATGGGTGAATACCGGATTGAGTTGTTACCCGTTGGTGATAGCTCAATCACTTGGGATGATTTTTTGCAATATGATTGGAATGGCAGCGAGAGTGGGATTGGTAATCCATCGGCGATAGTCTCCTTTGGCCAATTTCGCGGCAATGATCGAATTATACATTGGCGTGAAACCGGCAATTAATCTGTAGCCTGGCCTTTAGGCCATAGAAACGATTCAACCGAACGCGGGGCTAAAGCACCCACCTACAGGTTTAGATTACCCATTATTGCGCGGGGCTAAAGCATCCGCCTACAGATTAACAATCTTGTAGCCTGGCCTTTAGGCCATGAACCTGTTCGACTTGCTAAAAAACCTGGCGATTTCATCGCTAATTAGCCCAATTTCCTCCTAAACCTCTAAAAACTACAATTCTTTTATGGTAAACGCCGTATAAATCTATTCTTTACTTGCTGATTTAAGGGTGCATTGGTAAAGTTAGCGGATCATTATGTCTATCTCCAACAGGGTGCGGTCTGTTCATGTTTAAAAAGCTTCGAGGAATGTTTTCAAACGATTTATCAATCGACCTCGGTACTGCAAATACGCTAATTTACGTTAAAGGTCAGGGGATCGTTTTGAACGAGCCCTCAGTAGTTGCAATTCGTCAGGAACGCGCAGGCGGTCCAAAAAGTGTTGCTGCGGTGGGTACTGCAGCAAAACAAATGCTGGGTAGAACACCTGGAAACATTAAAGCAATTCGTCCAATGAAAGACGGTGTGATCGCCGATTTCTACGTGACTGAAAAAATGCTGCAACACTTTATTAAGCAAGTGCATGATAATAATTTTCTTAAACCCAGCCCTCGAGTTTTAGTTTGTGTGCCTTGTGGTTCAACTCAAGTAGAGCGTCGTGCTATTCGTGAGTCTGCATTGGGCGCGGGAGCAAGGGATGTGTACCTTATTGATGAGCCTATGGCAGCGGCAATAGGTTCAGGTTTACCGGTATCTGAGGCCACAGGTTCTATGGTGGTAGATATTGGTGGTGGTACTACCGAAGTGGCAATTATCTCATTAAACGGTGTGGTTTATTCATCTTCAGTGCGTATTGGTGGTGATAAATTTGATGAAGCTATCATTAACTACATTCGTCGTAACTTTGGTTCACTCATAGGTGAAGCAACTGCGGAACGTATCAAACATGAAATCGGCGCAGCTTATCCTGGCGAAGAAGTGCGTGAAATTGAGGTTAGAGGTCGTAATTTGGCTGAAGGTGTACCTAGAGGATTCATGCTCAATAGCAATGAAATTTTAGAAGCCTTACAAGAACCCCTTACTGGCATTGTTTCTGCAGTCATGGTTGCATTAGAACAATCACCGCCTGAATTAGCATCTGATATTTCTGAACGCGGAATGGTTTTAACTGGCGGTGGCGCATTGTTAAAAGACCTTGACCGCTTACTGATGGAAGAGACCGGTATTCCAGTAGTAATCGCTGATGATCCGCTAACCTGTGTTGCTCGTGGCGGAGGTAAAGCGTTTGAGATGATAGATATTCATGGTGGTGACCTGTTTAGTTACGAATAGTCTGAGAGTAAGGGATTATTTGTGCTAGACATTGTTAATTTATTAAACACACTATCAAACAGGTATTTAGCCTAAATGAATACCATGTTTACCAGAGGGCCATCACTTGTCAGTCGACTCGCGTTGGCCTTATTCGTTTCTGTTATCTTCATTTTTGTTGACCACAAATATGATGGTTTCGCATCAGTAAAAGTCTACTTAAACTCCATCGTTAGTCCACTTCAATATATCGCCAGCTTGCCAGGACAAATGTTAAGTTCAGGTGCCGAAAAGTTTTCTACTCATCAAAAACTACTTGAAGAAAATGAAAGCTTAACTCTACAAGCAATGAAAATGTCTGAAAAACTACAACGTTTTGATTTGTTAGAAGCTGAAAACGACCGTTTACGAACACTGCTTGGAGCTCCAGTATCTGCACCTATCCAAAAAATGGTGACAGAATTGATGGCCGTCGATAACAACCCTTTTAGCTTGCAAATTATCATTGATAAGGGCGCTATTAACGGCGTTTATGAAGGACAAACTGTACTTGACGATAAAGGCATTGTTGGGCAAATAATGGAAGTAGGTACTACCAACAGTCGTGTCCTGTTGTTGGCGGATATTACCCATGCCATCCCTCTGCGGAATGCTCGAAATAATGTTCAACTTATTGCTAGCGGCTCAGGACAGTTTGATGAGCTTGTGTTGGAACATGTCGCCCACAGCGCCGACATTCAAGTAGGCGATTTATTGGTATCTTCAGGTTTAGGCAATGTGTTTCCTGAAGGTTACCCTACGGCAACTATTACTTCTATTGTCCGTGATGAAAGCCGTCCTTTTGCACTTGTTACCGCTACCCCTATTGCTCAGCTCGATAGGTTAAGGTATTTATTATTGCTGTGGCCAGCAGATGCGCCTACGCAACCCATAATGCCGCAACCTGCACCAACGGTGGATAGCCAATGAAACTGCGCAATTACGCTATTTTCTTAAGTATTATTATTGCGTTAATTTTGCAAATTGTACCTATGCCCATAACCGTTGAGCAGTTTAGGCCCGACTGGGTTTTACTGGTACTGTCTTATTGGGCATTAGCATTACCAAACCGAGTTAATGTTGGAATGGCCTTTATCGTAGGCTTGGTTCTAGACATTTTAATGGGAACTAGCTTAGGTGTGCACAGCTTTGCCATGAGTATCAACATATTTGTTTTGGTATCGAATTATCAACGCTTGCGTAATTATTCGTTGTGGCAACAAGCCTTTATAATTGGCACCTTATCTGCGTTGTATCACTTAGTGGTATTTTGGTTACAACACTTACAAACTGATGTGATTTTTCTGTTTACTTACCTGTGGCCAGTATTGACTTCTATGCTTATGTGGCCATGGATATTCGGTCTATTGCGGAAAGTCAGACGGCAATTCAGAATCAGTTAAGGTCCCACATGTTATTGCTAGCATCTCAATCACCCCGACGAAAAGAGCTTTTAAGTCAACTTGGCGTAAAATTTACTACACTTAATGTTGATATAAATGAAACTCAATTGGCAAATGAGGACTCTAACAATTATGTAGTTCGATTGGCCATTGAGAAAGCTCAGCAAGGTTGGCTTCAATTTACTCAAGTAGATGGCGTAATCGGTGCCGATACCATAGTGGTTGTAGGTCGAGGCAAAAATGAGCAAGTTTTAGGGAAGCCTAATAACTTTGAGCATGCTCGGCAGATGTGGCTGCAACTCAGTGATAACCAACATAGAGTGATGACGGCTGTTGCATTGAAAACCGCTGCAGGTAGCGAACATGTTGTGGTTGAAACTGAGGTTCGTTTTAAGTTATTGACTGAGGCTGAAATGCAATGGTATTGGCAAACTGGCGAGCCACAAGATAAAGCCGGAGCTTACGGTATACAGGGTTTTGCAGGGAATTTTGTAAAACGCATCAATGGTAGTTACAGTGCGGTGGTTGGATTACCTTTGTACGAAACCAGTGAATTAATTAAACAGGCGGGTATTGAGCTGTATGAGTGCTGAATTACTGATAAATGTAACCCCTTCTGAATCAAGAGTTGCCTTGATTGAGAATGGTATTTTGCAAGAGATTCATATTGAACGCCACACTAAACGTGGTTTGGTGGGCAATATCTATCGTGGCAAGGTAAGTCGAGTGTTACCCGGCATGCAGGCCGCTTTCGTTGATATAGGTTTAGACAAAGCTGCATTTTTACACGCTTCTGATATCGCTTTTCACAATGAAGTGAGTGACGAAATGTCGACCACAGCAATTGCCAAAAAAGACATTCGTGATTTGCTGCGAGATGGCCAAGACATAGTTGTTCAAGTGGTTAAAGACCCCATTGGAACCAAAGGCGCAAGGCTTACCACTGATATTACTATTCCTTCTCGCTACTTAGTCTTTATGCCCAGTGTTGACCACGTCGGCGTATCTCAACGAATTGAAGATGAAGCAGAACGCGAACGGCTAAAGTCCTTAGTTCAAGAATATTGTAGTGACGATGGCGGCTTTATTCTTCGCACAGCAGCTGAAGGGGTTCAGGAAAAAGAACTTATTTCCGATGCGGAGTTTTTGAAACGCTTGTGGGCCAAAATTCAATCCCGCATGAAAGGCCGTAAAGGCAATGTTTTGTATGAAGATTTACCTTTAGCAAGACGAGTACTGCGAGATTTTGTTGGTACTCAGCTAGATCGCATAAGAATAGACTCTAAATTGTCATTTCAAGAACTCCAGCATTTTACCCAAGAGTATGTGCCTGAGCTGAATAAGCTGCTTGAGTATTATCAAGGCGAAAGACCCATATTTGATTTGTATGATGTGGAAAATGAAGCGCAACGTTCATTAGAGCGCAGGGTGGATCTGAAATCGGGTGGTTATTTAATCATCGACCAAACCGAAGCCATGACCACTATCGATATTAATACGGGCGCATTTGTAGGTCATCGAAATCTAGAAGAAACTATTTTTAATACCAATATCGAAGCTACTCAAGCTATTGCTCGTCAACTTAGATTGAGAAACCTCGGTGGAATGATTTTGATCGACTTTATCGATATGACCGATGAAGATCATAAACGTCGAGTTCTACACAGTTTAGAATCAGCCACAAGTAAAGACCGCGCGAAATCAAACATTCATGGGTTTACCGCCCTAGGTCTAATCGAAATGACCCGAAAGCGTACCCGTGAAAGTCTAGAACATATTTTATGTGGTGAATGTCCAGCATGTAAGGGAAGGGGATCAATTAAGACAGTTGAAACCACCTGTTTTGAAGTTATGCGTGAAATAGTGCGAGTTAATCGTGCGTATGACGCAGATAAATTTGTTGTTTATGCTTCTCAAGCGGTTGCAGAAGCTTTGTTAGGCGAAGAGTCTCATATGTTAGCTGAGTTAGAGGTTTTCGTTTCTAAACAGATAAAAATACAAACTGAATTGCTATACAACCAAGATAAGTTCGATGTGGTAATGATGTGAAACCCGCTTCATTCTATGCCGCCTACCTAGTCAGAAAACTATGGACACTAGCTGCTGTGTTGTTAGTAGTGGTGGCAGTAGGTCTGAGTATAGTGCGTTTTTCGTTACCCTACTTGGATGGCAATAAGCAGCAAATTGAATCTTGGCTGAGCAATCGTTACGGCATTAATTTAACCATCGGCGAATTAACTGCTACTTGGGCCAAAAGTGGACCATCACTGGTTCTTAAAAACATCAAACTGCAACAAGATAGCCAATCTCCCATTGGCTTAGAAATTGAAGACACCCAAATCGAAATAGATTTTTGGAGCTCTCTTGTCGCTCGACAAATCCAGTCTCGGCGCTTTGAATTAAGCGGTTTAGCGTTATCCGTTAATTTAGCGCGTATTCAAACCTCAGAAAGCGAATTTCCCGTAGTAGACGCACTAGAAGATTTGTTTTTGCAACAATTACAGCGTTTCTCCATTAGTAACAGTGTCGTTGATGTCACCACTCAATATGATCAGCAACTCATTCAAATACAGCAGTTGCGCTGGCTGAATAAAGATAATCGCCACCAAGGTGAAGGTTTGTTGCGAGTGGTGGAACTGGCCAACAACTCCACTACTTTTAGTCTCGATTTAACGGGTGATAAGGACAACCTCAGCGGCACTTTCTATGCTCGCGGTGAAGAACTGGATTTATCTCCTTGGCTAAATCAATTAATTCGCACTCAAAATCAACTCACCCAAAGTCGAGGGAACTTTACGTTCTGGGCGGAATTGAATAAAAACAGCATTAAAAATGTGCAGATGATACTGAATAAAAGTGAGTTTTCTTGGACCTCACCGGAAAGTCAGGTAGATGCAGCTATCGTCGGCGGCAGAATTCGCGGTGTACCAGATGCGCAGGGATGGCAATTTAACATTGACGACCTAATTTTAGAGTCGAAGCAACAAAGCCTATTAACCAGTTGGACAGGGCACATTGGACGCAACGGTGTAACCCATTTTGATATGTCTACGCCGGTAAATATTCGTTCATTACTACCTGTTTTACCACTGGCATTTGATAAAAAAGCCATAGATTTTATCGATCAACTTGAGCCCAATGCGCGCATTGATGATTTAGCGATTATGTTTGGTCAGCAGTTTTCAGTTAATGCGAACTTTTCCAATGTTAGTTGGAATCAGGTGGATGGTTTGCCGGGTGTCGATAATGTTGTGGGCAGTTTCAATATGTTCGATAACCTAGGGAAGTTGTCAATTTCTGGCAGTGAAGGTGAGTTCATTGCGAACAACACCCTAGATCAAAATTTAACTTATCAGTCTCTCGATTTTGATGTTTTCTTCGACTGGCAACCTCGCGGTGTGCGAGTTGATATACCTAACTTAGCGTTGCACGGTAACGACCTAAATTTAGACCTGCAAATGGCCTTTGATAGCAAAGACAAGCAACTGAATTTATTTGCTAACATCGGCAAGCTCAATGTGCAGCAAGCCAAAAACTTATTTCCAGATCATTACATGGGTACGCAAACTAAAGCCTATTTACAAAGCGCGATGCTTAGTGGTGAGTTAGCCTCTACTCAAGTGCTTTGGCAAGGCTCACTGGATCAATTCCCGTTTGAAAATCATCAGGGAATATTTCAAATCAGTATTGATGTGAATGACAGTGAATTTAAGTTTGCCCATGATTGGCCACAACTCACAGATTTAGATGTTGACCTTTTGTTCGAAAATAAAGGCCTTTCAATGATAGCCCACAAAGGTAAATTGAAGGACGTCGCTTTTTCTCAGTTATCGGCGCAGATCCCACAATTCAACAAAAGCGCGGTGTTGAACATACAAGCTGATGTCAGTGCCGATAGTGCGGATGTAACAGAATTAATTCTAGATAGCTTTTTGGCTAATAGTTTAGGTACGGTATTAACTGACGGAGTAAATGTTAGCGGCAATCTTAATACCAAGTTAGATTTGCACATACCTTTGAGCGGTAAAAATGTGTTGGCAAAGGGGCAAGTAAGGTTAGCTGGGAATCCAGTCTATTTACCTAGCCTTAATTTGAATTTTAAGAACATGGTTGGTGAAGTTTCTTTCGCCAATGAGAAGGTTGATTTTAACGGGCTGACGGGGGAGCTGTTTGAGCAACAAATTAGCGCAAACTTTGACGGCTATTCTGATCCAAGTGGCGCATACAAAGCTGATATTGAGCTTCAAGGTGACTGGCAAGTTCAGCCTTTACTGCAAGATCATCAGCCAAGCATGAATAAATACCTTGATGGTCATGGTATTTGGCAAGCAAATACCCAGCTAACATTAAATAAAGGTAGTTACGCCTACGAATTTGAATTGGTTAGTAATTTACAGGGTGTGACGTCCAGCTTACCTGCACCGTTTAACAAAAGTACTGAGCAAGCTAAACAGTTATTTGTAACAGGAAATGGTAGCAATCAAGCGTCTAATTTCAGCTTGTTACTTGGTGATTCTATTTCCTTCGAAGGGGTTTTACCCCATGACAGTATGCAATTTTCACGAGCGCATTTGACCATTGGCGAAAGTGAGTCCTTAGCAATGGGGCTAGGTTTTAGTATTTCAGCTAATGTCGAAGACGCAGATTTCGACGCTTGGTATCAAGCCATTGCCACCTTAATTGGTGATATTCCCCGTAACAATGAAAAACCTATTTTGGCCGCACCGCAACGGGTATATGTTAACGCCGATAATATGATCGTAGCCGGTCAAAAAATCAATCAATTGGAATTGGTGGCTAAACATTCCAATGGTGACTGGCTATTGGATTTCAATGCTGAACAAATTCGCGCCAAAGTTACTTTATATAATGATTGGTTGAACCGTGGTGTCGACATTAAAGCAGATTTTATCGATTTGGCTCAGTGGCATGAAAGTGAGCAAGGTGCAGAATTACACACTCCTGATCTACAAAATTTACCACCGGTTAGTTTTGACTGTAAGAGCTGCAAGTTGTTTGGTAAAGATCTGGGTAAAGTCGACTTTTCGTTATCAAGAGCACCTACAGGTATGCAGATTGATAGCTTGAGGTTTAATAACAGTAATGGGGTTTTATACGCCAGCGGAGACTGGTTTATTGGTGAACAAGGTTCAAGTACGAATTTAACCGGAGAGCTCAATAGCCCTGACTTTGGTGCTTTGATTAAAGGCTTTGGTTTTGATTCAGGTATTAAAGATTCGAAGGCCAATTTCAAATTTGACTTAAATTGGCAGGATGCTCCCCATAAATTCTCGGTTGCCAGTTTAGGAGGAAATATAGATTGGCGACTCACTGACGGCTATTTGTCAGAGGTGAGTGATAAAGGCTCGCGGATTTTTAGTTTCTTGAGTTTGCAGTCTTTGGTTCGAAAATTAAGTTTAGATTTTAGAGATGTATTTGCGAAAGGCTTTTTCTACGACAAAATGGATGGTTCATTACAAATTGTCAACGGTAAAGCTGAAACTCAAGATATGGTAATTGACGGTGCTGCAGGCGAAATGTTGATTGCGGGCTTCACTGACTTATCTAGTAAAGAGCTAAATTATCAAATTGAATTCACACCTAACGTGACCTCTAGTTTGCCATTGTTAGTTTATTGGATGGTTAATCCAGCAACCGCTATCGCAGCATTGGCAATCGATCAGGTTCTTACCGAGGCGAAAGTGATTTCGAATGTTAAGTACTCAGTTACCGGCACGTTGGATGAGCCGATTCTCACTGAGTTGGATAGAAAAAGTAAAGAAGTGGCACTACCAGCAAGAAATACACCTGTTGAACTCGATGATGAAGATGTTTCGCCTCAGGTTCTTCCCGATGAAAGAGTTAATTTACAAATAGATGATACGAGAGGGTATTAATGGCCAATTTAGTCGCATGTCAGCTAGTTTCAAGTCCAGATGTATCGGTTAACCTGCAACACGTTGAAGAATATGTTTCTCAGCAACAGCCTGGAGACTTAATTGTATTGCCAGAGTGTTTTGCCTGTTTTGGCGCAGGAGATTCTGCGTTGCTGCTAATTGCAGAAGAACTTGGTGAGGGTGCTATTCAAGATGCTTTGTCGGCCATGGCAAAAAAATATAAAGTGTGGCTAATTGCTGGAACTATTCCCATTTCAACTTCCACCTCTGGTAAATACAGCGCCACTTGTTTGATTTACGATGATACTGGACGACGTGTAGATGATTATCAAAAAATCCATTTGTTCGATGTTCAGGTAGAAGATGGAACACGAAATTACTTAGAGTCGAAATATACTCAAGCCGGCGACAAACTTGTTGTGGTGGACTCACCTTTCGGCAAAATAGGTGTTGCCGTGTGTTATGATGTGCGCTTTGCTGGGATGTTTACGGCAATGGGAGACATTGATGTTTTAGTGTTGCCCAGTGCATTTACCCGTGCAACCGGAAGAGCCCATTGGGAGCCTTTATTAAAAGCTAGGGCCATCGAAAAACAATGTTATTTGGTTGCTGCTAACCAAGGCGGCATTCATGCAAATGGGCGTGAAACTTACGGACATTCTTGCGTAATCTCTCCTTGGGGTGACACCTTGTGTGAGATAGAAACTGGCAGTGGTACGGTTAGTGCTAAATTTGATGCCAACGAAATAAGTAGAATTCGCACTAACATGCCAGTTCAGCAACATAATCAATTCAGGAGTTACCTTGTCTAATTTGGTCGAAGAAAATTTATTAAATGCAGCAGATTTGGATCCCAATAAGGTCGTATCCGCCTTGAACCTCATTTGTCAGCATCAAAATGATTTTGCCGATATTTATTTTCAATCCAGTCAGCATGAAAGCTGGGTTTTAGAAGACGGAATTATTAAAGACGGTAGCTACAATATTGAAAAAGGCGTTGGTGTGCGCGCTGTTAGCGGAGAAAAGACCGGTTTCGCGTACTCAGATGATATTAGTCAAGAAGCGCTAAATAAAGCGGCCAAAGCCTCTCGAAGTATTGCCAACTCTGGCGGCACTTTTAAGGTTGCAGCTAGTGCTCCTAAGCAATCTTCTGCTCGATACTTTGCCCAGAATCCTATTCTTGGTATGCAAGAACATCAAAAAATTACCTTATTACAAGATGTTGATAAGTACATTCGTGATCAAGAACCCTTAGCCACCCAAGTGGTAGTTAGTATTAGTGGGGTTTACGAAGAGGTACTCATTGCAGCAACAGATGGCACCTTTACCACTGATATACGCCCGCTTATTCGACTCAATTGTTCCATTCTAATTGAAAATGATGGACGCCGAGAGCGCGGCAGCGCTGGTATGGGCGGACGTTATGGATATGACTATTTTTTACAGCTAGAGGGTGATAAAACCCGTTATCAATTATTAGCTGATGAAGCGATTCATATGGCGCGTGTAAATATGCGAGCTATTGAAGCACCTGCTGGATTGATGCCTGTGGTACTAGGAGCTGGTTGGCCTGGAGTTTTGTTACATGAAGCGGTCGGGCATGGACTTGAGGGTGATTTTAACCGCAAAGGGGCATCAACCTTCAGTGGCAAAATTGGCCAACAAGTTGCAGCTAAAGGGGTAACTGTTGTGGACGATGGAACCCTAGCCAATCGCCGAGGTTCATTATCTGTAGATGATGAGGGAACGACGACACAAAGAAACGTGTTAATCGAAGATGGTGTATTGACTGGTTACATGCAAGATAAACTAAACGCCCGTTTAATGGGAGTTAACCCTACAGGTAATGGTCGCAGAGAGTCATATGCTCATCTTCCAATGCCGAGGATGACCAATACCTTTATGTTGGAGGGGCAATATAGTCCTGAAGAAATAATTAGTAGTATTGATAAAGGCGTTTACGCGCCGAATTTTGGTGGTGGCCAGGTGGATATCACCTCAGGCAAGTTTGTTTTCTCAACCTCCGAAGCCTACTTAATTGAAAATGGTAAGATTACCACACCAATTAAAGGAGCCACTTTGATTGGTAACGGCCCAGAGGTGATGAAAAAAATCTCGATGATAGGCAATAACCTCAGTCTAGATAAAGGGGTTGGCGTATGTGGCAAAGATGGGCAAAGTGTACCCGTTGGCGTTGGTCAGCCTACCCTTAAAGTGGACGAGTTAACCGTAGGCGGTACAGGCTCCTAACATGGCCTTTCAGGCCATGAATGAATGGATGAATGGCATTTATCACCAGAGTTGTAGCACGGGCTTCAGCCCGTGGGCCTTGTTTAAGTGCGCGGGGCTAAAGTACCCGCCTACATGAATTCTTTTAGATATTGAAACAAATCACGTGCGGCTTTAGGCGGCTTGTTTGTTTCTTGCTGTTTTTTCGCTTGGCGAGAAAGCTGTCTTAATTTTTGGCGATCTAACTCTGGGTATTCATTCATTAAGGCATCAATACCTCTATCACCCTGTAGAACTTTATCTCTAGCTTCTTCCACATGATGAAATTTACTGGTTTGTTGGCGATGAGCCAACTGCAACTGATCAAGGGCTAATTGAATAGGTTGGGTGTCTCGATGACGCATCAATTTACCAATTAACTGCAATTGACGGCGGTAACCATCTTTTTTCTTATTAATTTTGCGAGCTAACTCAACTGCATCGGCCAGCTCTTCATCCATAGGGATTTTGGCTAACGAAGCTGCGCCTAGTTCAACGAGTGCTTCCCCCAATTTCTGAATAGCAAGGCTTTCCTGCTTCAATTGGGTTTTGCTCTTAAATTCTTGTTCTGGACCGTTTTCGGTTAAATTCGTATCGCTCATGATAATGTCTTTAATGTTACACTATGCCAATTGTAACCCAGCTAATACCGCACAGCATTAAAAGTTGTGAAAAGAAAGTGAGTCTTATATGCAAATGGAGCAACAATTAGCCCAAATTCAACAAGCAGTTGAAGATGTTTTGGCATTGGCCAAGCAAAAAGGGGCCAGTCATGCGGAAGCTAGCATGTCTAAAGTCGAGGGGATTTCGGTATCGACTCGATTAAAAGAAGTAGAAACGGTCGAGTTTACCAACGACGGTGGTTTGGGCATTAGTGTTTATTTTGGTCAGCGTAAAGGCAGTGCATCCACCGCAGATTTAAGTATGAGTGCGCTAACTCTAGCAGTGGAAAAAGCCTGCGAAATCGCTAAATATACCAGTGAAGACCCTTTTTCTGGTCCTGCGGATGAAGCCTTAATGGCCTATGATTATCCTGACTTGGATATGTATCATCCCATTGAGCTTGATACTCAACACGGCATACAGCAAGCCATTTTAGCTGAAGAAGCTGCCTTAGGCTTTGATTCTCGAATTACCAATTCAGATGGTGCCTCATATAACGCCAATATTGGTATGAAGGTCTATGGTAATAGTCATGGTTTTATTGGTGGTTATCCAAGCAGTCGTTACAGCCTAAGTTGTGTCGTTATTGGAGAAGATAACGGCGATATGCAGCGCGACTATAGTTACACGGTTAATCGCCAAGCCGGTTTGTTAACTCCTGCAGATCAAGTAGGTAAAGAAGCAGCTGAATTTACCCTTAGCCGATTAAATGCACGTAAATTGAAAACCGCTAAAATCCCAGTTATTTTCCATCGCGATGTGGCAGCAGGTTTACTTGGACATTTTGTCAGTGCGATAAGCGGCGGTAGTTTATTCCGTAAGTCATCTTTCTTGCTAGATAGTTTAGGTACTCAAGTTTTACCAAATTGGTTTGAAATACAAGAGCGTCCACATATTAAATCAGGGCTTGCCAGCTCACCTTTCGATAACGAAGGTGTGAAGACTGAAGATATGACTATCGTTAATAAAGGTGTGTTAGATCATTATTTGTTAACTAGCTATTCAGCTCGAAAATTAGGTATGCAAACCAATGGTCACGCTGGTGGCATACATAATTGGTTGATTAAACATACCGGCCATAGTGATGAAGCCTTACTAAAAGAAATGGGTACAGGACTACTTGTAACCGAATTGATGGGGCAAGGCGTAAACATTGTTACCGGCGATTACTCTCGCGGTGCTGCAGGTTTTTGGGTCGAAAATGGCGTGATCCAATATCCGGTTCACGAAATTACCATCGCAGGCAACTTAAAAGATATGTTGATGAACATTTCTGCCATAGGATCAGTGGCTGAAACTCGGGGGAGCATTCATACTGGCTCAATCTTAGTCAGTGAAATGCAACTGGCGGGTAGTTAATAATAAAACAAAGCCGTCATATAGTTGTTGTGCTTTGTGCTTTGTGGTTAGTTTCTCAGTAAACAATAAAAAAGGGCTAAAAAGCCCTTTTTTTGTTTATATATTATTAGCTAAGCTAATTACATGTCTACAGAGCCACAGAAACGGTAACCTTCACCGTGAATGGTAACAATCAAGTCTTCAGAGTTCACTTCTGATTCGAAATGTTTACGTATACGACGAATTGTTACATCAACAGTACGGTCATTAGGACGCAGTTCACGACCTGTCATTTCCATAATCAACTGCTCTCTGGTTAAGATCTTTCCTGGATTACTAAGGAACAAATGTAACGCGCGGAATTCACTACGAGGAAGACGGAATTCGTTTTGACTAGGTGAAATTAAGCTACGGCTGTCGCCATCCAAAATCCAACCATTAAAGCTAACACGACTTGGTAAATCGTCATCTTCATTATTGCTTAAGGTTCTATTTAAAAGATTTCGTGCACGAATAGTCAATTCTCTAGGGTTGAACGGCTTAGTTAGATAATCATCTGCACCAATTTCCAATCCTAAAATGCGATCAACATCGTTGTCTCTACCAGTTAAGAATATTAAACCAACATTTTTACGGTCTCTAACTTCGCGAGCGAGAATTAGGCCATTTTTTCCTGGCAAATTAATATCCATAACCACTAGGTTAATGTTGTTATTTTCGAAAAAGTCATGCATTTCGCTGCCATCTTCAGCTTCGAATACATTGTAACCTTCCGCTTCAAATAAGCTTTTTAAAGTAGTCCTTGTTACTACTTCATCTTCAACGATTAGTATATTGGGCGTCATTGTTTTTATCCGTTTTATTTCAATATAATTAGTTTAACAGAAAATATCTATTAATCAGGCTATTATCCAGTGAAATTTGTATACTTTAGTAGTCTAGCGCTAAATTTTACAGGTGAATTAGCATACTGCTGTTTATTAATGTAGATTTTTATCTTGCCATACTCTTCTACAAGGCTAACCAACCCCCCATTGTTGAGAAAATTGATAGTTTCCCCAATAGTGACAATAGATAAGCTGGTTTGTTTCAAATCTTCTTCTAAAATTTTGGACTCACGAGTTTTATCTACAAATATGTAGTTACAACGTTGCTCAAGTGCCGAAGACAAACTGTCTACGGGTTGTAAATCTATTTGTTTTTTGTCGCGGGTTAATAACTCTGATTTTTGTAACATTAAATAGTGCTTTTGTGACGCTTGCTCAATCAAGCAAAACTTCAAACTGGTATATCTTTGTTGCCATTCCGAGTAATTAACAACATGCAAAAAGAAAGTCGATCGTATAGACGTTGGCGAAACATCAAAGTCATTATTCTGTGCGTAGACAATAGTACTCCAGGTAACAATAATGAAAATGATTATTCTGCTGATCATAAATTAAAATCCTTTTGGCAAAGCTGCGGAGTCGATTCTTTTCACTGGGAAAAGGATTATAAATTCAACGCCTTTGCCTTCTTCACTGGTGATGGTGATAGAGCCATTTAATGCTTGGGTTATTAAGTTATAAACTAAATGCATGCCTAAACCACTGCCACCTTGGCCTCGTTTAGTGGTTACAAAAGGATCAAAAATACGTTTTTTAAGGGGATCAGGAATACCCTTTCCGTCATCTAAATAACGAATTCTGATTTTATTTTCTGAGGCCATATCGATATAGATATCAATTCTACCTTTATCAGTAAACTCAAAGCCATGAATGATTGAATTCATCACTAAGTTCATAATAATCTGGTTTATTGGGCCCGCTTTGGTTTCTATGTATAGATCTGTAGGGCAATGAATATCAATCACGTGATTGTATTTTTTTAGCTTAGGACGCATAGACATCAATATTTCATCTATCAACTTTGCCACCGAAAATATTCGATTATTTTCGCTTGATTGATCAACTGCCACTTGTTTAAAGCTGGAAATCAGTTCAGCTGCTCGGTTTAAATTGCGATAAATGATATTTAGGTTTTCTTGCCCCTCGGTTATGAACTTCGACAGGGTGCTGGCTTTTAAGGTTTTAGCTTCGAACTCAGTTTCAATATGATTAAGCCGATCTAACATCATTGTAGAAGCTGTAACACCTAAACCAATTGGCGTGTTAACTTCGTGGGCAACACCTGCAACCATATCTCCAAGGGATGCCATTTTTTCATTTTGGACCATCTGCCTCTGGAATTGATGCAGTTTTTCTAATGTTTCAATAAGCTCTTGGTTGGCCTTTTTCAACGCCACTGTTCGTAGTTGTACCTTTTCTTCTAGACTGGCATGCAGTTTCTGTTGTTCTTCTTCAGCAAAGTCCCTTTCTTTCAAATAGTGCTGGGTGCGATCGAGCATATCATTAAAAGCAGAGCCCAATATATCCAGCTCTTTGATGTTGGTTGCCTCTGCACGCCCTTTGTAATCTCGTTGCCTGGATACCCGTTGTACTATTGCTGCAAGATTAATTATTGGTGTGGCTAAGGTTTTTTGTAGACGTAACGTCAGTAAGTAACAAATTACCAGTATGACTACCAGCGCCGCACAGGTAGTTAATATTGAGCTGGCAATCAAGTCGTTTAATATTTTTGCGGATACACGCAGATAAACATATCCCACTACTTCATTATCTATTTCGATAGTTTTCACATACTCAAATGCATCTTTTATTTGCGTGGGCGTTTCTAAAGCGTCAAACCTATCCCACATCATAGGAGTAGGAGCTTGATCGGAACGGTTGTAGCTGGTGAAATAGGTAGGCTCTTGCCCTTCTACTTTTTTGTATATGTAAACAGCCTCGATAAAGTCTGCTGCTTTTAAAATTTGTAAATTTTCTTTCTCAATTGATTCGTCATCGAACTCTAAACTAGCCATTGCATTGTTACTGATAATCTCAGCGTAAAGTACAACCTGCTGAATGAGTTCATTTTTGTAATTAGCGATTTGATTAATTAAAGAAATACTAGAGGTAACAACGAGGGCTAACGTTGTGATGGCCATAACCACCCAAACAATCAGGGTTTTTAAAGATAAGTTTTTTCCGCCAGTTAGCATAAAGATAATCAGTCTTAGTTTGTGGCAATTTTACCACTAAGGATTATAGTGATATAAATTGTTTTAAAAGAAAACACTTAGTCCAATAAAAGTGGAAAGATTTAAATAGCTTGGGCTAAACATGTATTTTTATCAGTTATTTCTCCATAACTGTACTTAGCAAACTACTTTCGAATTACTTCAAGTAGCGTTTTTTCATCGATCTTCAATTTTACGGATGCTCTAGTTAGTGCGACCATTTGATCTACTTTGCCTGCATCATCACTTGCAGCTATGCGTAATGAGTTAAAATCAGCCATACAAATACACACCATCTCTCCCTCTTTAACCTCAAATTGTGGGATATCAACGGGAGATCGCTTATACAAAATGTTAGGGCACACGCTAGTACGTTCAGGCAGTTGAATACACTTATCAGGCAAGTTTTCTTGTGCATTAACCGCAAAAATTAAGCAACAAGAAAACGTGATTGCCAGTAAAAGGCGGTTTAACTTACCCACTAGACAGAGGCTAAAATTTCTCAGCATGACTTATAAAGCGCCTCATATTCCAAAGCGGCTTGATGCCAAGTAAATCGTGTGTTCATCCCTCTTAATTTCATTTGATTGAAGCTATCAGGGTATTCATAAAAATGGAGTAGTGCCCGATAGATACACCCAAGCAAAGCAGAGCTATCTGGGTGTTCAAATACGAATCCAGTAGCAATATCTGGCTGATGAATAACATCAATCACCGTATCTTTTAAACCGCCCACAGCGCGAACAATAGGAATAGTCCCATATGCCAAACTGTACATCTGATTTAAGCCGCAAGGCTCAAATAGTGAAGGCATAAGAAAGAAATCACTGCCTGCTTCTAATAAATGTGCCAACTCAACACTGAATGTTTCGATGAAAATGAACTTATCAGGGTGTATTTGAGCGTGTCTATGCAGCACTTCACTTATAGAAGGGTCACCTGTTCCAACAATAAGGAGTTGGACATTGTGTTGTAATAGATCTTCTAGAATGGGCAATATATAACCGAAGCCCTTTTGTTCGGTTAAACGGCAAACCATACCAATTAAAGGCACGTCGGATTTTTCAGCGAAACCTGCGGTTTCCTGTAATTTGCGTTTACATTCTGCTTTTCCAGCTGGATTGTTAACATCAAAATTAGCTGGAAGATATTGGTCTGTAGCCGGATCCCACTGACTGTAATCACAGCCATTTAAAATCCCTGATACATCGTTTCGTCGAGCCGAGAATTCGTTATACAACATGTGACTGCCCAAGGTTGTAAGCAGTTCCTGTGCATAGTTGGGACTCACGGTATTAATTTTGTCCGCGTAACGGATGCCAATTCGAAGAAAGTTTAACGCGTCTCCATCTAATTGGCTGTGCAGCGCATCATGATGGCTAACATAAGGAATTTCATCCAAGCGATGTGTACCGTGAAAAGCACCATTGTGGATAGTTAACACCGATTTACTGTGGGCAAAAAATCCACTGTTATCGGTTTTCAAAAAGTAAGGGGTTAAGGCTGTGTGCCAATCATTACAATGCACAACATCCGGTTGGAAATTAATTGCGCGACTGGTTGCTAACGCGGCATCAGCGAAAAACGCGAAACGTTGTGCGTTGTCGGCAAAAGCATGATAACCGTCAGTATAAAAACCGTCACGATGAAAATACTCAGGAAAATCCACACAAAAAACGGGTACATCTTGAATATGAATTTGGCGAACGTTAAATGAATACGTTTTGTTACTGGAAACAATACCTTCGGAGGCAACTATTGGAGCATCAAATTTATCAGCTAAAAGCTTGTAATAAGGCATCACTATGACGACATCATGCCCTAATTTTTTTAACTCTATGGGCAATGCTTTTGCCACATCAGCCAAGCCACCTGTTTTAGCTAAATCTTCTACTTCTGAAACAACAAAAAGAATCTTCAATATTTATTTCTCCAATTCGTAAACTTGAGAACAACGCTAGCGTTACTTTAGCTCAGATAGCAGGTTACATGACCACCTAACTGTGTAGCAAGGGACAAGCCCGTATAGGGTAGTCACCTCAGTTGCTCTAGATAATTAGTTTATACTAATAACTGTATTCTATTTTTGCGCTCTGTAAAGGTTAAATTTTGATGTTTGTGCCACTGTGGAAAGCGTCGGTAGCGAATCTTTAATGATATCTGGGTAGGGTAAGAAGCGATTGGCTACCAACATCAATGTGCCTTTAGGAAGCAAAGCAAACTTCACTTCTTTAATAAATTTGTCTGTGACGCTGTAATCAGTTTTTATCCCAGTATGAAAAGGTGGATTAGTTAACACAGTATCAAATTTGTGACTTACCTCTGCTAAACCATTGGAGGCGATCACAGTACCTTTAAGATTATTAGCTTCTAAACTGAGTTGGCTACAATAAATTGCTAAGGCGCTTACGTCGCTTAATGTAAGGGTTATCTCAGGGTTATTCTTTGCCGCAAAACAGCCTATTACCCCTGAACCACATGCAAAATCTAACATTTTTCCTGAGAGCTTTTCAGGCAAGTTTTCAATTAACAGTTTGCTGGCTGGATCTAGTGCTCCTGCGTTAAAGATGCCGGGCAAGAAAGCAATTTTGCATTGAGTGTTGTTGATCTGAATTTCTTTGTATTGAACAAAGTTTTCAACATCGAAACTGTGACTATCTTCTATGAGTGCGCAGTACAAACTGCAATGGCGAGCTGAGTCTATTTTGTTTATGCGTTGCGAAACTTTGGCAAACAACTTATCGGCACTCTTAATACCGGATTTATTTTCTCCAACTAAATAGATATTCCCACCGGCTTTAACGCATGCCGCCATGTTGGCAATTAAAAATGCCGCCTGTTCTTTCGACTTAGGCATGTAAATCACTGCGCCATCAAAGGGTTCGTTATTTGAACCTTGCTTATTTAATTCAGTTGCAACAACGGGGTAGTGTGCCGAAAATAGGTGTTTGTTATTTTGGGGGCACTGCTGAAATACATCATAAAACTGATGGAAGCCTAATATGTCTGGATTATCTAAGGCTGCAAAAATATCAGCTTCAGGTGGGTTAACAAAGACCCATTTCCCTTGCTCGAATATTTCTTTGTTACGCACCAATACTTGGCTGGTGGGAGATAACATTAGTTTACCCTCGCAAACATCAGATCCCACACACCATGGCCAAGACGATGACCACGTTGCTCAAATTTGGTTAGTGGTCGGTTATCAGGTCGAGGCACATAATCTTGATTTTCTGACAAGTTTTTAAAACCCTCGGCAGTCTGCATCACTTCAAGCATGTGCTCAGCGTAGTTTTCCCAATCCGTAGCCATATGGAAAACACCATCGATTTTCAATTTGCTACGAAGTTTTTGGACAAACTCTGGTTGTACTATTCTGCGCTTGTGATGACGTTTTTTGTGCCAAGGGTCGGGAAAGAAAAGTTGCAATCTATCAAGGCTTTCATCGGCAATACAATCGGCTAGTACTTCTACCGCGTCATGTTCGAATACCCGTAAGTTTGTGACACCCTGCTCATTGGCTTCTGCCATACAAGTGCCCACTCCAGGTCGATGAACTTCAATGCCTATAAAATCTTTGTCTGGTTCATTGGCCGCCATTTCAACCAAGGACTTGCCCATACCAAAGCCAATTTCTAGCACAACAGGTGCACTGCGACCAAACACTTCGGTAAAGTCGAGTTTCCCATCTGCATGCATCAACCCCATGGTGGGCCAAAACTCTTCAAGGGCTTTAGCTTGGCCCTTAGTCAAACGACCTTCTCGCTTAACAAAGCTGCGTACTTTTTGAACGTATACGCCTGCTGCTTCGGCTTCTTCTTGAGTTTTAAATTGGCTCATGCAAATGTTATCTCTTATCTATAAAATGATTATCTAAAAAGTGTGTGCTAAAAACGCGCGGTATTTTACCTCAGAATCAACATTCGCACTAGCTGAAACCTTGTAATTACATAGGTTGAGGCAATTTACTGGTTTATCAAATTTAGCCTAGTAGTTTGCTTAACTGTTTTGCCACTGCTTCGGGTTGAGCAACAAGCATCATATGCCCAGTTGCGTCGATCTGATTATAATCAGCCTGTGATATTGAAGCTGCTAAATCTTGTATCGGTTTCGCGGGGGCTACTTGATCCACTTCCCCAGCAATAAAGTGCAGTGGAAAGCGACTAGATTGCAGTTTTGTAGAAAGATCCGGTCGTGGCGTTGTAGATTGTACGTGGGCTTTTAACACGCTGGGGCCGAGGTCGCTTTCCATCTCTTTCACAATATTAACTAAATCGGAATTCTGCATTTCGGATGGCGTAAAGAAATGAGCCAGTCTAGCGTTGTTCATGGCCACAGGTTTTTTATTCTCTATGGTTTTAATCAGCATTTTACGTTGCAGAATTTCCTGAGCACTGAGTCCGTCAGGACAGTATCCAACGAGTGTTAGTGACGCGATTTGATCTGGAAATTGCAAGGCTGTTAAGGCGGCAATGTAGCCACCCATAGAATAGCCGACCAAATGTACTTTGGATTCAAAGCTATTGATACGATCAGCACTCAAGGCTTGCATCTGCTCTAACGTATCAGCCCACTGCAAGGGCACATAGCTACGCTGGGCGATATTCAGTTGTTTCCACACCGGCATCCAAATCCGTTCATCGCATAAAGTACCGGGAAAAAATATAGTGGGAGTGGTTATTTCAAGCATGATTAATCTATTTCAATAAAATTCTAGTATGATCATAACAAACCCAGTGCGTGAAAACCGCTAAATCAATCAAAGGTAATATGCAAAGTCCAACAATTGACTCGACGTTTAGTCAAAAACTGCTTACTTGGTACCATCAACACGGTAGGAAAGACCTACCTTGGCAACAGGACAAAACCCCGTATCGAGTTTGGGTATCTGAAATTATGCTGCAGCAAACTCAGGTGAAAACGGTCATTCCGTTTTACCAATGTTTCATGCAAAGGTTTCCCGATGTGCTAGCACTTGCGAATGCACCTGTTGATGATGTTTTACATCTGTGGACAGGGTTAGGTTATTACGCACGGGCTAGGAATTTACACAAGGCCGCGCAGACTGTTCGCGATCTCTATTCAGGTGAATTTCCTGACACCTTAGAGGGCATGGTATCTCTGTCTGGAATTGGACGTTCCACCGCAGGCGCTGTGCTGTCGATAGCCAGTGGCAAACCTATCAGTATTCTCGACGGTAATGTTAAGCGAGTACTTACTCGTTATTTCGGGATCCATGGATGGCCAGGCAGCAAGGCAATCGAGCAACAGCTATGGCAATACGCAGATGATTTAACACCGAGCACGGACACTGGGCTGTATACCCAAGCCATCATGGATTTGGGCGCAACTTTGTGTACCCGTTCTAAACCTAACTGCGATGCCTGTCCGGTGCAAACAACCTGTTTGGCTTTTGCCCAAGGTGCTCAAGCTGAGTTACCCACTAAAAAGCCGAAGAAAACTACGCCGGTGCGAACCACAGTTATGCTATTACCCATCTGGCAGGGGCAGGTACTTATATATAAACGTCCCGCTTCGGGAATTTGGGGAGGGTTATTTGGTTTATATGAAGCAGAAACTTTACACGATGCCCAAAGCAAAGCTCAAAACTTAGCCTTAGGCGATATCCAGATTGAACCACTTGAAGAATTCCGCCACACCTTCAGCCACTTTCACCTTGATATTACACCAGTATTGATGCACCTAAATAAACCACCCGTTGGAAGAGTTGAAGAACAAGAAACCCTTTGGTATGACTTAAATAAACCTGCAAAAGTGGGATTAGCTGCGCCAACCCTTAAACTTTTTAGTACACTACGGAAAAATCTTTAATAGAAATTTTGGAATAGCATTATGAGTAGAACAGTTTTCTGTCAAAAACTTCAAAAAGAAAGTGATGGGTTGGATTTCCAACTATATCCCGGCGAAATCGGTAAAAAAATATTCGATAACATTAGCAAAGAAGCTTGGGCTGAATGGCAAAAAAAACAGACTATGCTAATTAACGAAAATAAGTTGAATATGATGGAACCCCAAGCGAGAAAATTTTTAGAAGAGCAAATGGTTGGCTATTTGTTCGAAGGAAAAGAACCTGATATCGAAGGGTACGTTCCACCTTCAGCGTAAATTAAACTAAAATACTGATTAAATAGAGGCCTATTTGCTGGGTTTTCGAGCAAACAGACCGTAAAACTAAAAATTTATTAAAAATCGGTTGACTTGATAGCCAAGAATCCGTTTAATACGCACCCACGGCGCTACCAAGTATACTTTTTAGTGTTGTGATTTGACGTAAAGTCAGTGCCTCGATAGCTCAGTTGGTAGAGCAGCGGATTGAAAATCCGCGTGTCCCTGGTTCGATCCCGGGTCGAGGCACCATTTATTCCAAGAGCCCTGAACAGAAATGTTCGGGGCTTTTTCGTTTCAACGGAAGGGAAAGCGACGAACCAGGGCCGCGCGTCGTGTCCCGCTGCTGCGCGTGCGTATCGCTCCCGGGTCGAGGCACCATTTATTCCAAGAGCCCTGCATGAAAATGCGGGGCTTTTTCGTTTCAGGGGAAGAGAAAGGTTCGAAGCAGAGCCACGCGTCATGTCCCGCTGCTGCGCGTGCGTATAGATCCTGGGTCGAGGCACCATTTATTTCAAGAGCCCTGCATGAAAATGCGGGGCTTTTTCGTTTCAGGGTAAGAGAAAGGTTCGAACCAGAGCCACGCGTCGTGTCCCGCTGCTGCGCGTGCGTATCGATCCCGGGTCGAGGCACCATTTATTCCAAGAGCCCTGAACAGAAATGTTCGGGGCTTTTTCGTTTCAGAAGAAGAGAAAGGGTGTTTTATAGTTTAAAAGCTGAGAACAGCGCCTAGACTATCTACTTGGTTTTTAATTGCGCCGCCTTGATGATTTTCCCCTTTAATATTTGAATATTCAGCAGAAACCGTTGCCATTAAAGGCACTGTTATCTGTGTTACCTGGCTCTTAGGCAAAGTGCCCATTTAAAAATGCGATGAAAATTGGGTACGGGGCAGGTTTGCCCCGTGGTTTTATTTGTTGGTTATTTAATAACCATAGGATTAACTGGAGAGCCGGTGCCACCTTTCATTTTTAAAGGAGCAACTGAGAAGAAGAAACTGTATTGGCCATCTTCAGCGGAATCAGCAGCTAAATCATCAAGCCAATATAACTCAGTTAATACAACACCTAAGTTTCTGATTAGCGCACCGTGCAGAGGAATAACCATGTCGTTACCATTCACGTTTTGCGCGGCTAATTCAACAGCTAAGTTATCAGCTGCAATTACGGGAATTTCCATATCGGCGATCCATTGCACTAGTTCCGCGCTGTAACATAAACCTGGCTCGTCTAAGGCTGTCCAATTTTGTTTGTCATTTTCGTCGTAGAACCGCCCCATTGAACCAGTTCTTATCATTAAAATATCGCGCTTTTCGATGGTTAACTTTTGTTTTTTGGCGGTGTTTTTAATATCGTCTAAGGTCACGCAAGTGCCCGGTGCTAGGCGATGGTTTTTATCACCACTGTATCGGCCCACGTCGATCAATATACCTCGTCCAGCTACACCTACATCGCCTAAGTGAGCAATGTCTACGTAGTCGTGGCCATGCACAGTAGTATCAGATGACTTTCCGTTGTAGACCTTATCTGAGTACCAAGCATGACCCAGGGCATCCATATGGGTCGTTCCTTGCAGGTACATAAACACTGCATCATCCGAATACTTCATACCACCACTTAAAGGTTCTGATTTATTCGATGAATAAATACCTTCATCTTGAGCCATAAAATGCATCACAGGCACACGACCGGGGAAGACTGGACCTACACCATGGATCATAGGTAGTTGTAATGTGAAACGTTCACCAGATTGAATGGCCTTTACGCCACGTTTCACTTGTGCTTCATCTAAATAGTTTAATGCGCCTATTTGATCGTCTTCACCCCACTTCCCCCAGTTTTTTGGGGCATCTGCCAATAATTTATCAATATAAGTTTCGTCAGCCGCTAGTGAATTCAGAGAAGCGCAGGTGAGAGAAATTCCTACGAATAATGCGGAAAGGGTCTTTTTGAGTGATATGGTTTTGTTTGTATGTGTCATGTTTCACCTTTTTCTAATTTGCCTTAATTGGCGATGTAAATTCTTTGAACTTGCGTACAAAGAACGACTGCCTACTCTTGACGCTCATCTGATGTCATAGCAGACGTTAGTGATTTCATTCTTCCTCTTGCCTTCTGGCATGAAGGTTTTGTCGTTTTTTTACTAAGGTTGATTGGTTAATTCCCAAAGATGCTGCGGCTGCTCGTGTAGAGCCATACAGGCGAAGGGCATTCTCAATCAGTTCTCGTTCCAAATGGGAAACTTGTTGTTTAAGGCTACCCGAACTGAAAGGGTTACTTTGTACGGTCAGAGGTTTGATGGATTCGGGTAAATCTCTAGGTAAAATTTCAATTTGTTCGGTAATTAGCACCAAACGCTCTGCTAAATTCATTAACTCCCGAATATTGCCAGGCCATGGGTAGTGCAAAAGCACTTCGGCAGTTTCAGGGTGAAGGTTTTTTTCGCTGTTATAACGTTTCGCGTAATGCTCTAAATAGTGTTCTAGTAAGGGTAATATTTCGTCTTGGCGATTACGTAATGGAGGTAACTCCAAGGGCATTACTTGCAAGCGATAATATAAATCTTCTCTGAACCTACCATCGGTAATGGCGGCCTTAAGATCATGGTGAGTGGCGGTGATGAGTCGGATATTAGTGGTTTTAAAGTGAGTGCCACCTAAGGGAAGAAATTTATTTTCCTCTATTACTTTCAAAAGTTTTGCTTGCAGAGATAAGGGCAAATCGCCAATTTCGTCTAGAAAAAGTGTGCCACCATTGGCGATGTAGAGTAATCCTTCTTTTCCTTTTATTGAAGCTCCCGTAAACGCGCCTGCCATGTAGCCAAATAGTTCGGCCTCGATTAAGCCCTCTGGCATAGCTGCACAATTTAAAGAAATAAAGGGGGCTTCTGCACGCAGACTATTATCGTGGATAAACTGAGCCAATAGGGTTTTGCCTGTGCCTGTTTCTCCTTGAATCAAAATTTTAACGTCTGTGGGGGCAACTTTTTCGGCTAGTTTGTAGCATTTTCGTGTATTGATGCCAGTTAATACACCGGCTTTGTCGGTCAATACATCTACATCAATAGCGTAATCTTTTCTTACTGTGAGGATTTGTTCCAATTGTTCTTCTGCATGCTTTGCTCGCAACAAAGCGGTAACGTCGCGAACCGAACTCATAACAAACTCCAGTTTGCCGTTTTCGTCGAACACGGGGTTGCCACTGACTACGATTTTGCGATCACCTTTAATGGTTTGAACCCGTGTAATTGGCTGCTTTTCGCGAATCACCTCCAGTGATACTGATTTGGAGATATAGCCTTCAGTGACTAAGTCTTTCATATGTTTGCCTAGCACACGGTGACGTTGTAAACCGGTGAGTTTTTCGTAGGCTTTATTTACGGTTATGGTAATACCTTCACCATCGGTGATATACACACCGTCAGGTAAAGCATCTAGAACCGGTTGTAAAAGTTTGGAGTTTAGCGATTTCATTTGTCACCATCGCTTACATTCGTTGGATTAAAGTTGCGTTCAGGATCGCCTTTAAAGAAGTTTTTACCGTAAATGAGCAGTACTAATAAAATACCCACAGCAAACGCCCAGGTGGCTCCCTTAATCACTAAAATAGCAGCGATAATTCCAGCTATTCCCAGATCCCGTTGACTCTTGGCTTCCATAATGCCAATTCGGAAACTAACAAACCCTTGAATTAGAAGCGTTAGGGCGAGGGCAACTCCCAGAATAGGTTGGACTAAACTCACTACCGGCAATAACAATAGACCAGTATTGGTACCCCATCGGAAAGAGCCTGAACCGCCAAAAATAGATTGCATCGCCTCACGGCCTTGTTTGTAACGTTCAACAATCACTACATGCATTGCAGCCCATAAGGGCCCGCACATCACAACATCTGGACCGAATATACTCATTAATACGTTTCTGCCCCCGAAAATCAGGTGCGAGCGATTAGGATCATAATCAATTTTTTCATCAGGACGTTTTTCATCGGCTTCATCTAAAATGGCTTTTGATTGTAGTACGTCTCCAAACAGCACTATGTAAGCTGCTAGCGCAGTAGGTAGTGCCGTTAAAAACATAGATGCATCAGGTAAGCCCACACCAAAAACTGTGTATTGCTCAAACATTAAAGCGAAATTAGGGCTAGTAATCCCCCATTCAATGTCCGGCCAACTAGCTTCAGATACCAAAGGTGCAACTATAACGGCCAATAATATGATCGGGAATATACCCAATTTACCTAGGTTGGCCCAAAACGCATTGTGCTGTTTTAACTTGGCGAAATGAGGACTAAAGATTAAATAAAATGCTAAACCTACAGCGATGGTAATGGTGATTGGGAATTGCTCGAAGCGGCCGCCTTCTTTGAATACCACCACAATAGCTGCTAATCCTGCACCTATGATCACGCCGGATTTAATTGCTGATGGGATCAGTGTTACCACTTTGGAGGCTAACTTGGTTTGCCCAAGAACTATGGCTAACAAGCCGAGCATAATTTGAAAGGCAATAAGTGCATGAACTCTATCGGGGCCAGGGTCAAAGGTTTGAACGTACGCCATAAGCAAAGGCACGGCGGGCGTTATCCACCCAGGGATCACAGGGTCTCCTAAAATGTGGTGAAGTAAGTACAAAAAGCCATTAATCATCACAATGGCGATGGCTGCTTCGAAGGGCATGCCTAACAATTCCACCATTAATGGAATTGCCGCGAGATCGACTGCGCACATCAATAGGCCCTGCAAATAGTCAGGCCATTCGAATCTATAGTGCAAAAACGGTAAGCGTATTTTAAACGGGCCTAGAGGAAAATAAGCTGTTTCTGTTCCGTATTGGTGGTTTTTCCACGTCATGGGTAGA
The DNA here is from genome assembly GCF_039982535.1 of Aliiglaciecola sp. Classification (NCBI taxonomy): domain Bacteria; kingdom Pseudomonadati; phylum Pseudomonadota; class Gammaproteobacteria; order Alteromonadales; family Alteromonadaceae; genus Aliiglaciecola; species Aliiglaciecola sp. The sequence continues at coordinate 150,903 of NZ_JBDWYG010000045.1, forward strand.
GTTCCAAATTCGTATAGTTAAGGTTAATAGGCCGCGTAATATATGCTTTCAATATCAGACTGGGATAAATTTCTTGGATTGTTTTTCAATAAACGTTCTACTTTAATGGCTTCTTTGGCCAGCTCGGGAATGTCTTCGTATTTAACTCCCAGTGATTTCATGCCTTTTGGGATGCCTACTTTTGTGCATAAATCATGAAGTTGTTGAATGACTTTTGCGGCTACTGTATCGCCATCATCTTCGGTTGAGATTGGGGTGGATAAAGCTGTGGCTATATCTGCAAAGCGGTCTAAACAGGCACTTTTGTTCCATTGCATTACATAGGGCAGCATTAAGGCATTACTTACTCCATGGGAGATGTGGTAGCGACCACCTAAAGGGTACGCCAAAGCATGAACTGCACCTACTCCCGCATTACCGAAGGCTAAACCTGCCATCAAACTTGCGGTAGCCATATTCTCTCGGGCGTTAAGGTCTTGCGGAGTGCCGTAGGCGGTGGGCAAGTGAGTCATAATCATGCCCATGGCTTTAATTGCAAGTGCATCTGTAATTGGGCTAGCAAACTTAGATAAATAGGCTTCGATGGCATGCACCAAAGCATCAACGCCACTGGCCGCGGTTATGTGGGGCGGGCAACTTACTGTCATTTCAGGTGCGACTATGGCCACATCTGGTAATAAATAGTCACTTACCACCCCTTTTTTAGTTTGTTCACTGGGCACTGCCAAAATGGCAATATTGGTAACTTCTGAGCCTGTACCAGCAGTGGTAGGAATGGCGATATGGGGAATGCCTCGGCTTGCAACCTTGTTTTCACCAAACATCGCGTTTAAAGATTGTGAATTTCCTGCTAGCACTGCAACACATTTGGCAATGTCAATGGCACTGCCACCACCTACACTAATAATTGCGTCGTGGGCTTGACGTTTAAATACCTCAAAACATTGCTCAACCACTTCGTTATCAGGTTCCGCATTTACATTATCAAAAATAGAATAAGACATACCGTCAAGCTGAGGGATGATGTGTTCTAAGGTACCCGATTTTCTAACCCCTTTGTCGGTTACTAAAAGTGGGTAGTTAAATTTTAATTTATTAATATGTTCAATTAATGTAGAGGAACAACCTTGACCGGTGATCAGTGTGTGAGCGCTTTTAAAGGATGAAATTTGCATACTGCTCGGTTCCTTGTGGCTTTTTATTCACAACTCGTGATGATTTAGTCTTTCTTTAGAAGTATTAAGTTAGCAAAACAAGTGCCAATACATGAAAAGTCATGTAAACCCTATGTTAATAAGGTTTGTCCATATAGTTACTGGTTTATTAATAGACAAATTGATAATAAATCGATTCCAATTGGAATCAAAGTGATTATTTTTGGAATCAGTATGTTCGCTTATAGATGGAATACCAGCTGGGGCAGGTCATTGAAATTAAAATGCGCTGTCCCCGAGGAAGAGGTGACCTTATTTTATGTACCTCTTAATTGTTTGTTGTTAGCGCAGCTAAGCGGCCTGTAACTTCGCCAAACTCGGTTAGAGTTTCATCGAATATCTGTTTTATCGTTTTAGACTCTTTAATTCGTCCAGCAACTTGTCCCGTAAGGGCAATTCCAGCTTCTAGGTCGCCACCAAAGTAAACTGCTTGGGTGTCTTGGAATTCGCTAAAGATACTTGGTGAGCCTTCGTTCAATATCCGCGTTGAACGTTCTGTGCGCAGTGCTCGCAAAGCGGGCCCAGGCCCTGAGCGGTTTAAAAACAATGTATCAGTTGAGTCAGCGGCAATAATCGCGTCTTTCCAGTTTTGATGAACGGGGCTTTCTGTTGCGCTTAAGATTCGGGTGCCCATAAGTACACCATCTGCGCCAAGGGCTAGAGCAGCTGCCATGCTGCGTCCGTCCATAATACCGCCAGCCGCGACTATAGGTACGTTTACCGCCTCACAAACTTGCGGTATTAATACCATACTAGATACATCGTCGGCGTTTTTGAAGCCGCCACCTTCTCCACCCTCGACAATAAGCCCGTCAACACCCGCTTCCACTGCTTTTAATGCACCTTTGAAGTTGGGAACAACATGAAATACAGTCAAGCCAGCCTCTTTAAGCTTATTAGTATACTTGGTTGGGTCACCTGCTGATGTGGTAACAAATTTAATACCTTGATCAATAATGAAGTCGAGAATCTTAGGATCCCGCACAAAGGCTTGGGCGATGTTTACTCCGAAGGGCTTGTCTGTAAGGTCGCGCATTTTTAGTATTTCTTCGCGAATGATATCAAGCTCACCTGAGCTAGTTTCAATAATGCCCATTCCGCCGGCATTAGACACCGCAGATGATAGCTGTGAGCGTGCTATCCAGCCCATGGCAGCTTGTATTATAGGCTTTTCAATTCCAAGCATTTCTGTGATGCGGGTCTTGACTGTAATATTTGTCATATCTTTCCTCTGAAATGAATCATGAATAGGGTAGTTGGCATTATTGTTATAGATTTGTAAGTGATATTGGTACTTTTTTTCATGAATAGAACGTCTATCAATTGGTTTATTAATGGCAGCACGGTGGTTTTACTATGTCATTTTCGACGGCTCTGATCCCGAATGTAGTGAGGTTATTAGATTGTCAGTTTTCTTTACATTTTGGTGTTTTTGTTAGGGTAAAAATTTTCAACTTAGATAGGTAACTAGCTGAAATATTAGCTAAAAATTAAATTGGCTCAAACTATGCTTATAAAAAAGAAGGTGCAAAATTTATGTGAGCATCGGAAGCTTCGGTAGGATTGAAGCGTTACTGAAAAAAATAAACAGGAAGTCTACATATGATTAAAACAAAGAAAATAGCATTAGCTGGGATTACTTTAAGCGCTATGTTAGGGGCATCTGCTGCAACGGCTGCACCTATAATTATGCAAGGTAATTTCCTATGGACCCAAGTTTCAGATGATGGCACTTTGGGGAACGGAAATGCCACTCCAGGTTTAATTCATGATGCCTCTGGAACTGGTACCTTTGATGCTGCTACAGGTGATTATCTTTCACCAGGCACTCCGTTCGAAGGATTTGGTATTTCATCTGACCAATTTAGTACTGTAGGTAATAGAAACTCTTCAAGCGATAGCGTAAGTCAGGTGTCTATTACAGACCTAAGTGGCGGCGCGTTTGATAACCATGTTCAATGGACTGGTTCGGCTGCTAACGGATTTTTCGATATCGTTCATGACTTTTTCTTCGACGATGACGATGAAAACGTCAATATGACAACCACTATTACTGCACTTAGCGATTTAACTAATTTAGCATTCTCTAGAGCCATTGATCCTGACCCAGATAATTATCCTGGAGGTTCTGCTGCCACAAATAATGAACGTGGGTTGGACTTAAATAATGATGGCGATTACGATGATGCTGGCGAATTGGCGCAAAGTGATTTCATTAGTGCCTCTGGTGTTATCAGCGGTTTAACTATGGGTATGTTTACCGATAGTGATTATGAACATAATACAGGTATAGAGGCTTCTTGTTGTTCACAAATCAACCCTGCCGATTATTTAATCGGTGGTGATTATGCACCAGTAGCATTTGGTTTCGACTCTTCTAGTGACAATGGTATCGGGCTTGGCTTTATGATCGGGGACTTGAATGCAGGGGAGTCAGCAACTCTTAATTATTCTTATGTTTTCGGTGATACGGTAGGTACTGTAGATATTCCTGGAGATGACGACCCTACAGCAGTTCCGGTCCCAGCAACAATTTTATTGTTCGGTATTGGACTTATGGGTATTAATTTACGTAGACGTAACGTTAAGTAGAGTACTCAACATCAGATTTTGAGTCTATTTACTCAATTATTGAAAGCCCTGAACAGATTTGTTCAGGGCTTTTTTATTGTTGTAAGACAAAAACACAACAACAAATGCTAAATAACGTTAAAACCTACCTAAAATGATTTAAAGCGACTGGGAAATCATGCATTGGGGAGATATCGTATATGCAAACTGGCATGAATATCTGATAGTTGAGTAAGATAAGCACAGATTCAATTTCTCATATTCTTAATCACTGCTTTTTATTGAATTAATTTTGAAATGTAACAAATGTAAAACTGCTATGATTTCACCTAAAAGATAATGATAATGCTTCTCATTAATAGAATTTAATAAGGAGCTTTTTTTGAAAACACTAGCGTTACTAAGCACCATATGTACTCTGACAAGTACCATGTCTTATGCTGAAACCCAGAATAATGAAGATAATTCCTCAATTGAAAAAATTTCAGTAGTAGGCGCAGCTACAAATTTGAGTATTACCGCTGAAGAAATTGAACAATATCAAGCTAATGATCTTGCCGATATATTTCGTTACTCACCCTCAATTAGCGTGGGCGGTTCAGTAGGAGTAGCGCAGAAAATTTACATACGTGGTCTTGAGGATGCGTTTTTAAATGTGACTGTGGATGGCGCTCAACAAACCTCAACACTATTTCACCATATTGGGCGGGTAACTATTGATCCAGACTTGCTACAGCAAATTGATGTGCAAGCTGGTGCCGGAGAGGCTACCAGTGGTCCTGGAGCTATCGGCGGTTCAATTCGATTCAAGACCAAAGATGCTCAAGATTTACTTGCTGAAGATGAAAACTTTGGTGGGCGAATTAAAGCCAACTATTTTTCTAATGAGGGGACGCGTTTCAGCGGGAGTCTCTACGGAAAACTTAGCGATTCCTGGGGTGTGTTAGGTTATTACAGCACGGTTGACCGAGATAATATGGAAGACGGTGACGGAAATGAAATCTACGGAACTGCCGCCGACCAAGACATACTATTTTTAAAAGCCAGTGGTGAAATTGCACTAAACCATTTCTTATCATTAAGCCTTGAACAGCGTGAAGAAGAAGGCGAGTTTTCTGCCCGGCCTAACTGGGTTGTTCTAGAGGGTGAAGCGCTCTACCCTAGTGAAGCAAAGAGAGACACTTATGTCGCTAATTATCGCTTTGCACATAGTGAACTAATGGACCTTGAAGCAACAGCATATCAAACCAACTCCTCATTTCGTGGAGGTCGATTCGATTGGTTAGCGGAAATAGATACCTATGGATTTGATCTGCGAAACAGCAGTGAATTAGAGCTTCACAGGTTTGTCTACGGTATTGATTATCGCAAAGATGAAGTAACCAGTGGCCCAGCTCAAGGTGTCACTGAAAATGCTGAAGAGGGGAGTGTCTTAGGCATTTATGCACAAGGTTATACTGATTTAACTCCTCAATTACTGCTGAGTTATGGTGTCCGCTATGACGACTACGAGTTTCAGCAAAAAATATTGTTAGATGAATATTATGGCACACCTATAACCGAAAGTGCGTCTTCCTTAGATAATTCAGAATTGAGTTTTAACCTGGGTTTTTCATACGAATTGACAGAATCTTGGTCGTTGGGGTTGGGTTTTGCCCAAGCGGCTAGAGGCAAACAAATAGGTGATGGATTCACTCTTGATGGTTATTTATATGATGGCTCAGATATTCCCGTTGTTGCTGAAGACTTAGTTCCTGAAACAGTAACTAATTTAGAAGCATCTGTGGAATATAGTTCCACTAACCTCAATGCAAAATTTAGTGTTTATGACTCTTCATTAGATGATGTCATTTTTGAAGGTTTTGAAGGTAATTCAATATTCAACAATATTGGTACCCTAGAAAGTAATGGCGTTGAATTTGATTTGGCTTATCGGTGGAAATCATTTGACTTGTTTTTAGGGTTTTCACATGTAGAAGCTGAGCTTAAACCAAGAGATGGTATATACAGCGTAAGCTATTCCTCTATTGATTTAAATGGCTACGAATTTGTCGGGCTAGGTAATAGCCGAGGTAATACTTGGGTAGCGGGTTTAGATTATGATATTAACACTAATGCCTCAGTGGGTTTCAGTGTGACAAAAGTGGATTCAATTGACATAGATACGCTTCATCAAGCAGTAGATTTAGGTTGGACTGATTCCTTATATCGGCTTAATAAACCCAGCTACACAACTGTTGACATGTATGCAAATTGGCAATTAAGCGATAGTCTGATACTTAATGTTGCAGTAACTAATCTATTTAATGAACAATATATTGACCATTCAAGTGTAGGCGATTACAGCGAAGTATTCTCAACCGTTATCGGGCCTCATGAGGCCGGTAGAGATATACGAATATCAATGTCGTACGATTTCTAAACCTATTGTTGATAATTTTTTATGTTTTTAAAATCGTTTAGGAGGTGGATCTTTTGGGTCCACCTAATCGTTGGCTTAATTGCTGGTATTTTCGTGCTCTGTATGTCTTTCAGTGGCGTATTATTAACTTACGAAAGGCAACTTAAAGAGTTGAGCGAAATGCAATACTCTGTGCAACCCAATACTACTATTAAGCGGCTAGATACTGACCAAGTTGTCGCTATTTTACAGAAGTTAAAGCCCGATGAGCCACATATCTATGTTCGTTGGGTAAATCGAGAAGGTGCGGCAATTCCCGCATGGGCGGGCAAATACAGTTACTTGTTACACCCATATACAGGTGAGGTTGTGCGATCTGGAGAAGGTGCTGTAGCTGAATTTTTCCATATTGTGACCGACTTTCACCGCTATTTATCGCTGGTGGGTGAAGCTAAAGTTATTGGTAAAAATATCACTGCTTATGCCAATCTTGTATTTATATTCTTATTGATTAGTGGGCTGTATTTATGGTTCCCAAAAAGATTTTCACGAAAACTTTTTAAACTTCATTTATTTTTACCAAAACACTTTCAAAACTCACATCACCGCAACCGTCAATGGCACCTAGTGTTTGGCATTTGGTGTTTACCTGTATTGTTTGTGATTTCTATGACGGCCACTATTTTTCATTTCTCTTGGGCTAATACAGCACTATATGGAGCTTTTGGTGAAAGTGTACCTCAGCCAGAACAGCACATTGAGGTAACAAGTTTGACTGCTGATGTTGTTCCATATGAAGAGCTATTTAATAAAGCAAAACAACACGCTGCAAATAATGGCTATCAATATTGGTATTCCATGTGGATGGAAATAGGTGAGACCAAAAATGAGGCACGTTTTTATATTGATAAGTCCATAGGCAATAGGCAAGAACTTGCTTATTCGTTATATTTTGATACCCGAAATGGCGATGTATCTAAGGTGCTAAGGAAAGATGATTGGTCTTTAGGAGGACAGGCTTGGGGAACCGCTCGATTTTTACACACGGGGGAATACTTTGGTTTCATTGGTCAAACAATCGCGGGTATTGCTTCTTTGTTAGCTTGTATTTTGGTTTACACTGGAATCATGCTTGGCTGGAAACGTTTAGTCGTTAAATAGCCAGTGGTTTTATTTTAGGGGTATCATCTTGAAATTGCTGATTGTCAAAGTATTTAGCGACTGAAGACAAAAGTTTGCATAGACTCATTAATTTCTGTTTTTAGATGGTAGAGAAATAGTAATCAGCAAACCACAAAGTTCGTTATTAGCGGTATAGATATTTTTTGCTGTAATAGAGCCTCCTACTGCAGCCACTTGTCTGTTGGCTAAAGCCAATCCTAAGCCAAACCCTCGAATAGGAGGCTTATGTGGTATCGATGAGTTGCTCAGTCTAGCTTTGTCGACACGGAAAAAGGGTTTAAATATGTCAGTTAATAGTTCTTCGGGAACGCCTGGGCCTTGATCACTAATAGCTAACTCAAAGCCGAAATCTGTCTTAGATAGCGAAACCTGAACGGTGCTTTCTTCAGGGGTATGGCGTAATCCATTCCTAATGATGTTTTCGATAGCTTGCCCTAGTGATAATTGACTACTATGTGTTATTAACGCTTTTTCTGGCAACAAAGTACTCAGTTTTCTGTTGGGGTATTCAAATCGCGCATCATCACAAATTACTTGGATTAACTCGACTAAGTCAAAGCTATCTGAGTCTAATCTAGGTGATTCAGTATTAAACCAAGCTAACGTTAGTGTATCTTCCACAAGGTTACGCATGGTATTCGCCTCATATCTTAGACGCTCAATTGCCTGTTGAGGATTGATCTGTTGCTGCAAAAAATCCACAGCCATATCAATTCTAGTTAATGGCGTGCGTAACTCATGAGATAAATCAGCGAGTAGTTGTCGTTGATTATTGATGAGTTGGCTTATTCTTTCTGCCATCTGATCAAAAGTAGCGGCTAACCGAGTTAATTCATCATTTCGTCGAAGCTGAGATACATTTATTCTGGCATCAAAGTTACCTTCACTAAATGCTTTTGTAGTGCTCTCCAGTCGACGCAAAGGCCTCATTACATGCTGGTATAAAATAAAGCTCAAAACACTAAGCAAAATTAATGGCAGGGCAATTTGCAATATTATTTTTGCGTAGGTTAGCATCGCTCCAGGACGCATCCTTTGAGGTAAACGTATCAAAAAATGATTAGATGAGTCAGAAAATGGGACTTCCATCGTCGGGTTTTGTTGAAAATACAAGTGGATCTTCCATTCGACATTTCTACCCAATCGAAATTGTTCAGTAAAGGTTTCAGAAAGAATAGAGTCGGCGAAGGGAGTAATTTGTGAAGTAACAACAGCAGCCCAAGTATCTTCCTTGCGTTGCAGCTCTTTTAACCAAACAGCAAGGGCATTTTCTCCTTCATTCTGTAATATATTTTCTGCTTGTCTACCATATTCCAATAGCTGCTGTTGGTGCTCTTTGGCGATAAAACTCATGCTGGTTTCAGTATGATTTGTGAGCCAATCTATGGCCCAAAAAAGTACCACAGTTCCCAATCCAATAATTGCACAAAGTCGCCAAAACAGCATGTTCTTCATGTAAACCTATAACCTTTTCCGTGCACAGTAGTAAGACGTTCGGGGGGCATTCCTGCATCAACTAACTTTTTTCGAACTCGACTAAGATGCATATCTAAACTTCTGTCGTATCTACTGAATGAGCGCTCTAGCACGATTTGGTAAAGGTAGGCCTTACTCATTGTTTCATCCCGGTTTTCTAATAAAACCCATAATAGTCTGAATTGAATCGGGGTTAATTCGATAAGCTGATCTTCGAACGTTACTTGTTGTTTGTTTCTATCTAGTAGCAACCTATCAACACTGAGTTGTAGACTTTTTTGATTCCGTTTAGAGTTTACTCTGGTACGACGTAATAAAGCTTCTATGCGCAGCATCATTTCCGTAAAATTAAATGGCTTGGGGAGATAATCATCTGCGCCATTCCGGTACCCTTCGATTCTTTCTTGTTCAGCACCGCATGCGGTTATCATCATTACAGGTGTATGCTTCACTTGGCGTAACTGACTCAAAATAGAAAAACCATTGAAAGTTGGGAGAAGTACATCTAACAGGATAAGGTCAAAGCTTCTCTGGATAGCGGTACACAAGCCTTTTTGGCCATCTAGGCACTGCTCGGTAATAAACCCTTTTTCTTCCAGTAGCCTAGAAATTTGGTCACTTAGAGTAATATCATCTTCAATGATTAAAATATGAGCAGTAGACATAATCTTAATTGGTGTGCTTTGGCGTTCTTTCAATCTTATTGATAATCATTCTTATTTGCAAGCTGCAGCTCGGTATTTGTTCAAAATAGTCGTGCTAAAGTGCTCTTAAGCTATAATGAAAAATAATTAGCACTTTTTTAGACGTTGAGTCTCACGCTACTCTGATTGTTTGACGATATGTTTATCAGAGATACTTAACTACTTGCTTCAGAGCACAAGCAGCATAAAGTTAACCCAAAATAACAATACAAAGGTAGACCTATGGCAACTCCAGAAGAAATGGCACAGACCATGAGGAATAACGTGGAATCGAAAACCGGAAAAACCATGAATGCTTGGTTTGAGGTGATTTCAAAAGGTCAGCAAGAGAAGCATGGGCAAATTGTTAAAATGCTAAAAAGTGAGTATGGAGTTACCCATGGTTTCGCTAATCTAATTGCCAGTGATTTTTTAAACCCTCAAGCTGGATCCTCAGATGACTCAGGGTTAATAGACAATCAATACCGTGGTCCTAAACAAGACTTGAAAGTAATTTACGATAGCATAGTTCAAGGGCTAGAAAGCTTTTCAGAAATGCAAATATCACCTAAAAAATCCTATGTAAGTCTGAGACGAAATAAGCAGTTTGCGTTGATTCAGCCCTCTACTAAAACCCGTGTTGATGTAGGTATTAATCTTAAAGGTGTTGAACCACAAGGTCAGTTGGAAGCTTCTGGTAGCTTTAATTCGATGGTTACTCATCGTGTTAAAATCACTGATATTGCCCAAGTCAATCAAACCCTTTTTGACTGGTTAAAAATAGCCTATGAACAAAGCTAAGATGGTAGCCAAGGTGTAAGCCTAGTCCAACCTTACTCTAAGGGGGTTATTGTATGGCTTGGATTGGTTTTTCCAGCAATATCAGTTAGCGGTTTCGCGCCAATGAATCATACGGTCATTACCGTGAAATATCCCAAAAGTGGCTATGGAGGTTGGGTTTTCAGTGTATGGACCGTCAAAATTAGAGTCCAGGTCACTCCAATCAAACTGTAGCCACGCTGGAGCTTCATATTCAATTCGTATATCACCTTTGTGATTGCTTCCTGGCGCAGATAGAGTTAATTCTGCCCGTCCAGATTGGAACGCCCCTTCTCCCGACGCGCTGCTGCTTGCTGTACTTAAACTTATGTCGGTAATATTGACATCAGTTGACCCATCGAAGCGGGTAAAGTTATCTTCGCTATTAATTACAAAACGACTCCCATTCCAGTACTCAATCTGCATAGGAATGTTTAAAGAGGAAGTTTCAGGGCCATAGTTATTTTTAAGAACCCAGCGTCCAAAACGAACTTCTTGACCGAATGGTAGTAATTCATGTACTCCATTGCTCGCATCGCCATCTGAATCACTTGCAGTAATCCCATCCGTGTCAGTAATCGACGCAATTTTTAAACTCAGGCTACTCGTAAAGGGTTCAACTATTGAATTGGCATTGCGTTGATACACAAAATTATCGTTAGCGTTAAACCTATAAGTAATGACGCCACCGGCTTGCGTAATGGTTGGAGAACCTAGGTTTGCGCTAAGGGCGATATTATTGCTGCCATCTGCGCCAATTTGATTTGAATCTTCCGTTGGGGTGATCCTAACAACATTTGATTCATCTAATTTCATGAAGTCGCCGATATAGTTCAAGGTTGTACTATCAGTTAGAGACTTGGCAGTAATAGTGAATTCAGGTTCAGTGCCAAATGTAATTTGGCCTGAAGACGGATTTGAGATATTCATCTGGCCAATATAAACAAAGGGATCGCCACCGGTTAAGAAGCCATCTAATACCGTTTCTAAATCAAAATATGCTGGGGTAAAACGACCAATACTATCACTTGTCGCTGCCGCGATTGTTTTGCCAAAATAACTATTTACTGGCGGCGTTGCTGTTATTGCAAATACTCCTACTTCGGAGATAGTTTGATTGCTTTCTAAATGTATCCCGTTGTCACCTGAATCAATATCAATACTCACCACGCCTAAGGTAACCGAGTTGCCGGTTAATGGGGCCACTGTATCTACTGAAAGGGGGATATTATCCATTTCAAAATTAGGGGTAATGGTTCCATCACTGCAGGCTGCCGCTACCGATAAATTGAATGTTTCACCGGATTGCTTAAACACACTGCAGTTGGCATCGTCTGAAGCACATTGGGCATTTGTATCAGCGCTGGCAACGATTAATTTAGCTGGGCTGACAATGGTTGTTACTGTTGAAGAGGCTAAACCATTGCCACTTGCGTCATTGACTTCAATACTAATTTTACCTGCGTCTTGGTATTCGAAACTCAATTCAGCAGTGCCATTTTCATCAAAACTAATGATTCTGTTTTGAACTACTGAGGCCGCAGCCATGCTGGTGGAGTCTAATGTGGGTACTTTGCTACCGGTGGTTGGATTGGCGTAGTTAAAAATTAAATCCAGTGCTAAATCGCCACTTTCTGCTGCAGCACAAATGGTACTACTGTCGCCCACCTTGACCGCTTGGATAGTCAAATTTGCTGTACTACATGCGGTATGATCATCTAGGGTAAGTAAGTAACCTCCACTGGCAAAAGTGACGTCACAATCTGGAATACATTCTAGATCGTATAAAGAAGGAATATCTGTTGTAGCAGTTAAAGTAACGGTTTCAGCCGTTGTATGGCTTAGTTCGACACTCACACTTTCACCACTTGGAATGGTGACAGGATTAGTACTCCAGGTAGAAGGGTCACCTGTTGCCCAGAGGGTTAGATTAACCTCATTTTGTACTAACTCTGAACAATCTTGATTTGCACAGGCTTTAATAGTTAACGGCTCAGCGCTACAGGTTAAGCCATCTCCATCATGTTCTATTTCAATATGATGGAGTGGCACTGTACAAGAGTGAGTGGCAGCCATTAAGCTGGCTACTTCAGTAGCACTCATTGCGATTGGTTTAAGGTTTACTTCATCAATAGCACCGTGAAAAACGCTCTTTTGGTTTGCCGATGAATACAAATTGCCAATATAAAAATCGCCAGTGGTGTTTGGGATCAAACTGCTCGACTCGGCAAAAGTACCATCAAGGTCGCCATTTACATAGAGTTTGACTCTTTCCGATTCGTCTTGTGTACCATCAAAAACAATTGCTATATGGTACCAAGTATCCTCTACGAAATTCGTGTTAGATTGGAATCTGTCATTCGAACCGTCAATATCAACTTGTAGTCGATTACCGCCTGAATTGGTAAAAAATGCGCCATAAGAAACTTCATCTACACCATCAGGACCTTTTGAAAGTATCCCTCTTGAGTCGGTGCCGTTGGTTTGATTAAAACTACTGGCTTTAATCCATGCCGAGATGGTCATGGTCGTTAATTCATCTAAATTGTCGCCATTGGTACTGACAACATAATCATCAACCCCATCAAACTCTCCATATCCACAAGAGCCTGGATCTCCTTCTATGGCTGGAGCAATTCTTGATGTTGCAGGATCTTCGCCTACACCATAACCAACAGACACAGCGTCGTAACCACTGTTAGTGTTATCTCTTACCTCAAATGCGGTCCCGTTCCAACTGGGCTCATCCATACGCCATTGTGCAGTTTTGCACACACCTTCATTTAATCTAAAGTCGGTGGCTCTAACATACGATGAACTGCCATAGTTGTTAAGACTATGGAAACGTAGAATATTGCTGGTTATTGGATCAAAATCGAAGCTTTGCAATGAGGTTATGTTTTCAGCGGTAAAGATATAACTGGGTGTTACGGCCGAACCAAGTAATTTAAAGTCTGCGATACCGGTATAAGTTGGATCCCCATGATTGTTAATAGTGACTAACCGCACTCCCGTTACGTCTGTTACTTGATCTTCTTCATCCAACACTATTGTATGTGGGGCGGATGTCATAGGTACTGAAAACGTATTTGATGGGGTAACAGATTCGCCAATCACTTCAAATTCACGTAATCCAACAAATGATGCATCTCCGTGATTGTTTATGGTTATCAACTTAACAGCTGTTACATCCTCTGGGATATCTTCTTCATCCAACTCAAAGGTTTCCCCGTCTGCATGCATGGCTGCACTAAAGATTTTCGTTTTCGTAATGGATGGGCCCAAGAGTTCAAACTCTTTGGCGCCGATATAAGTAGCATCACCATGATTACTGATAGTTACGAGCTTCACATCAGTGACATCGACAGGTACGTCTGCAGGATCTAAGGTGAAAGTTTGCAGATTATCGCTCATTGCAGCGGTGAAGGTTTTACTTTGGGCAACAGATAAACCACGAATTTCAAACTCACGAGCACCAATATAGGTTGGGTCACCATGGTTACTAATGGTAATAAGTTTTACATCGGTCACGTCAACCGGCACGTCTTCACTGTCTAATGTGTAAGTTTCGCCATTACTATGCATTGCAGCTTTAAAAGTCTTACTTTCGGTGACTGATGGCCCTAAAAGTTGCAGTTCTTTTGCACCAATATATGTTCCATTGCCATAATTGGAAATGGTTCGCAAACGTACATCAGTGACATCTTCAAACTGGTAAGCAGCATCGATGCTGAAACTTTCACCATCGTTATTCATTGCTGCAGTATATGTAAAAGAGGGTCCAACTGAATCGCCTAGAAAAGCCAGCTCACGAGCGCCAATGTAGGTGGAATGACCATGATTAGTTAAAGTACGTATGCGTGTTGCGGTCACGTTACTATAAGTGTCCAGAGGCCATGTTTGTAAGTCGCGATCCAGATTGGCAGTAAAAATAGTTCCGCCGTCCGGGGCATTGATGGTTTGCCAAGGCCCACCGGCTATTTGAATATCTAGTTCAAAGGTCTGAATCGATATATTGCTTCCGTAATTGACTAGGGTAAAACTATCGAGGTTAATACTATCGCCACTAATTCCGTCATTGTCAGTATCAAACGTAAAGGCAAAAGTATTATCTTGTTTAGATGATAACCATTGGTTACTTTGGTCGCCATCGTGCAGATGTTTAGCGGCATAATAAGAATTATTATGCTCACTATCTAAGGTGGTAAAACTGCCGCCATTATCAATCAAAGAAAAGTTGTGGTTAGGTTCATTGGCTGATGATCCTAATACAGGTATTTTAATCCAGTTTGGATTGGAAAGGGTTTTTACTTCAATTTGAAAGAGCTTAATGGAAATATCATTAACGCCATAATTGACTAGGTGAAAACTTTCAAGTTTGAAAGCGTCCTCTGAACCCGCGAGATTACCATCTTCATCAAGATCAAATTGAAAGTCTAAGGTATTGTTTTCTTTGCTACTTAACCAACGTGTATTTAAATCACCGTCGTGTAAGTTAGCTCCTGCATAGGTAGTGGAGCTATGTTCACTATCAATATTGACTAAGGTTCCTCCCTGTTGTGCCAAAGCGAAATTATAGTTTGGTTCGCCTATGACTGAGCCTGGCACACTGAGTTTTTGCCAATCTGGGTTAGCGGCGGTCTTAACTGCGACTTGGAATTGGTAAATTGATCTGTCATCTGTTCCATAGTTTTTTAGATAGAAACTTTCCAGGGTAAATTGGTCTGCCTCTGTAGCAATTACCCCGTCTCCGTTGGCATCAAATTGAAATTCAAAGTAGTTATTGGTTTTGTTGTTTAACCAATAACTATTGTCGTCGCCATCATGAATATTATTAGCCGCTAATGAGGTTGCATTAAGTTGCCCATCAAAACTGGTGAGAGTGCCGCCTTGATAAGATAACGCGAAGTTATAGTTGGCTTCTCCGCTTGTGGAGCCTGGCACACCGATTTTCTGCCACGCTGTATTAGCAGCGGTTTTAACGGAAATCTGAAATTGGTTTATTGAGCGATCATCGTTTCCATAGTTTCGCAGACGGAAACTTTCGAGGGTAAACAGGTCTGTTGGGGAACCCATAATTCCATCTTCGTCAACGTCAAATTGAAACGATAGAGTGTTATTGCCTTGGGAGCTTAGCCATCTAGTATTTTGGTCGCCATCGTGAAGATTCGCCGCTCTCCAATAACCGGAGTCTAATTCGCTATCAACTTCAACTAAAGTGCCGCCATTATGGGACAACGCAAAATTAAAATTGTTATCACCAACACCCGCTCCAGGTACATTCAGCTTTTGCCAGCTAGGATCCGAAAGGGTTTGCACGGCTACCTGAAACAGTTGGACAGAACGGTCGTTATCCCCATAGTTTTTAAGATAAATTTTATCAAGTTTAAATAGATCGTCAGTGTCGCCTTCGGCCCCCGTTGTACCGTCGTTATCAGGGTCGAAAGTAAGCTCAATGGTATTATTTCCGCTGTTACTTAACCACAACGAATTATCATCGCCATCTAGAATATTTTCCGCCGCCCATGTGGTGGTATTGTACTCACTATCGACGCTACCGAGTATGCCGCCATCTTGAATGCGCGAGAATATGTAGTCTTCATCTCCCGCCACCGAGCCGGGCACTTCCAGCTTTTTCCAAGTCAAATTATCAGTTGTATATTCAATTTGGAACTGTTTAACGGAACGGTCATCGTTCCCGTAGTTGCTAATTTGTATTTCACTAATAGGAATGGAATTGCCAACGTTGCCATTCCAATCGGTATCAAAGTTAAACTCTATACTGTTATTTGATTTTCTCGATAACCATCGCGATTTTATGCTGCCATCATTAAGATTACTAGCTGCGTAGTTAGTGCTATTGTATTCGCTATCAACTGATACTAAACGAGCCCCTTGAGCCCAACTCAAATAATCAATTTTACTGGTTGGGTTTTCTTCGGCTACAACGGGACGCCAGCCTTGGGTGCCAGAATCAGTGCTTAGTGAACTGTCTGAGGTAGTAAGTAATACAAATTGCTTTAAAGACGTTGAATCTTTTCCGTAATTATATAATTCGAACTCATCGACACATAGTGCTTCATTGCTGTTATTTAGTTGAAAGTTAATATCGTTAACTAACTTGCTAGATAGCCAGTGAGTATTCGAGTCACCGTCTAACAGATTACTGGCCGCCCAAGTAGTGCTATTATATTGGGTTTCTACTAAGGTTATTGTTGAGGGTTGCAGTACATCTGCTAATACCCAGGTAGTTGGAAAAGTGGCGAGTAATAAGGGAATTTTTAATTGAAAGATTTTGGCTATTGGATTTTTGAAAATATGCATTACAACAAAGTCTTAAATAACGTAAGTGCTGACAAAATCATAATAACCTAGCTTTAGTGTAATTGTAATATTAGGAATTAGACATGCGTATAAATATGCTATTTATCATGGCACTATCAAGCATAGGGGCATGTAGCCCTGAAGTATCTGAACCTGAGCACTCAAAAAACTCAGAACAATTACTTGAGGAGCAACAAAAGCACGATAACGCCAAAGAGCTTAAAGCTGAGAAACAATTGCTTGAGGAATCGCAGACGGAAATTCAGCAGGCTCTGATAACACTCGAACAAGAAGCTGAGTTGCACAGGCAGCAATCTGAACAAGACTTACTTTCACTAGCTGCTGAAAAAGACCGTTTAGTAGAGCAACAATTGATTGAAATGGCCGAACAAGAAGCGAAAGAGTTAGAGGCTTTGTTGCAAGAAGACGAACAAGCAATAGAAGATAACTTTTAGCGTCTGATAAACCTTCGGATTCTGAGTTTGTTCATCCTGTCATAATGAACAAACCACAATTTTAAGTCAGTCAGATAGCTTAATTAAGCTATCTGTAGTCACAATATCCCCTTTATTCTAAACCCACGTTATCTAGCACAAACTCGAACTCTCCAAGTGCAGGACCTGCCACAAATGCAAACCCAGAAAGCTGACTATGATCTAACCCATTAAAAGCGGATAATGGTAAACGTATACGCTGCCATTGTTGGCTTACTTTAAAGTTTTGCGACGGTGGAATACTGGTAGCTGTGGCTGTAAACGACATAACTCTATAATCTCCTTGTGTACCTTTCACATCAAATGCGATGTGGGAGTATGCGGAAATATCAACGCCTATTACTGGCGGCGAAAAATCACCTACTGTTGCTCCTGCCCAAGGATAAGGAAAACCTGACTCAACATTAGCAACTACTCTTAAACCGCCGCTGCCAGCAACACCAATAATATCTAACTGGGAAATGGTTGCCTTAGAATTGCCATTGGCATATCCATCGTGGGTATGACCCCAACTAAAGCCTTCCTTAGCTTGCAACGCGCCCTGATTTTCAAAGTCTCCTAATAGTGCGCTTTCAATCGCAATACCATGATTGCTTTGAGCTAGTTTTTGTTGAATTCGAAAGCCGTTTTTCAGTACGTACTTCAGATTAAAAATAGTATCTATATCTAGATTTGGGTCACCTTCTATAACCACAAGATCAGCGCGTTTTCCCACTTCAATAGTGCCGCGATCTTCGAGGCCAAACTGAGTGGCAGTATCTTGAGTTGCTGCAGCTAAGGCTTCACTGTTGCTTAACCCGGATTCACTGAGTAAAACAATTTCATGGTAAGCACTTACTCCGTATGCAGTTCCTGGATTAGGAGAGTCTGAACCTGAAAGTATGGTGACGCCTGCCTGTTTAAATAATTCGACATTTTGTTTGGCAATGGCGAAATCAAACCCACTAGCTGAATGCTCAAAACTAGCTCCCAAGCTTTGTTTTTGTTGCGCAGAAAGTATCCCGGAAATACGTCCATCGGCTAACAATTGGCTACTGGAGTTTTGCTGATCTGCAGAAGCAATTACCCCTAAGGTTGGAATAATAAATATATCTTTTTCAGCGGCTAAATTTACCACCTCTTCAGTGACGACTTGGTCTGCAAAAATATGTACTAAGCCATCAATGTCCGCTTCAATCAGGTCTTTAGCTGCCTGATAAGTGGAAATATGCGCCAATACTTTTAGCCCTAATAAATGCCCCTGTTTTATCACTTCTTGCGCGGTTTGTTTGTCTAAGCTTGGTACTTTTTGCTGGTTCGGCATGTACACTAATTTGATATAGTCCGCACCTGCTTGTTGTCGCCTTGTGACCCAAGCCGCCACCTCGTCTATGTTTTTAATTGTATCAATGGCGAAGCCATATTGAGTACCATGTCCACCGTCGACTGTAGCTAGAGTACCTGAGCTAAATAAATCCGCTTTGTCGGTTTGCTGTAAATTTTGCCGTTGCCCGATGCTGTCCAATAAGCCTAGTTCACTGGTAAACATATCTAAGTGGGTGGTAACACCAAGACGCAATGCATCTTCAAGGGCGTTGCCATAAGAGTGAGTGTGGGCATCTATTATGCCGGGCAATACTGTGAGGTTTTGCCCTTCTATCACATCTATATCACCTAGTTTTTGCATATCAATAGAGGAGGATATTTGCGCGATTAAGCCCTCTTTTACCAAAACATTGGTGTTTTCGATAAATTTTGAACCATCAAATACTCTTATATTTTTTAACAGCAGGGTATTGTCTGAGGTTGCTGCAGAGGGCGCTTGTAGATTATCACTGTCTTTATTGGTGGGTAGTATGAATACCAAAGTGATAAGCATAACGATAACAACGGCACTAACGATACTGAATATATATTTAATCATGACTTTTGTTTCCTTTACTGCATTAATGACTGCGTTGTTTCGACCAAGCTATGGCGGTAAATACCAATAAACCAATACTCATCATGCCGACACACATTAAGTTGTAAACGATGTTTCTTTCTCCTGTTGCACCGAGGACAAACAAAGCAATTTCACTTAGATGAAAGGTCGGTAAAAATTGTGCAAATGTTTGCATGCTTTGAGGGAATAACATCATCGGGATCCACAAACCTCCTAGGGCGGCAAGTGCCAAAAATATAATATTGGAAATGGCCATGGCAGCGTTTCCGCTACAAGTAAACCCAATGCTCAAACCAATTAAGATAAACGGGAAAGTGGCTAACAAATGTACGCATAGCATCATTGCCCAAGTGCTTTGGGGGAGGGCAACACCTGCACCGAAGCCTGCGGCTAAATATATAATAATCAGCGAAATACTCGAAAAAAGCAGGGTGCTAAATACCTTAGCGCCAATATAACTAAAACCTTGGCTAGGAGCCGCTAACTTTAAGTCTAACCAACCTTTATCTCGCTCATTCGCAACGCTAATTCCAAAACCAAATATGGCAGGCCCCATTACCGCAAACACACCGTAGGTGGCCAGCAAGCCTGCTGCATTTTCATTGCTGCCGGGAAGCATGATGGCAAACAAAGCATAAAACGCCACCGGCATCCCTAGGGTTGGAAATATAAATTCAGGGGCGCGGAAGGCTTTTAGCAATTCGGCGCCAGTTTCTAAAACAAAAGAGTGCAAAATTCTGTTCATGCTTGGTCTCCTTGGCTTAAGGCGCTAAATACATCTTCTAATTTGGGTTGTGCCACGGTTAAGTCACTTAGTTGTGGATCGAGGTTTAACATTTCCTTGAGTGACTGATTGACATCGGCACTGCGTATCTCACTAAACCTCCCCGCGTTTACCACTGAACTCACACCCGATATGGTTTGCAACACATCCACGGATATTTGCGTTTCACAGCGGATAACTGAGCCTGTGGTTTGTTTTTTAATATCATTAGGAGAAGCATTGGCGACAATTACCCCTGAATTCATGATCATAATCCGGTCTGCTAAGTTTTCAGCTTCTTCCAAATAATGGGTGGTTAACACTATTGTTTTACCTTGTTCGGCAAACTGTCGAATGATAGCCCACATATTTCGCCTAGCTTCAATGTCTAAGCCCGTGGTGGGCTCGTCTAAAAAGATTAATTGCGGGTTACCAACAATGGCTAAGGCAAACTGAGCTCGTCTTTTTTGGCCTCCAGACAACTTTTTATAACGCTTATCTGCGAAGGTTTGCAGTTCACACATGTCGATGGTTTGCTGCACTGAAAAGGGCTTAGGGTAATAACTGGCAAACAGGGTGATTTGTTCACGAACAGTGAGTAGATCAGGTAAATCAGAATCTTGGAGGATCACACCCACTTGGCGTTTAGCCTGCAAACTACCCGGAGGGTGTCCGATTACCTGTAGATTTCCAGACGAAACTTTCTCTAACCCCAAGGCACATTTAATCAGGGACGTTTTACCCGCACCGTTTTGCCCAAGAATGGCAAACACACCAGCTCCTTGCAGGCTGAAGTTAATTCCTTTTATGGCCGCCACTGGACCGTAGGACTTTTTAAGATCTTGAGCTAATAATATGGGGGGAGAGTTATCCATTTATACTTCCTGCAAAACAAAATAGTCCGTAAACTTTATCGAGTTTGCTGTTCCAAACAAGTGACAAAAGTCACGTTTTGTTTTGCAGGAGTAAAAATAGAAATTAAAATTTAGTTAGTTGGCAATTGTTTTTGCAAAAATTCCAACATATTGCCACCCATGACTTTGGCAATACTTTGTTTAGGTACATTTTTTTGCAGTAAAGCCTGAGTGATCACGCTTAATTCACTGGTATCAAAGCTTGTGGTAACGCCTCCATCAAAATCAGATCCAAGAGAGACATGCTCAACGCCCACCAGATTTATGCCATAAATGATAGCGTCTGCCACGTCATTTGCAGTAATTTTGCAAATAGCACCATCCCAATAACCCACAGCTATTAGGCCGCCTCCATCTGCTATCTGTTGCATTAAACTGTCATCTATATTGCGTTTTGATTGGCAGTGACCGTTAAAACCTGTGTGACTGATCACCAAGGGAGCTTGACTGATTGCCAACACATCTTTCACTGTTTGTTCTGATGAATGGGATACATCGACAATGATGTCGAGTGCTTGCATTTTTTGCACCGCTTGCTGACCAAATTCAGACAATCCCTTTTGACTAGTACCATGCAGCGAGCCACCTAGTTTATTGTCAAAAAAGTGCTGCAAGCTCATCATTCTAAAGCCTTTATCATATAACACTTGAATGTTTTCCAGCTTACCGTCTAAGGCATGGGAGCCTTCGGTGCCGAGTAATCCACCTAGTAGTTTGGGGTTGCTTTCACGCTTGGCTAAAAATGTCGCCAACGATGACTGTGATGTGACTAACATCAAATCGTCAGGATATTGACTAGCCATTTGGCTGAGTTTATCTGCCTGATGAATCGCCCGTGCCGTTAAACTTGTCCAAGTTGCCACGGGCCAGCCTTGTACTAAGGATAATTTAGTGATGCTATCGGGGGCATCTGTGGCATTTTCTTCGTAATTGAGTCCTTCAGGAGACTTGGTCACAGTAGTGAACATTTGCAGGGCAACATTGCCTTTTTGTAACCGAGGAATGTCTACATGCCCTAGTTCTGCTTGTTCTGAAATATCCCTATCCCACAACAAGGTATCGGCATGCCAATCACCTACAATCAGTGAGTTGTGAAAGGCTAAAGCACTCGCATCTACACTATTAATAGGGTCTCGTTGTACTTGATTCATCTGCCCTTCAATTACACTAGGAACAAAAGTCCGTACGCCTGCATAAGCTATTACTACAATCGCTGCAAGGGCAACAACAATCCTTGTTTTTTTCATAAATACTCCGAGTCGAAAATGAGAGGGTTGGACTAATATACGTTACTTCTGAAATGCTTTTTGTAAATAAGCATTAAACGCAGGCGTTGCTTCGGCGCGCGCCTGAGCAATAACTTTAGCTTCGGGCATCTCATTTAATTTGGCAAGTAATTCTTTAGCGCCGGGGGCTTCAGATAGTAAATCAATATCAAATAGCTTAGCGGCGACTTTTGAGGCTAAATCGGCGGAATATAAAAAGAAGATATCTGCTGCGGTTATTTGCTCACCAGCAATATACGGAGAAAACGACGCTGTTCTAGAGATCGCCTGCATGCCATTTAACAAGGCACGTTTAACTTCTTTTTTGGTGATTTCTTCACCTGGAACTCCCCAAAATGCTTCGGCATGACAGCGTCTGGAGGGCAACTCAATATAAAGTTCGATCATTTTAACCAGCTCTTTAACTCTGGCTTTTTGATAAGGGTCTTTGGGGTATAAAGCAATGCCAGGATAGTTTTCGTCTAAGTATTCTAAAATCACATTGGTTTCAACTAACACTCCATCGTCGGTTTGTAGTGCTGGGACTTTACCGGTGGGAGCAATTGCCAAATATTCGGGAGTTTGATTAGGGTAGGTGATCACATCTTCACATTCGATGCCTTTTAGGGCAGTTAGCATCTTTACCATATTAAAATAATTGCTTACTGCAAAACCATATAATTTAAGCATAACTTTCTCCAAGCCAATTCATAAAACACCAATGTGACTTTTAATTAATCTAAACTCAACATATCTATATTTATTCATATTTATAAGGGATTCAATGGTATCGCCGAGTGAGGGCTGAGAATTGAGAGTGGAACACTGGAAGTTAGCAGGCAAGTCACAACTTTTAATCAGCGCCGCCATTTGCCATAATTAACTGACATTCATTAAGAGTAAGCTCAATGTGCGGTAGATTCGCAAATCATATTGGTGCAATGCATGGCTGGGCAGATATTTTATCTGATTGGCCTGCCCAAGCCGAGTTGGGGTTTAACATTGCCCCGACGCAAATGGCGCCTATCATTATCCCAGATGGCTGTGAAGTGTTTCGCTGGGGATTGCTGCCTAGTTGGGTGAAAACAGCCAACACGGAGTTTTCTACCTTCAATGCCAGATTAAAAACCTTGGCAGAAAAACCGTCATTTCAACATGCTTGGCAAACGGGACAACGCTGCATTGTGCCTGCGCTAGGGTATTATGAGTGGCGACAGGAAAATGGTCACAAGCAGGCATACTTTGTGTGTCGAAAAGACGGTAATCCCATATTGTTTGGTGGACTGTATGAAAGTCCAAGGCAAGATGCGCCAGGTTCATTTACGATTATAACTCGTCCATCTGAAGGTCATTTAACCCCCCTTCATCACGCAATGCCACTGATGTTTGATGAGCAATTGGCTCGTCAGTGGTTTACCGCCGAGCAGCAACAAAGTGAAGAAATTGCTTGGCTTCCCTATGCCGATGATTATCAATACTACCCGGTTTCTAGCAAAGTCAATAAAGCTAGTAACCAAGGTCCAGAACTAATTCAAGAAGTTGCCCCAGAAAGTCAAATTCAACAAGGGTTTGGTTTTTAAATTGGCCCATTAAAGATTAGCCTAGGCGACCATCAGGTCTAGGGCTAGTCAAAATTTTCCAATAGCCAAGCACGTAAATCAAATAGGCAAGCACCCAAAATATCGCTGCAACCAAATACATATTTACACTGATGTATGCTTGTAGATATTGAACTGCTAGGCGACTGATCCCCGCTAAAATAATCAATACAAATGCAATCTTCATACTCCAGTGGGGTTGCAGTGCTCGGCCTGTGTGGCCTAAGGAAATTCGCGCGATCATAGCTAATATGATTGAACTAATCGCCCCAGCGGTTAAACCATGTAAAGCGGTTGATGCAGATATATTGCCACCGGCAAAATACAGGGCAAACAAAGCCAAACTAATAGGTACAAACCAATAGGCCAAATGTAACGACCAAACTAAAGGAGTGCCAAAGGTTACCTGAGGGCGCCAGCGTATTGCACGAATGCTATGGCAAAGTGCTGCAAATCCAAATACCCATGCGATAACTGTTTTAGGCAAATAGCTGGATAGGTTAGTTAGGTATAATAAAGCTATCGTTAATGTTACGCCAATTACCGCTTTTTCCAGCCAAGCTAGGTTGGCGACTTTTTCAGTTTTTGTTCCATTTGCAGTGAACATGGGAAACACGCGTCCCGCGATAATGCTGATGATAAGGGTAATCGTCATCACAGTGCTATGAGCACCCCATCGATAATACTCAGGTTGTTGAGCTAACACCGACCAATGAGTGAGAAGGTTACCGGCCACCAGTAATATCAACACGGGAACGAAGATCAGGTTTCTATATTGTTTTACCTTTAATACTAATTGCCCCATAAATATGGCGGCTAAAACTAAAAAGCTGATGTCTACAATGGCCGTTAACCACTGATAGGATATTGGGTTAATGAAAAGCAACAAACGGCCTGCTAACCACAATGTAAACAGTGCGATTAACGACTTTCCATGGGTAGCTCGTAGCCCCGTCCAGTTTTGCACCGCGGTTAATAGAAAACCAACAATAATGGCAGCGACAAAACCAAATAGCATTTCATGGGCATGCCAAAAATATACACCGCCGTAGGGTGAAATCGAAATGTTTCCAGTTAACACTAATGCCCAAATCACCATACTAAAGATGGCAAAAATACTCCCCATTAAAAATAACGGTCTAAATGCTTGTCGCCAAATGGCGGGTATGGCTTGTTCAACTTTTGGCTCGGAAATATTCATTGTTGGCAGTTAACCTTATAAGGTACTTTTAAAATGTATCTTTTATAAGGTGCATATTAAAAGTATCATATGGGGGTGTCAATTCTATACTTACTCTAATCATTTTTAGGCGCGCAAAAATGCAATTAACTCGATATACCGACTATGGCTTACGTACACTTATTTATTTAGCCTTGTTACCCGCCGGTCGCAAGGCAAGTATTGATGAAATTAGTCAAACCTATGCTATTTCTCGAAATAATCTAAATAAAATTGTACATCAGTTGGGTAAAGCAAAAGTCATTCAAACTCAAAGAGGGAAGGGGGGCGGGGTGTTTTTAAATCTGCCTGCTGAAAAAATAAATATTGCTGAAATGGTACTGCTATTGGAAAACACCATGCAAGTGGTTGAGTGCAATAAACCCCCTTGCTGTATTTCCCCTGCCTGCAAATTAAAGGGCATATTTGCTGATGCCACTCAAGCCTTTGTCACTAGCTTACGGGGCTATTATTTAAGTGACTTATTAGTCGACGAACAAAAATCCTTGTTGAAAATATCGGTTTCGTAAACCTAATTTATAATAGTTATCGGGCTTATTTTACGCGACAGGAATTAACTGAATGAAATTAACAATACCTCCTCTAATAGTTGTAATTTCAACAGGCAGCTTAATGCAAGTTAGCGCTATTGTATGGCCATTTGCTCAGTTCAATATTACCAATAGTATCCATTTAATTCTGACAGCTTTACTCGGTTTGGGCGGGGCATGCATTGCTTTTTTCGGGGTTTTTGAGTTTCGCAAAGCCAACACTACTGTGGATCCTCGAAACCCGCATAAATCTCAACGTTTAGTTGATACTGGGATTTATAAATTTAGCCGCAATCCCATGTATTTAGGATTTCTATGTCTAATCCTATGCTGGTGGCTGTTGCTAAAAAATTTTACCTCTTTTATATTTATCCCAATATTTATTATTTATATAAATCAGTACCAGATTAAGCCCGAAGAAGATGCCCTTAACAAAAAGTTTGGGCGGCTTTATTCAGAATATTGTAAGCGGGTTCGTCGATGGATTTAGTCGCGACATGGGACGATTAAATCAATCAATGGGTGATCTAATATAGTTTTTTGCCAAGCTCTTTATTGATTTTACTGGTTTGTCACCTAAGCTAAATGACTAGACTTAGGTAAGTCATATATTTCAAACATAGTTAAAAGGATTTTCATGAAACTTTACCCTTATTCTCAGCTTAAAACTAAAAATTTATTTTCATTATTGCTAACAGTGCGTTTACTCGGCACCATCAGCAACCTCGCTTTTATTGCCACTATCGGCCTGCTTATTTTTAGTATTTTTGCCGGTCCGCAAACCGTTGAAGGAGACCCTGACGGCCTAATTGTTTCTATGACAACGCCCGGATACCGTGGGTGGGTTTGGACCTTAAGTGGTATTAGTTTCGGAGTCGGTGTGCTTAGTGCGGTTTTAAGTGGTCTGTGCGCTGCAGTGGTGTCTTGGGAATACCAAATCAGCAAGGATTAAACGCCGAGCTACTGCCCAAAGTTTGATGGTTCGTGGTAACCTAAAAATAGACAGCTTTTTGTTTAATTAAGGGTGAAGTAGTTATATGGGCGATATTTACACACAACTGATTACCGTCTTTCTGGGGTTTTTCGCAATTATGAACCCTATTGCTAACACAGCTGCATTTGCTGGCTTAGCGGGTGACAAAAGTAAATCAGAACAAGTAAAGATTGCCTTTAAAGCTTTGTTAATAACGTTTTTGGTGATTTTGTCTTTTTCTATACTTGGCAAAGCTATTTTTCATTTATTTGGTATTACCATTCATGCATTGCGAATTACCGGCGGGATTTTAGTCTTCATTGTGGGTTACCACATGCTCAACGGCAAAGGCTCAAAATTACATTCTGCACAGGAAAACGAAGATTCTGATTTAGCTGTTTCGCCTCTAGCCGTGCCACTTTTAGCTGGGCCAGGAACAATAGCAACAGCTATGAATTATGCAGCATCTGGCGGTCTGACCGGGATCTTAATTACTATTTCGGTCTTCGCGGTATTATGTTTGATAACTTTTATTTGTTTTATTTTCAGTTCAAATATTTTGTCAATTATCGGTGAAAGTGGGCTCAGTATTGTGACTCGATTAATGGGGTTAATTTTAGCCGTGATTGGCACCCAAATGGTTATTGTGGGCATAACGACTTTGATCAGCTCCATGGGCTCATAAGTCTAATACGAGATTATATAGCGCTACATTTTGTTGAGTTACGTTAAGCCAACGCTTTTGAATTTCTCCGTGCAAGGTGCTTTAGGTAAACGTAATCAGTCTTTTTGATTAGCGGCCGGTAAGCTTAAATATTCATCT
Organism: Aliiglaciecola sp.; assembly: GCF_039982535.1. NCBI lineage: Bacteria > Pseudomonadati > Pseudomonadota > Gammaproteobacteria > Alteromonadales > Alteromonadaceae > Aliiglaciecola > Aliiglaciecola sp. The sequence continues at coordinate 178,097 of NZ_JBDWYG010000045.1, forward strand.
ACAACCCCTTTAATTTTATCTACTTACACCCATTTATATTTTATCTAGGTTAGGAATTAGAAAATGACATAAATGGAAATACTCAGTGAGCTCGGGAGTTATCGCAAAGAAGTTATTGGACTTATTGCGTTGCTGTTGTTTCCTCTGCTTTTCATTGTGTTAAGTAAACTGATTCGGTGGGCAAAAAGAAATTCCAAGGGGGCCTTTATTTTTTTAGCGGTATTTCCGCTGATTTCCCTATTTCCTATTCCCCCTTCCGCAACAGAAAGTTTAGATAAACAAAAACGTGAGCAAATAAAACGCAGTGAAGAATCTGGTGATCCACCCGATGCAGATGATGAAAACCTGAACAAGCAAAGTTGATGACATAGGCAACCCCATTTGTTGGCTAGTGTTAACAGACAAGGGATAATAGCCCATTGGTTTCTTTCCGTTTATTGTGAATAACGAGGTGTCTAATGTGGGATGAAAGATACGCTGACAAAGACTATGCTTATGGCAAACAGCCAAATAGTTTTTTAGCTGAGCAATACCGAGTAATGCCAAAAGGTAAGATTTTAAGCCTAGCCGAAGGTGAGGGACGAAATGCAGTGTTTCTGGCCAAACAAGGCTATTCGGTAACGGCGGTTGATGGTTCTGCGGTAGGGTTGGAAAAGGCGTCTATTCTGGCTGCAGAGAATGGAGTTGAAATCGAACTTATTCATGCCGATTTAGCCGAATTTGAAATCCGCCGAGGTACATGGGATGGCATTATTTCCATTTTCTGTCCTTTACCCACTGAATTGCGAAGCCGTGTCTATAAAAGTGCAGTGCAAGGGCTTAAAACTGGCGGCGTATTTTTGTTAGAAGCCTACACGCCCGAGCAATTGCAGCATGGGACTGGAGGTGGAAAGTCCATTGACTCAATGACGACCAAAGAATCAATACTCTCGGATCTAGAAGGTCTGAATTTCAACTACTTGAAAGAGGTTGAACGAGACGTTATTGAAGGCAAATATCATACTGGGAAAGGCGCTGTGATACAGGTAATAGCGACTAAACAAGGCTAATAAGTCACATTGATATTCCCAATACTGATTGGCTTCGATAGCTATTTCAAACAATTAGGAGACTAACTAAATGCAAGACTTCCCTCATCGTTATACTGTCGTTGCTCAAGGCAATGTGTCTGGTAGTTTAAATGCTAAATGTGAAAACTTAGTCGATATACCGGTTGCGCCACCGTCACAGTTTGGTGGCCCGGGCGACAAATGGTCGCCAGAAGATCTTTTTATGGCCTCAATTGCAAACTGCTTTGTATTATCATTTCGAGCCATAGCTAGAGCATCAAAATTGGAATGGCATTCTATTGAGTGTTCTTCAGCAGGGGAATTGGACAAAGTTGATGGAAAAATTCAATTCACTAAGGTCAAATCAACAATTAAGTTGGTGATCCCGGCCACTGAAAACAAAGACAATGCAGAAAGGTTGCTGTTTAAATCAGATGAAAAGTGCTTAATTCGTAACTCCATATCTTGTAGCACCAGTATCGATTGCGAGATTGTCCTCAGCGATGAATAAACAAAAGTAAAAAGACTTTAAGCATTTAAGCCGCATTATCTTTTTATTTTGGGAGTTTGTGCTATGAAATTTTTAGTTTTTTTAGGAACCGTTCGCGATAGTACGCCACCTAAACCCGCTCGCGTTGGTGAGCGCGTAAGCAAAGCCTGCTTGGCCTGTTTAAATAGCCGCTACACTGAACATGAATTTGAGTTGGTGGATGCGCTGGATTATCCGTTGGAACCAGTTTTCAAACCTCAGTTTGCTTACTTGAGAAGCAAAGCGCCGGTTAAGCTGAATGAACTAGCAGATAAAATACAATCTTGTGATGGGTATATCATGGTGAGCCCTGAATATAACCACTCCATGAGCCCAGCATTAGCTAACTTACTCAACCACTTTGGAAGCTCTTTGTTTTCCTATAAACCCAGTGCAATAGTGACCTATTCTGCTGGGCAATGGGGAGGAATGCGAGCTGCAGTGGGCATGCGTACTTTTCTTTCTGAGCTAGGTTGTCTTCCGGTTTCGGCAATGATTCATGTACCTAAAGCCCAAGAGGTCTTTGCAGATGATGGCTCCCCACAAGACGGTGAAGACCAGTCGTCATGGTTCAATTATTTCGCGCGTACCTTTAACCAATTAGTTTGGTGGGCAGAAGCTGCGAAAAAGCATCAAGTTGCAGTGGATCCCCATAAGATGGTGAAGGATTTCAAAACCAACCCGTCCCAGCGAAATGCACCTTGATTTGAACATTTCTGCAATTGATAATTGCTTGTGAAGCATGGTTATCCCTTTTAGACTGACTCTTAATTAGTAAGTTAATGGGCTTTTGAACAGTCCAGAAAATCAATTAATAAGGATAATTAGTGATGTTAAGCTCCACAGCAAGCTGTCTTTGCAAGGCGGTGACTATTACCGCAAGTGAAATTAACCCCAAGTTTACCGTTTGTCATTGTGATTCATGTCGAGGTTGGGGTGGTGGGCCATTTTTTGCTGTGCAATGCGGACAAAAAGTCAGTATTGATGGTGAAGATAAAGTGAAAATGTATGCATCCTCACCTTGGGCATCCCGTGGATTTTGCAGCGAATGTGGAACCCATCTGTTTTTTAAGTTTAAACAAAGCGGTGACTATAATATGCCAATTGGCATCTTTGAAAAGCTCGACGGGTTAGTCATGGATATGCAGTATTTCAGTGATCAGCGCCCAGACTATTATTGTTTTTCAAATCAGACAAAAGAACTCAGCAGAGCTGAAATAATGAGTTATTTTGCTAAAAAACTATAGGAATACAGATAGCTTTTGTATTGTTATTGAATCAATTACACGAGTTTTCTATTCTAGCAAAGGACTTCATTGTTTTAGTTTTTAAAGGGAAATAAAAATGAATATAAATATAAGTTTTCTGGGGGAAATTGTTTTTGGTTTTGCCCTTATTATGGCGGCTATTTGTTATTATCTTGGCAAACAAAAGGGTCAGAACCCTTATACAACGGCTTTGATGGGATTCTTATCCGGTTTAATTCCAGTTGTCGCCTTTATATATTTGATTGTTTTAATTAACAAACCTTCGGTTACCTCGCAAAAAACCTCCTGATAGGGGGTCTACTCCAATTAACTCACTATAATTAAAGTGTTCTTAGCCAAAACGGATCCCACATGAATGTTTCTAGCTTAAGCCAAAAAGAGTATAAAAGTACGCTGCGTGATCTTCAGATTCAACTGGTAAAACTGCAAAATCATATTATTCAAAATAATTTGCGGCTATTAGTTATTTTTGAGGGGCGAGACTCGGCAGGCAAAGATGGCATTATTAAACGAATTACTGAGCATCTAAGTCCCCGTGATACTCGAGTGGTTGCTCTAGGGAAACCCTCGGATCGCGAAGCGAACTCATGGTATTTCCAACGTTATGTGAGTCACCTTCCCAGTGCCCAAGAAATGGTATTGATGAATCGCAGTTGGTATAACCGCGCTGGCGTTGAACGGGTGATGGGGTTCTGTACTGAAGCCGAGTATCAACATTTTATGCAAATGGTCATTCAGTTTGAGCGCATGTTGATCGAGTCTGGCATTCACATTGTGAAATATTATTTGGATATTTCTAAACAAGAACAAATTGCCCGCTTAGAAGATAGGCGCACTAATCCTTTAAAACAATGGAAAATTAGCCCTATTGACGAAGTAGCCATTGCTAAATGGAATGAGTACAGCGAAGCACGCAATGAGATGTTAAACCGAAGCCATAGTTATACCACCCCTTGGCACGTGGTGAGTGCTGATGATAAAAAACAGGCTAGAATAAACGTAATTCGTCATTTATTGTCAGAAATCGACTACCAAAACAACTTGAATAAGCATAACGATGTTGATGAAAACGTGGTGTTTCAGTTTACCCCGCAAAACTTACATAATGGTAAAATCAGTAACTAAAAAGTGGCATTGATATTTGCCATTACTTAGCTCATAAACTCGATACTTTGGGCTGGAAAATCTAGGGTAATTTGATCTCCGTAGTGAATATTGTCGATGGGAGGCGCCAATATTTCGATTAGGTTACTTTGTTGGAAGTGCAGGGTTTTGGTTTCTGGATGAGGGTAATAAACCCATGCACTATAGTTTTGACCTTGAAATGTAATTTGGCATTTAACAAATGAAAATGTTTCTGGGTTAAAGCCCTGTGCCCAAGTTACGTTTTCAAAACAAAAGCTAGGGTGAAGAATTTTGAACCCAGAAACGGCAAGTTGCACATTTAGGGTGCCATTGAAACACTGGCTTAGATCTAAACCTAAGTTTTTAAAAAACGGCTTCTGCATTTCAATTGTGCCTGTGGGGTAGGTAGAGTCAGTGCCGCTTCCCGAGGCAACCTGGTGTCCCTTTATGACTGTGCCAGAAACACTGATAGGAGCAGAAGGCATTGTGCTTAACACTTCAACAAGGTTTTATTAGGGTGGATCCCCACAATCAAACCCGAAATATTAAAGGCTATTTCTACACTATCACCGGTTTTAAAATTGCCATTGATAAGGTTCATTTGCTCTAAAGTATCAATGAGTTGCTTTGATATTTTTACCAGTTCCTGGTCACAGGTTCTAAGTTCCCAGCCATTTTCAAATTGGGTAAGTATCGCTGATTTTTGATGGTGGCTTGCCAGCAGCGCCTTTTGTTGCAGATAATCTTGATAATGTTGTTGATATTGTTGGCTAATATGCTGGTAATCCTGCGACTGTTGTTCATCTATATTATGTATTTCCACAGAGGTATATCGCAGGGTATCTGATGATTGTTTCCATTCATAAGATTGCCATGCTACTAAGCCTATTAATAAAATGGTTGCGGCAGCAAAGGTTCCATGTTGAAAGTTGTGGAACCAAGCATATAGACTTGATTGAGTCTGGGTGCTTTGCATCAATTGACGCTTCATGCTGGCAGTACCTTGGATCTTAGATTTTCGGTGCTGATATAGGTCAGATATCCGAGTTTCAAAGTGTTCTGCTTTTTTTGACGACCCTTGATCGTGTTCGTTGGGCTTAGTCATGATATTTCTCTAATTTTTCGCGAAGGGAATTCTTCGCATATCTAACTCTACTTTTAACCGTCTCTACACCACATCCGGTTATATCAGCGATTTCCTGTAACCCAAAGCCTTCCTGCTGTAGACAGAAGCTTTCTCGTTGTTCAAAGGGCAAAGACATTAATATTTTGTCAAAAATAGTCTCAATAGGATCCGCAAAGTCAAAGGCGGTTTTTAACTGTTCCAACGGCTTATCAGTTAATGACTCACAACGATTTGTGCGCCTAAACTCGTCAACTAAAATGTTTCTAGCAACCGTAAATAGCCATGCATTAAATCGTCCAGATTCTTTATATAAGTGAGGTTTTTCAAAAACTTTTAACCAGGTACGTTGGCTAATATCTTTTGCTAAATGTATGTCTGATTGAGTGACTAAAAAGTGATAAAGGTCATCTCCACAGTTATCATAAAGCTGCTCAAAGAGTTTTTTATCACCGCTTTGGGCAAAGCGTACTATTAGCCACTCGTTTGAATGGCTAATTGAGAACAAAGATTTAATCGCTAAAGTGATACTCACACAACATCCTTTGTGGCTGTGAAAAAAGTTAGCTTTCTAATTTAAAGTCTAACACAACTTCTAAACCTGTCTGCTCAGTGGGTTTACCATCAACTATTTGTGGTCTGTATTTCCACTTTTTTAACGCCTTCCGAGCTTCTCGCTCAAAGGTTCGTTTAGGCTGGGCATCAATAATTTGTATGTTTTGCACCGCACCACTTGCATCAATATTAAATTGTAGTTTTACCCAACCTTCAATACCGTCCCTTGCTGCATGGGCAGGGTATTTCGGTGAAATTCGCACCATAGGCGTGGTTTCAGCATCTTGAATGGATAAAAATTGATTGTCTTGGGTGATTTCCTGAGTAGGGACTTCAACTTTAAAGTCGGCGATTAGGTTGCTCTCATTAGGCTCTAACATTTCCTTAGGTTGAATAGTTTGTGGCATTAACTTAGGAGGTTCAATGGGCTTCAACTTGGTTTTTTCTATGGCTTGACTGTCTTGGGTGTTAAAAACCGGATCCACAAAAACACCTGCTGTTGGCGGGGCAATGTAATCCGCATTTTGTGCTATCAGTTTTTGCATTATTACAAATAAACTAAAAGTAATAATGGCAGCAATTACCACACAAGCGGATATTTTAAGATGTGAGTAATTGGGTCTATAAAGCATAACACTTTGCATATTTCTTCCTGTTACTTGATAGGTTTAAAGACTAAACGAATCAGAAATAGCAACGGGGTTAAAAATTTAAAAAAATATGTTTAGGAAGACGTTTCAATCTCTGCCAATAAGGTAGTTTTAAATTGTACTTCCCAGCAAATGCATTTACATTAAACTAACATCTAAGGGTGATATAGGTGAAAATGAAAGTGACGACTTCGGTTTGGTCGCAGTTACAGTAGTCAATGATGGCTTGTCTTTAATAATAGGTTCTTAAATCTAGGCAACTCGTTTAGACGATAGATAAATTTCACTTTTTTCAGGGTCTTAGTTTAATAATTTAATGATGATAAAACATACAATAAATGCTAAATTTGTTGTTCTATATAGTAGACATCGTTTTTATCTATATTTAGACCAGCAGATTACGCAGTTATGTTAACTTTTGATGGTATTAGGGAACTTTAGGCACAGCCATAAAGTGAGTAGCAGTTAAGCGTGCACGCCAGTATGAAGCTGCAAAAATTTTGCTAGATTAGGATGTCGATTTTGGAATCAAATCACCGTAATAATGATAACCCGTTCGTTGGATTAAATGCCTTTGAGATTAAGGATGCAGATAACTTTCAAGGAAGAGAGGATGGAATTCAACAAGCGCTGTCAAAACTTCAGCATAAAGCTCAATCATCCCAACCCTTTCTATTGCTGCTCGGAAAAAGCGGAGCTGGTAAGTCGAGTCTTTTACAAGCAGGTATTTTCCCAAAATTAGACGAACTGCAGTTCGCTGACGGTAAAGTAGAGTTTCGTTCTACTATTATTACTCCTTGCAACTTGAGTATCGATCCCTTTAAGTCTCTTATCTCGGCTTTATCCGATAGCTCTGAACAATCAATTGTGGCTAACGAAGAAATTAATGCGTTAGTTAAAATGTGCAAACAGCAACCTGATAAATTCTTGCAGTTGATGAAACAAAAAGTGGAGTCTTGGCCTGCGGATAAAAAACTAGCAATTGGTATCTTGCAACTTGAGCGATTATTTTTAACTGACTCTTTAGGGTACACGGAGCGTCGATATTTCACTGACATCTTGGCCGGATTGGTTATCCATTGCGGTATTCTTGTGGTAGCGACTTTACGCAGTGATTTTTACCATACCCTATCCGATTATCCCGCGCTGCTGAGATTAAAACAAAATGGGGGACAACTTGATGTTTTACCTCCCACATTAAATCAACTTAAAAAAATGGTGTCACCAGAGCCTGCCAAACATTTAAAATTTGAGCAGGCAAATGGCGAGCAAGTTAGTTTAGATGAATACATTGCTCAGCGTGCCTATGAATTCCCAGATAGCTTACCGTTATTACAATTTGTTTTATTTCACCTCCATCAAAATCGTTCGCAAAATGGTCTGATTAATTATTCAACCTACCGAAATTTAGGAGGTCTAGAGCGAGCTATAGCAAAAATGACCGAGCAAACCTTCGAAAGCTTGGATCGTTCTAATAAAAGACACTTTCAACGGATAATAAGTCGCCTAGCTGTATTATGTTCAAAAGGCCAGTATGAAAGGATTTGGGTCAAAGCTGACGATTTATACAAAAGTCATAATGGCAAAGAGCTTGTCGATGCCTTTGAAGCAATTGGCATTATGACGAGTGAAAAGGCTATTGATGGAAACATCTATATTAGTTTAGTACATGATTGTTTATTTTCTAATTGGCCTCGATTGAGTGAAACCCTAGATAATCATCAAAAAAAGCTCGAGTTAAAAAACAAGTTAGAAGCTCAAGCTTCAGAGTGGAAAAGTGCCACTAGGCCTTCAGCTTATTTACTTGCGCCGGGTAAGTCATTAGAGGAAGGGAAGTCGATTCTTAAACAAGGTGGAGCCATAAGTTCAACGTTGAGAGCGATGATCCACGCCTCGGTTAAACGCGCAAGTCTCAAATATCGGGTTGGATTTGGCTTGGCAATAGTTCTATTAATGATTTTTGGTTTTATGGTGAATAATGCGTACGACGCTAAAGTAAAACAAAAAATTGCGGAAGCTAAATTGGTTGAAAGTCATGAATTAATAGAGTTTCTTATTGATGAAAGCGCAAAATTAGAGGCGATTGGAAGATTAGATTTAATCCAAGATAGTTCAGAACGCTCTTTGCAATATTTAAGTACGGTAACGCCGAAAGATGACTCCACCGCTGCTAAATTGAGTCGTAGCCAAACGTTTTTCAAATTAGGAAAAGTTTATCTGGAAAACAGACAGTATTCAGGTGCCTTAGATGCATTTAATAAAACCCTAGAATTGGATACTGAACTGGTAGAGATCCATCCAAATGGATTCACTTATGTATTGGAGTTGGCTCATGCGAACTACTGGATTGCGATGACACATTTGCGTGCCGGCGATGTGCAAAAAGCTGAGCAGTATTTTTTATTCTACCAAGCGAATGCTTTTGACTTAGTTGAATTGCAGCCCGATAGTCCAATCGCCAAAATAGAGCTTTCTAGAGCGTATGCAAACTTAGCTAAAATCGCTGCCCAACGAGGACAGTTAGAAAGTGCTAGTCAAAGCTTTTTTGAAGCTGTGAAATTTACCGAAAAAGGCAGAGCAGCAGCTCATGTGAACGATCTCTTAGAGGCAGCTAGCGCCTATACATGGTTGGCTAATAAGTATTATTCGGAATTAAAAATCGCTGAATCCCTAGAGATGAATAAAGGCGAGCAAAGATTAAGAAGTTTAATTAATAAAAAACAAAGCTCTCCTGCCAATGCAATGGCGGCTGCATATTCCTTATGGAAATTGGCTAATGAAAACATGCTAGTTGGTCAGTATAAACAGGCTGAAGCAGTGCTCAACGACCTTAAAGTAGCTTGTGCTAAAGGCATGGTAGCTGAAAATGCTGATATTCAATGGCGTTATCTATATGCATTTAGTGATGCAGGATTAGCCAAAATAGCAATGTTAACGGGTAATTCACACAAAGCTAATGCACTATTTGAAGCTAGCTATAGGAAAGTTGCAGATACCTCAGCGGGTTTAATGGGGCAGTGGCAAAATGCCTTCTTCGAACGTCAATATTGGTTAGCTAGATTGCACCATGAGAATGGCAATCAGCAGGGCTTTGTATCTGCAAGCCAAGTCGTGACCAATGCTAATGACGATGCTGCGATTAAGTGGAAAGTTCGTTTAGCGACTTTGTCTGGCAAAGAGGTGAGTTTTGATATCATGCAATCTGACGAATTATTGAAACCACAACTGTTGATCGCAGCACTAGAGTATTATAGTTTTCACCGTCATTTAGAAAAATTAGAGCGATTATGGCAACAAGTACCCCAAGAAATGTGGTTAAATAAAGATCTTGATGGGTTGCGTGACACTGTGCGCAAACAAATTCGAGAATTCACGTCACAATAAATAATCAATTAGAAGTACTCCAAAAATATGATGATAGGTGAAATTGCTGCTCTTAGCACCGCTTTGTGCTGGGCCGTTGCAGCACGTATGTTTCGAATATTAGGCAAAAACTTTTCGCCTTTAGCATTAAATCTATGGAAAGGCTTGGCTGCAATTGGCATTTTGCTGGTAATTACGCAGTTCTTTCTTCCTCAAGTCTCAGTGTCCAACTCGACCATGTTATGGCTGCTATTTAGTGGTGTTATAGGCATCGGCTTGGGGGATACCTTTTTCTTTCAAGCATTAAATAAAATTGGTGATAGTCAGTCAATCCTAGTTGCCGAAACCTTAGCACCTATTTTCACTGCATTACTGGCTATGGCGTGGATAGCCGAGTGGCTGACGTGGCAGCAATGGTGCGGTATAGCCTTAGTCTTATTTTCAGTGGATATGATCATTAAGATCCAAAAGCGTTCCAGTTTTGAGGCATTTGAATTAAGTGGTTATATTTATGCTGGTCTTGCCGCCTTATGCCAAGCCGTTGGGGCGGTTGTCAGTCGAGATATTCTGACCTCTACTGGAATTGATGCCTTCAATGCCAGTCAAATTCGATTAATTGGTGGTTTAGGTATCATCGTTATTTTGATGTTTATAACCAAACAAAAGTGGTTGCCTACTACCGATAATGTCAAACGCACCTGGCTATTTTTTACTGGTGCCACCGTAATAGGTACATTTGCTGCTTTGTATTTACAAATGGTTGCCTTCACTTATACCAAGGCGGCAGTTGTGCAAACCTTGTTTGCCATGAGTGTAATTCTATCCCTAATAGTAGCCAAAATACTGGGGGAAAAAGTGAGTGGCAAGACAACTATTTGGTCAATCATTGCGTTAATAGGTGTTGGTGTGTTGGTGGGCTTAGAACATCTTTAGCAAGCACCTTGTTGTGGAGAGTTGATTAAATTAGTTTAGTTTTTATGGAATAATTTCGTTTCTTATTCGTTATCCAAGTGTCATTAACATAAACACGAGGAAACGAAGATGACTAAGCTAAATAAAATTTTAAACCTAATGGTACTTGTTGGTGCGGCTCACGTAAGCACTGTTACTTTGGCTGCCGATGTACAAGTTAGCCATGACATTCAGTTATCTAATCAAAGCCAAGTTTCTCAACAAACTGATACCGATGAAGGTTCTACTGATGTCTCAGCTGAATCAAACACTTCCGCTGATGGCAGTGCTTCGGTTCAAGCCGATAGCGATACGACCTCAGAACAACAACAAGCCGAATCTAGTGCTCAAAGCAGCGCAGATATGCTTGCTACTCAAAGTGCCAATCTCAATACCACACTAGTTAGCACCACTGAAGGGCTAAGCTCGACTGTAAGTAATTCCAGCGCTATCGCACTCAATCAATCCTTATCTGCAGTGTCTACAGTAGCCCTTTTGGGAAGCTCAGAAGTAGAAAACGCCGAACTTGAAAGCACTGACTCAGTAAATGAGAGTGAAGAATTGCAAGAAACGGCAACTGACGATGGAACATTGTTAGCTGAATCTGCTTTAGCATCAGAATTTGATGCCGTGTCCACCCTTGAAAATACGGTTGCTTTGAGCAGTGCATCTGAGCTGGCCACAAACCTTGAAAGCAGCGTGCAACAAGTTGCGATAATCGATGTTGCCAGCCAAACCTCTCAAGTGATTGGACAAACTGTGAATACGACTATTGCAGATAGTATTGCAAGTAATGCGCAAAGTTCAGTGTCGCAAACAGTAAACGGTCAAATTAGTGCTCTTGTAACTGAGCAAATTAATACTGAAGTGGCCACTGCGGCAACTAGCGAAGTGCTTAACACAATCAGCAATGATTTAGACCTAGGTATCTAACCTTTCTTAACCCTGCAAGTATACGCCGGCGATTTGCCGGCGTCCTTTATGTATTATCGGTGGTCAAAATATGAAAATATCAATTCGAAATATTACCTGCGTATTAGTTTGTGCAACCAGCTCTTTGGTTTTCGCTGGCAATCAGTCCGAGTTTAACCTAAGCGGTGAAGTTGAAGCTGGTCTGACTCATAATTCTGCATTGAGTGTGGATGAATTGGACGATGTATCTAACCAAAGCGATAACGGGCATACACTGGGTGGGATGTTACAAGGGAAGTGGCAGATAAACCCAAAAGCACAAATCACAAGTCGCTATGCTTACAATCAACAACGTTACAATGAGTATTCACAATATGATTTAGATTTGCATCAATTCAGCCTAGATAGCAGCTATAAGTTTAGCCAAGTTGAACTTGGGTTACGTTTTGATGGCGCTAAGGCCCGTTTACCCGCTGGCACCTTCTTAGACTTTCAACAGCTGAGTGTGTATGTCGGTAAGTTCCTGCAACCAGAGACGTTTCTGCGTGGGAGTTTGAACCTGAAAAATAAAGCATTTACCGAACTTACGCAAAGGGACGCCACTGGATTTAATGCATCAGCCGATCTATTTCACTTTATGAATAACGCTAAAACAATGTTGCTGATTGGACTAAGTGCTGAAAAAGAAAGTGCTGAAGATAACCAGTTTAATTACTGGGGAATGGGTTTGAATACTAAGCTAACCCATAAATTCGATATCTTTGGGTTGTCGTCTAAAGTCGGTCTAGGTTGGCGATATCAGTATAAAGACTATGACTCAGTGGAAGTGTCTGAATTCCAAGCCCGTTATAATTTAGAGCGAGACGAAATTAGGCAAGTTATTCAAGCCAACTGGGAAATGTTTATTCTCAACAATTTATCTATTGTGACCGAGTTAGAGCATGGTAATTATAAATCGAAAATGGAAAACTTAAGTTACCAACAAAATGTAGCCAGTTTAGGTTTAAATTATAGCTTCTAAGGTGGTGAGTAAATTTATTACCTTAATTGCTTTTCCCTGTATTTCTTACAATTCCGCCAATTCCATAAATGGGATCCCTGCCTTTTGGACCTAAATCAACCGCTAGGTCTGAAAGGGAGGTTAAAATTGCCTGACGATCAATTGAGTTTAGATGGTCTGATTCTGCTAACAAACAGGTTAACGCCGCCGAGACCACTGGAGCTGCCATGGATGTCCCCGACTCTTTGCCCAATCCCCGCTTTACTTGCGCGGTTACTACATTCACGCCCAAAGCCGAATAATCTACATAGTCACCGCGATTTGACCAGCGGTAAGGTTGCTGTAGCTTATCAAAAGCGCTCACCGCAATCACTTCTGGATACCCCGCAGGATAAAGCTCTGGTGCAGCAGGGCCTTGATTACCTGCTGCTGCCACAATGATGGTTCCCTGATGATTAGCGGCTTTAACAATGGTGGCTAACATTTTATTGGGAGGCCCGGCCAAACTCATATTAACAACCTTTATCTGTTCTTCCACTAACCAGTTCAAGGCTGAAATCATGGCATCTAAAGTTGCACCTTGGGAATAATCAGATTGTCGATAAAATACTTCAGCTGAATAGACTTTTCCGTGGCTAAGTAAGGGGGTCAATGGACCTAAGTTGCCCACCAGTACACTGGCCACAGCTGTACCATGTGCCTGGGGCGAGGATAAATCATCAATTAAGAATGATTTTGCGATGATGCTGGCCTCGGCGAATGCTCCATGCTGTTGGTCAATCCCACTGTCTATCATGCCTATTTTGACTGGGGTGTCGCACAAGGCTTTACTTGGGCTGTTTTCTAGATTTTGACCGGTGAAAGACGACTGTGCTTGTGGGGCAGCAGTTTGCGCTTGATAAATATGATTACGATCTAAGGTTCCTAAGGTCTGTTCTGGCAAGTGTTTCGCTAGCGCCTGTTTCGAGTCTAAAGATTCAGGCACAGTGAAACGCAACAATGAAAGTCCAAGCCCCGAGTAATTCGTTTCAGCATTGATGAAGGCACCTAAAGCTAATAGGTTTTGTTTCGTTTGTGGATTGGCTAATACCACCCATTGATTTTGGATCGCGCGCCAACCATCCTCTGTTTCCACTTCCACAAAGATAGGTTTCCCCAAGTTTTCCCCTATGGCTAAGGTTTTTGGAAGTAACGTAAGAGACTCGGTAACCAGTTCGTCAACAGGAGGAAGAGTGCTTAACGCAAAAGGGCGATCCATAACCTTTTGGCTGACTTGACTCTCAATCCGCTCAACGCTTCGTTCAACACTATCAATTTGCTTTACAATACCTTTGGTATTAATAATTTGTGCGGATGTTAGATGGCTAAAAGCCAGAAAACTAACTAAAGTGAATTTTTGCAGTGTCATGCAGACCTCTTACTGAAAAGACTAAACTTGAACAGTTAACGTTTCAGCTAAAAATAAATTTCATTTTTTTTGGAATAAAATCTTGGCTCATTCGTCTTCTTTATAAATGAGAGAGAAAACAAGAGAAAAACCATGAATGAATCCTTTGAAAATATCATACCCATGTTGAGGCGTTTTGCCTATTCATTGACTGGTAGTAGTGCCGACGCAGATGATTTAGTACAGGCAACGTTCGAACGAATCTTAAGTAAAGGTGTGCCAGACGATGTGGAAACTCTCAAATGGGCGTTTAAAGTCTGTCGTAACGTTTGGATCGATGAATATCGCTCACGTAAAGTGAGACAAAATGCGACCCAAGTACCAGAGTTGCAAGAACAAACGGAAGAGCATCACAAGCAACAAGAGCAACATGAAGCTCAAGAGCTATTGACTACAGTGAATTCTGCAATGGATACCTTGCCCACCGACCAACGCTCGATTTTGTCATTAGTGGCGTTACAGGGCATGTCATATAAGGATGTGGCGTCGACAATGGAAATTCCCGTCGGTACGGTAATGAGTCGATTATCTAGGGCTCGAAATACCTTACTAAATTTAGTTAAACCGCAAACGTTAGGGGAAAACGCATGATTATCAGCGACGAAAAATTAAGTGGTTTTTTGGATGCCGAGCTGAACCAGGAAGAAATGGAACAGGTTCGTCAAGCCCTCGAAACCGATGATGAGTTAGTCATGCGCTTGGCACAATTATCCCAGGTTGATCAGTGGGTAGTTGAAAATGCTCAGCAAATTGACCAACAACCAGTGCCGCAAAGATTAACTGAACTGGCCCAGCAAATAGATGCTAAACAAGGTTCTGGTGCGCAACCCGTGCAAGACAATGTTGTTCAGATGTCTAAATGGAAAAAGCATAAACCGGCTTTCAAATTACCTTATTCGATTGCGGCTGGGGTGGCCTTGGTTGCTGCTGTTGGTTTATTAACCCTGAATCAAGAAACGCCAAACTCAAGTGTTTCAACGGAGATTGCCGGTATTTTAGATACCACAGTCAGTGGCCAAACCACGTTTACTGAGAATGGCTTAGCGGTGAAAACTCAACTTAGTTTTGCTAATCACCAAGGGCAGTTGTGTCGTCAATATCAAATGGCTACAGATGAAAATAGCAGTACCAGTATCGCCTGCAAACAAGCTACTGGTTGGCATATCGAAGCACAACATTCTAATTCTGGGCAAGGGAATAGCGAGGATTATCAAACTGCCTCAAGTGAGCAGGAGTTAGATGCAGTAATTGATCAACTTATAGACGGTTCAGCTATGGACAAAACCCAAGAGCAGCAAGCTATTGCCAATAATTGGTTAGTGAATAAATAAATACAGACAAAATTGGTTTAATCCAAAAGAGGTGAAATATGAAATCTATCATGATGTTTTTATCAATCGTACTTTTGTTATCAGGCTGTGCTTCAAAACCTGATTATCGTGCCGCACAAAACGGTTCAGTTGGTTACAGTGAACAAAAAATTACAGATGACCGTTACCGAGTGCAGTTCAAAAGTTATTCCAGAAGTGTCGCCGATGCGTCAGACTTTGCGCTACTGAGATCAGCTCAATTAACTCAGCAGCAAGGTTATGATTGGTTTGTGGTAACCAGCAAAGAGACCTTTGTGGAGTCTGAAGCCTACCAACCTGCATCCTCGTTGGGAGTGAGTCATCAACGACACCTCGAGCGTGACTGTGGATTGCTTACCTGTAATAGCTACCATCGTCCGTCGACGGAGATTGATATGACTATCGCTGCTGGGTCTGGTAATGAACGTAAAGAAGTTCACACTATTTTAGATATTCGCATGGGTAAAGGGGTGAAACTTAACGAAGAAGCCTATAGCGCACAAGATGTCATCGACAATTTAATAGACAAATCGCATAGGGACTAATTGCAGCGTAATTGAATCGGCTTTAAGGACAAAAGTGATGGCGGCATAACCCCCATCACTTTCTTATGAAATAAGTGTTGCCTTAAGTGTCGGCTTTATATACAATTCGCGCGCTTAAATCAGCTATCACCTTTAGTTCCTTGTCTCAACACAGTTTAGCTGAGCTGTAAGAGGCTACAACCGTAAGGAGCAACAATGCGTCATTACGAAATCGTGTTTATGGTCCACCCTGACCAAAGTGAACAAGTTCCAGGTATGATTGAACGTTATACCGGAATCATCACGAACGACGGCGGAACAATCCACCGTTTAGAAGACTGGGGCCGCCGTCAATTGGCATACCCAATCGAAAAATTGCATAAAGCACACTACGTACTAATCAATGCTGAAGCGACTGCAGAAGCAATTGAAGAGCTAGAAACTGCTTTCCGTTTTAATGATATTGTTCTGCGTAACCTTGTTATGCGTACCAAAGGAGCTGAAACTGAACAGTCTCCAATGGCGAAAGAAGAGCGTCGTGATGATCGTCGTGACGACCGTCGTCAGGAACGCACTGAAAAGCAAGAAGAAGCACCTGCTGCAGCTGTAGAGTCTGCTAGCACTGAAGACAAAGCATAAGGAGACAGACAATGGCTCGTTTTTTTAGACGTCGTAAATTTTGCCGTTTCTCAGCTGAAGGTGTTGTCCAGATCGATTATAAAGACATCGCTTTGCTGAAAAACTATATCACTGAAAGTGGTAAAATCGTACCAAGCCGTATCACTGGAACTAGCGCTAAATATCAGCGTCAGTTGTCAACTGCTATCAAGCGCGCGCGCTTCCTAGCATTGCTTCCATATACTGATTCTCACAAGTAATCGTTGGCGTAATTAAGAGGTAGCAAAGATGGAAATCATTCTACTAGACAAGATCGCCAACCTGGGCGGCTTGGGTGACACTGTCACTGTAAAATCAGGATATGCACGTAACTTCCTTTTTCCTCAGAAAAAAGCAGTTCCTGCAACTAAAGCAAATGTAGAAAAGTTTGAAGCACAACGTGCTGAACTAGAAGCAAGCATTGCAGCAACTTTAGCTGCTGCTGAAGCTCGCGCTGCTAAAGTCACTGAGCTTGGTGAAGTAACTATTGCTTCTCCAGCTGGTGAAGAAGGTAAGCTTTTCGGTTCAGTTGGTACTCGTGATATTGCTGATGCAATCACTGCTGCTGGCGTTGAAGTTGCTAAATCTGAAGTGAAATTGCCTACTGGTACTTTGCGTGAAACTGGCGAGTTTGAAATTGACTTACAGTTGCACTCAGATGTAATGACCACTGTTAAATTGGTTATCATCCAAGAAGCATAAATCTTAGATTTATAGACTTAAAAACCTCGCTCCGGCGAGGTTTTTTTATGCCCAAAGAAAAATCCCCCCAACGGGCTAAAGCCCGTCCTACAGGTATTTTGGCGTGGTTTTATATATGTAGCATGGGCTTCAGCCCATGGGGTAAGGTGTGTTTTCAACGGGCTAAAGCCCGTCCTACAGTTATTTTCCAGCGTGATAGGTTTGGTTTTAGATATGTAGCATGGGCTTCAGCCCATGGGTTAAGGTGTGTTTCCAACGGGCTAAAGCCCGTTCTACAAATATCAAACTTCGTTTAATTCTGTTAGTAGTTCTTCTGCATTCGCTTTTTCGGTGAAATACACCTTCGAATCTAAAATTTCGTTCAATAGCCTCACTGCTTGTTTGGTTTTATTTAACTTCGCTAAGGTGAAGGCGAGATGATATTTAAGGTTTGGGTTGCTGGCATCTCTTGTCATGGCGTTTCGAAGTACGGTGATGCTTTGTTCATAATTGCCCTGCTTGGCTAGTATCCAACCGTAGTTGCTCAGAATGTTGACATTGGTACTGTCGAGTTCCATGGCTTGAAAAGAGTAATCTGCACTTTTGTTTAAATCTGTGGGTAAGTATAAATATGCTAAGCGATTGAGCAGAGCCGCTTTATTCGGCATATTATTGTTAACTAGAATGTACTCATATTGTTCGATAGCGATAGAAGCTTGTCCATAGTAAAAGTGGTACTGGGCTAACAAACTGCGAGGGAAGTAGCGACTAGGGTAAGTGTTTACTATGCGGTTAATTGTCGTTAAAAATTCGTTCTTTGATAATCCATTGGCAACATGAGCATAAAGTTTGGCAAGGGCTAATTCATATTGGTCATCTATTTCTATTATTTTCAAATAGTACTGTTTGGCAATATCGTACTGTTTTTTTGCATCATTCAACTCACCAAACTTCAACAATACATCAGGATTATTTGGCGTGCTTTGAGCCAAGACCTTAAGTTGTTTTTCGGCTTCAATAAGCTCATTTTGAGTGATAAGTTGAGACACCCACTGTAAGTGTAAGTCTATGTCTGTCGGTTTTAATTTATGAGCTTGCTCGATTGCTACCAAGGCTTTGGCTTCTTCATTTACAGCTAAATATAATTGACTTAACGCTAACAAGTTAAAGGCTGTTTTTTCAATCAGGCTGTCATATTTTTTAATAGCTCTTAAGGCTTTGTCTTTGTCTTTTAACTTTATCAATAGCTGTGCTTCTTTCAATACGTAAAGAGCATAACGAGGCTGTAAGCGTTGCAGGCTTTGTGCTAATCGCAGCGCTGGAGTGTATTTCCCCTGAGTCTCGTTTATTTGCAGTAAGCCTTCCATTGCCTGTAAATTGTTTATATCTTGCTTTAGTATTGATTGATAAAGGTTTGTTGCTTTATCCGTATTAAACATTGCTAAATTAATTCTGGCGAGTCTAAGTTTAACCGCAATATCGCTGGTATTGATATCGAGCAACTTCTCTAATGTCAGCAGTGCTTCTGGGTATTTTTTCAAGCGGGTTTGCACCGTTGCAAGGTTGTATAGTGCTGAATAAGATTCAGGGTTCTGAGTCAGCACATTTTCGATAGCATCCATAGCCTGCAAATCTTGGCCCTGCATGATAAGCATTGCGGTATTCAGGTTTTTAACATCAACATCGTTGGGCATTAAATCTTTGAGTTTAGCTAAGCTGATATTTGCTAGATTAAGACGCTTTGCCTCCATATTTACCATGCAGTGTTCCACAAGAACTTTTTTGTTTTCCGGATAGGCAGTCAACAAACGGTCTAAGTCCGCTAAGGCGAGCTCGCTTTTACCGCGCGCAATGGCTACTTGAACAGCAAATAGTTTATATTCCACCTGTTCAGAAAAATCGTCTTCTAGCCTTTCCAATAAAGCCACTGCTCTATGAGGCTTATGGTTAACTAAATATAAGCCGCCTAAAAACAAAGACTGAGAAAGGTTGTTGAATGTTTGTCGCTGATACTTTTCAAATACTTCTAATGCAGCATCAAAGTCGTAAAGGGCGGAGTAGGTTTTTGCTAATAGGTAGGCAGATTGAAACTCTCCACCGGAACGTAAGTTGTATTCTGCTAAGTCGTCTCTAGCGCTTTGGTATTGCCCAAGTAAAAATGAAACTGTGCCGCGTAAATAAGAAAAGGTTGGATACTCATCAATCAAATATCTAGGTAAGCCGTTAAGTCGATTTGCCAATACTTGCATTTGCTTATAGCCATCACTTTCATTGGCGGTTTTAACGGCTAACCAATTCCGCGCAAATTGCACATACAAGTCATTGGGTGATTCTACTAATAACTTATCGGATAGAGAAAACGCTTTATCAAGGTCGTTACTGGCAATATATGCGTCAACCAAGTTTCGTGCTATTGCTGGCTCTGTAGGATTTATTTCAAGGGCTTTATTCAAGAATGTTATGGCTTGATTAATATTTCCTTGAGCACGTGCTAGTTGCCCTTTCAAGCGCCAGGTTTCGGCGTTTTCAGAGGATACAGCCATAGCTCTATCGATTAACTTTTCAACTTGCGGGTAGTTTTTCTCAATCAAGGCTATGGTCACCAAGCCATTAATAGACGCAATATGCGAGTTATCAATGTTTAGGTTTTGTTGATAAAGCTGATTGGAGCACTGGTAATCTAGCAAATTAATACAAGCTGCAGCTTGATAGGCGTTCCATTCCATTTGGTTTTCTTTGGATAACCTTCCAGAGTAGTCGAGCTCAACTAGTTGTTTGTACTTTTTTAAATTAAGTAATGTTTCTGCCCAATCCGCAAACACTAGATTAATATCAACACGAGCAGTTATGGCTTCACTAATCTCTTTTTCTGCATCTTCATAGAGTTTGTTTTTTACCAGCAATTTACTTAGTAAAATTTTGGCAGACAAATCATTTGGATTCTTTTGCAGGGTATTTTTAACGTGTATGTAGGCTTCTTCGTATTGTCCTTGTGCATAGTTAGCAAGGGCTTTTTCGTAATCTGAGTTGTTTGCACTAACAATTTGAGTGAAGCAACAAGCGGAAACTAAAACGATGTAATTAAGTTTCTCATAAAGGAATTTTAAATGATGTCTTTTCATGGGATCTCTGGCACTGGCAATGGGCAGCCAAGGGGTTATTTGTACGAAAAATGCTGAGTTTAATATACCTTGAACTAGATAATTTAAAAACCCGAAAGAGTATACGCAAGATATAAAAAAGCCCGTTATCTAAACGGGCTCTTAGTAACACAAAGTATTTACGCTTTAATTCTTCGTTTTCTAATAACTAGTAAGCCCGACAACAACATTAAACCGAATAAAGAAGGTTCTGCTACCTTAGTCGCTAATGGCGGGGTGTAATTGAATGTATAATCGTGGAACTCTCTAGCACCTGTGTATGATACAGCAGCGAATGAACCATCAAAAGATGCTCCACCACTGGTATCCGCATAAGGTGCTAAAACGGAACCTTTAGACGCTAACCCATTAAAATCGATATTCGTCGCTTCAAAGAAATTCCAGACAATATTTGAAAATGCTGCATCGCCATTAAAACCGTTGTTTAAGTTAACCCCGCCTCCAATATTAATGTCAGTACCTGATACATTAATAATTACGGTTTCTGCACTTCCCCAATTCATCGATAAACTACTGTTTTGCGCAAAAACGTCGGCAGCAGACACATCAAAAACAGCTATGTCACTAGTGCCTGTGTAATTAAAGTTGCCACTCGAAAAGCTACCAGTACTGGTTAAGCCGGCAAAATAAGCGGTATCCGCGTATAATTCAGTTTGTATATCGGAGACTGTCAATGAAGGATCATAAATTAACTGGCCATCATCTCCGTCATTTAGTTCGATGGCCGTCCCGTTAAGATTACCACCATAGACTAGATTATTATCGCGCAGTACACGAACACGACTAGCATTAATGTCGCCTACAATAGTAACGGCATCAATAGCAGTGTCGGTATTAGCCAGACGACTACCAAACTCAACAGGGTTAGATGAATTTAAATCACCACCGATAAATGTTTGTCCTTGGACATCCCCACCGCTGAAATTATAATCACCTAACAATAAAAGGTTATACTGACCAATAGTTCCACTAGTGGCTGTCGCGACGCCTGAAATAGTGGCTAATACGGCAAAAGCAAATAACGACTTCATAAATTTCAATGTACTACTTCCTCAAATTTAAATGGATATTTACGCCATACAAATACGCTTAAAACAATTTAATAACTAATAGTTGAGCTATTACAAAAAAACTAGAATAAGCAAAAATAATGCCTAATTTTAAGTCTATGTATTTTATAAAAAATAATTCCGTTTAGTTGATTTTTCTGGAGGGAGTGTAAAAAAATTAGACTCTAAATAAACCTTCGACAGAAAAATCCGGCGTAATATAGCATATTCCTTGAGGATAGTTTCTGTGGATTAGGTGTATTTGATTATACTTTAGTAAGGGGGGAGTGACTTTTAGGTTAGTCTGGCTTCAAAACTAAAATATCACAGGGCATGGATTCCGTCAGTGTCATTGCAGTATCGCCAAACATCTTGTCGAAAAAGTGCTTGTCTTCATTATTTCCAATCACTGCCACTTCGGCATTTAAAAGAGCCGCCTTTTCGGGGACGACTTCATCTGGAATACCTTCTACGGAATGAAGTACATCCTCGGCTAGGGAATACTCTTGGATATAGAGTTTTAATTTTTCCTGATGTTTCTGTTTTAAAGTTGCTTCTCGTTTAAACCCCCGTTGTTTATTAAAGTCGATATGTAACGTACCTATTTCTCCGTCGTAACAATCGATCACGTGCATTTGTGCACCAATAGTTTGAGATAGTCTGTCACTAACCGCCAAAATTTTGCGATTTAGTAAGTGATTGTCGAAATCATCATCTTTAATATCTACGCAGGCTAGAACTTCAAGTTGTTTGTCCCAAAGTCTTGGTTTAACCATCCACACAGGCAACGGACAGTTTGCTACAAAATAATGATCCAACCCGCTTAAAAATAGACGTTTAAAGTCACTTTGCAGATAAGGTGCTTTTAAAATTAGATTAAAGGTTTTTTGTGTTAATAATTTCTCAATTGCTAAAGACGGTTTCTGCTGCCAAGACAAAAAGATATCCTCAACAAACTCAGTGGCTTCCCACCTTGTCAATATCTCGATAATCGTACTTTTCTGGTGGTCGACAATTTCTTGCAAATTGTCTGCTAAGTCAACATTGGCCTTAGGATAAAAAAGGTTATGGAGGGAAACAAACACACTCATCTTTCCAGCATAGGCTCTGCACAATCGTGTTGCCCTAGCTAAGGGGATTGATGGATCTTCATTGGCGTGCAGCACAACTAAAATGTGTTTAAAGGGGCTTATTTCCATATTCATTATTGATTTACCTTTTTACCCTATTTATATGAATTAAAATTGTAGACGACTATTTTACGAATGGTTAGAAAATTAATTCTTGAGCAGCAAATACCTATGATAATCAAGTTAATGTAAGAATATTTGGATTTATTTTTAAAATAATCATATGAATATCAGTTGTTTGAGGGAATGCTTTCAGGGAATTAAAAATTTTAAATTGGTGGTTTAAACCTTTCTGATCTACTCTGCGACTAACTCTTTAACACAATATAAAAACCGATAAAAATATTGAATACACATGGAAACGTTGTTTCTGCACAGCGCACGTTTGAAGATAAATCAGAACGTGACCTGATAAAAGCAGTACAACAGGGCGACAAAAATGCATATCACCGTCTATATCAAACCTATATTGGTCAGGTATATGGGCTGTGCTATCGGCTCACTAGTGATAAGTCATTAGCAGAAGATGCTGCGCAAGAAGTCTTCATTCAGCTGTGGCGTAAGATTGGTAATTACAAAGGGGATAGTAAGTTTTCAACTTGGTTACATACTGTCACTTCTAACATTACCATTTCATATTTACGTAAGCAGCGAGGCTGGGTCAAGCGTATGTTTAATATTGAAGACTCAGAGGCAAACTTTTATGCAGCTGAGCAATCTACTGACCTAAGTGAATTAGAGCGCCATGTCGCGAGATTGCCAGAACGGGCAAGAATTGTTTTTGTATTGCATGCAATAGAAGGTTACCGCCATGAGGATATTGCAAGCATGATGAATATGGCAGTTGGCTCCAGTAAAGCACAGTTTCACCGTGCTAAACATTTGTTAAAGGAGTGGATGGGTTATGAATAAAAGAGATTTCGATAAAGATTTGCGTGTGCAAATAGATGCCCTGAGTAATGAAAGACAACCTGAAAGGGATTTATGGGCGGGTATTGAAATTGCGTTAGCCGAAGAGGCTGCGCCTAATGAGCAGAATAAAAAAGCCAATACTGAGTCAAGTTTCAAGATGATTGCAATTGCCGCTTCTTTTGCCCTTGTCTGCGTTCTTAGCTGGTTTTCTTTGCAGCCGGCTACCGAGCAAATAACAGGACAAGATTTGGTTGCGGCCTTGAGTAGTCAGCATAAAGCCCAAAAAGACGCATTGTTGGTAAAGTTTCAGGATCAACCCGCTTTGACAGAAAACTGGCAAAAGCAGTTAACCGAACTGGATGAAGCTGCGGATGCCATTAAAGCTGCGCTGGAGCATGATTCAAACAACATAGCCTTGTTGAAGATGTTGCAAAATGTTCATCAACAACAGATTGATTTAATTGAACGGGTTCACTCTCCTAAATGGAGACAAATTTAATGAATATACCTTTGAGTAAAAATTCGAAAGTTAAAAAATACCATCAATTCGCTTTAGCGAATGTCATTAAGGGTAAGAAAATGAAACAACTATTTTTTAGTGTCGGGTTGTGCATGGTGAGCTCCTTTACCTTCGCAGGTGAGAAAGTTGACCAATCATTGAAAGCAGATAACAACGGTTATGTGCAAATAGAGCATCTTGGCGGCTACGCAAACATTACTGGTTGGGCGAATAATGAGGTTCGAGTCGTTGGCGAACTCGGGGGTCGTACTGAGAAGTTTATTTTTGAACGCGATGGAAATGAAGTCATCATCAAAGTAAAGGTCAACAGTAAACGAAATGGTTGGAACTGGAACTCCGATGATGGTGACGATTTGGAAATATACGTCCCTTTTAACAGTCATATAAATTACAACTCAACTAATGCAAATGTGGAGGTTACAGAGGTTCGAGGTAGTGCTGATATCGACACGGTTAACGGTGGAATAGACGTTTCGAATCTTTCTGGACGCTTGAGAATAGAGGCAGTCAATGGCGATGTGGAAGCCCACTCGTTGCAAGGGAATATCAAAATTCAAACGGTAAATGGTGACATTAAAGACCGTGATTC
This sequence comes from Aliiglaciecola sp., assembly GCF_039982535.1. Lineage (NCBI taxonomy): Bacteria > Pseudomonadati > Pseudomonadota > Gammaproteobacteria > Alteromonadales > Alteromonadaceae > Aliiglaciecola > Aliiglaciecola sp. The sequence goes on from NZ_JBDWYG010000045.1 coordinate 202,641, forward strand.
GACTGCTAGCGAAGCCACTTATGAATCTGTTAATGGAGACATTAATGTTTCATTAGATACTCCTGAAGTGAAAGCAGAGACAGTCAATGGTGATATTGAGTTAACCTTAGGAAAAGTTGAGCATTTAAACTTAAACACAGTAAATGGAAGTGTAGATGCCAGTTTAGAGCTCGCCCCTCAAGGAGATGTACGGGCCACCAGTGTTGGCGGTAGTATAAGTTTATATTTCCAATCAGATATTTCTGCACGCTTCGACTTGCAAGGACATGCTGGCGGTAAAATAACAAATAAAATTAGCAAAGATAAAGAACATAAAGCCAAATATGGCCCAAGTCGTTGGCTTGAGTTTTCCCACAACGGTGGAAATGGCCAAGTTAAGGTATCCACCGTTAGCGGTAGAATTAAAGTCGACAAAAAATAACCCTTGTCCATGGCCTTCAGGCCATGGATGTCCGAGATAAATTGCGGGGCTATGCGGTTGTATCTGTAGCATGGGCTTCAGCCCATGGAGATAAGCAATCTTTACACCCCCAAACCGACTCAACTAATCCAATTAAAAACCTAAGTTTACCAATAAATTTTTTACGATAGACTTTGATGCAATATCAATCTTAGCGCATAATACTCGACCCATTATTAAAAGATTTAAGTGTTGTGAAAGCCGTTCCGGATAAAAACAGAGACGATAAAGTTGAGAAACTGAAAATTCCACCACATTCCATGGAAGCTGAGCAATCAGTGCTAGGGAGTATGCTGATTGCCCCTGATTCCTGGGACAAGGTGGCAGAAGTGGTAGTAGAAGAAGATTTTTACAACCGCTCTCACCGTACTATTTTTCGTAGTATTGTGCGTTTATTATCTGCTAACAAACCTGTTGATATTATTACTGTTTCTGAAGAATTAGAGAGTCATGACGAACTCGAGGAAGCTGGCGGGTTTACCTATTTGGGCGAACTAGCACAAAACACTCCCAGTGCTGCTAACGTAGTAGCTTATGCAGAAATTATTAAAGAACGGGCAATCACTCGAGAATTGATCGGTGTTGCTCATTCAATTGCCGATGTGGGTTATAACCCTGAAGGTCGTGACAGTAGTGAGATCCTCGATCTTGCGGAAACACAAGTTTTCCAAATTGCTGAAAAGCGCATGGGGAACAACGAGGGACCTAAAGATGTTGAGTCTGTCTTAGGACAGACAATAGATCGTCTTGAAGCTTTAATTAAAACCAATAAAGAAGTGACTGGGGTATCCACCGGTTATACTGATTTAGATAAAAAGACCAGCGGACTTCAAGGTTCTGATTTAATTATTGTCGCGGCTCGTCCTTCCATGGGAAAAACAACCTTTGCCATGAACCTGTGCGAAAACGCCATGTTGTTGGAAGAAAAGCCGGTATTAGTCTTTTCCCTAGAGATGCCTGCTGAACAAATCATGATGAGGATGTTAGCATCCCTGAGTCGTGTTGATCAGACCAAGATTCGTACCGCACAGCTCGATGATGAGGACTGGGCCAGAATCTCCAACACAATGGCAATGTTGAAAGATAAAGATAACCTTTTTGTTGATGATTCTTCCGGTCTTACGCCAATGGAAGTGCGCACTCGTGCCCGTAAACTAGCCCGGGAACGTGATGGTATCAGTATGATAATGATTGATTACCTTCAGCTAATGCGAGTGCCATCGTTAAGTGATAATCGTACCTTAGAGATAGCTGAAATCTCCCGCTCACTAAAAGCCCTAGCCAAAGAATTGAATGTACCAGTAGTTGCTCTTTCACAGCTAAACCGTAGTTTGGAGCAACGGGCGGACAAGCGTCCAATTAACTCAGACTTACGTGAATCTGGTTCTATCGAGCAGGATGCAGATTTGATTATGTTTATTTACCGTGATGAAGTGTATAACGAAAACACCGATCTAAAAGGCATCTCTGAGATTATTCTAGGTAAACAGCGTAATGGCCCAATCGGCACAGTACGGCTAACATTCCAAGGTCAATTTTCCCGCTTCGACAATTATGCTGGCCCTGCTTATTCTGACGAATAGGGTGGCATAATCTGCTATTCACGGGAGAGATCCCGTGGCACATCTTGTTTAATCTTCTGTTTTCTCCCATGGGCTAAAGCCCATGTTACGGGGGGATTTTCTTGTGGTTTTTCCATGGGCTAAAGCCCATGCTACGGGGCGTATTTTCTTGTGATTTTTCCATGGGCTGAAGCCCATGCTACAGGGGGATTTTCTTGTGGTTTTTCCATGGGCTAAAGCCCATGCTACAGGGAGGACTTTCTTGTGGTTTTTCCATGGGCTAAAGCCCATGCTACAGGGAGGATTTTCTTGAGGTTTTTCTATGGGCTGAAGCCCATGCTACAGGGGGGATTTTCTTTTGGTTTTTCAATGGGCTAAAGCCCATGCTATGGGGCGTATTTTCTTGTGGTCTTTCTGTAGGCGGGTGCTTTAGCCCCGGGGTTTACACTATCACCTCAAATTATTGAATTTCAGGCATAAAAAAACGGCCCTAAGGCCGTTTTTCAATATAACTATTACCTATTAACGTAATACTTTTTCTTTCTTAGTAGCTGTTACTACAGCTTCAATACGACGGTTCACTTTATGTGCCGCTGCTGTATTGCTTGTGTCTAACAATTGAGTTTCACCGAAACCTTCAGCGCTCAATCTGTCAGCTGCAATACCGTACTTTTCGATAAGTAAAGTTCTTACTGCTTTAGCACGCTTAAGAGAAATCATCATGTTGTAGTCAGCATTACCTGGAGCTGAAGCATGACCTTCAATTGCAGTTTGTGTATTCGGGAAACGTTTCATGAAGTCAGCAAATTCTTGGAATTTAGCCGCATCAGGATTTTGAATAACACTACTATTATTCGCGAACAATACTTCTAGAGTTTCACGAACTTCTACTTCTTCAAAAATACTACAGCCAGTTGCATCAACTTTATCTGTAAGTGGCGTGTTTGCACACTGATCTACGTTATCAAGAACACCATCTTGGTCACTATCAAGTGCTAAACTACAACCTTTAGCGCCCACAGGCGTGCCAGCTGGAGTATTTGGACATTGGTCGATGTCGTTTAATACGCCGTCAGCGTCAGTGTCGATGCTACAACCTGTGCTATCTACGCGAGCACCAATTGCTGTATCAGGACATTGGTCAAGGTTATCATTAACGCCGTCTTGGTCAGCATCGCCAGGAGCTTTAGGACCAGTTGAACCAAATGTGTAAGCCAAACCTAATTTAGCGCTTACATCATTATATGCTTGACCAAAATCATGGTAAGCAGCAATTTCTGTAACTAGTTTAACTTTTTCAGAAAGATCCCAGTGTTTACCAAGACCAAGGTTAGCCATGCTACCAGAATCAACCATATCGATGTGCTTAAGACCACCGAAGATATACATAAGGTCATCTTCTAGGAAGTACATAGCATCAACACCGAAACGAGTTGCGCTATCATCTACTAGGTCAGCATCGCTTTCTAAGCTAACTTTAGCAATTTCAAAACGGCCACCCCAGTGCTCACTTTCTCTTACACCAACTTCAGCACCTAGTCCTAGGCCAGCATCGAATGAAGTAAAGTCGAAACTCTTCTCTTCATCTGGCTTATAAATCTCAGTAAAGCCGCCGATCCAATACTTGTCTGAAGAATCTTCAGCTGCGAAAGCGTTACTTGAAATAGCAGCTAAAAGACTTGCTGCAATCAATGATTTTTTCATGTTTCCATCCCGTGTGTAGTGGTTATCTAAATTAAAAGTAAAATATTCAAATTATTTTCATTTTTACGCGTAAAACAGTCGTTTTTACACGTTTTTGTCGAGTCCTTGAAGTGTCGCCACTATAACTCTTTGTGTACCATGGTCTCGGTGCTCACCTAAGTATATGCCTTGCCAAGTCCCCATTGCTAGCTTGCCAGCGTCAATTGGAATATTTAAATTGTTACCAAAAATACTCGCTTTAATATGTGCTGGCATATCATCGTCACCTTCGATGTTATGCAAATAGTGTTCCGAACCTTCAGGGATCATACGGTTTATTTGAGTTTCAAGATCAATTCTTACCGTAGGGTCTGCATTTTCATTAATGGTTAAGCTTGCACTGGTGTGTTGAATGAATAAATTCAGCATACCTATGTCCACTTCTCTTATTTCAGGAAGTTGATCGAGAATTTCCTTTGTAATCAAATGAAACCCTCTAGCTTTAACTCTTATTGTTATTCTTTTCTGTATCCACATTGCGACACTAATTATTAAAACATACGTTTAAATATGTCTTTATTAGCCTAGCGTATTCGACTATTCTAGTTGATGTCTTCTGCTAGGCGGCTAATTGTATGGATTTTAACACAAACTACAATAGGTGAGGGCAAAGCAAACCTACCGAATTATTTTTACCGGCGGGATTTTACCGCTAGCGTTTAGCACTTTCAAACCCATACTTAAAAACCTTGTATCCTAAACTTGTTGGTTGTATTTTTAATTTTACAATCATTGCTGATGGCTCAACAAATTCAGCCTTATCAATCTAACTAAGTTGCAAGCTAAACTAAAAGTGATTGGAACGGATATTTATTGGCAGAGTGCACAGGTTCCATGGGCTTCAATTGTTTGTTTACTGACTTTGAACCCTACAGACTTAGCTTGTTTGTCTAATGTCTCTTTCAATCCTTCTGACTGAATCTCTTTCACCAACCCACAATTGTCACAAATTAAGAATTGTACCGGATGGCTACAATCAAAATGATGGCAAGCTACAAATGCATTGGTTGATTCTAGTCTATGAACAAGACCAAATTCGAGTAGAAAGTCTAAACTACGATAAACAGTAGCAGGCTTGGCTCCGCTTTCAGTTACTTTAAGCTCGTCTAACAATTCATAAGCCCCGACTGAACTACTTTTACTTAACAGTAATTCATATACTTTTTCTCTAAGGTTTGTGAATCGAGCACCTTTCCCTTCACAGTATTCTCTAGCTCTAGATAATTGCGCATCGATATTCATTATTGCTAAATATTTCCTTTTCAACTCTGGTTATTCAGAGAATGAAGCAACTGATCTTCCAATTCAAATCGTGCTTCTAGTTGTTGACCCAGCAACGAAAGTTTTTCGTCAAAATTAGCCAAATCGTTATCTGAAGAAACTTCTGCAAATAAATCGTTAAAGGCTAGAGCCTCTTCTGTTGTTTCTGATATGCGAGGAAAAACAGATTTTTCAAGGCTTTGGTCATCATTATTCTGTTTAGGGTCAGACGCTAATTTGTCGTAAACCTCAAAATGACCAGTTGACACATAGTCTACTAAGGTTTCACAAAACAATCTAATGTCACTTACTTCCGGCAAACCAGAGGATTTTTTCTCAAAAGGAGGTAAACCCGCCAATTGACAATATTGAACCAACAATTTTTGTCGCTCTAGCAACCAAATATCAACAGATTTGTGGTAGCCACTCCATTTTTGTTTAGCGAGTTCGACTTTGGTCAACATTGCGAATCCTTAAAAGAGCGCTTTTTATATTCAGCTTAGTATATCATCACCATTAGTTTAACTAAACTATGCTTTAGTCTATTGACGCAGATCAATAGTAACATCCGCCTTTCAAGAATAAGGGGAAATCGTGTTAAACTAATTTAATCAATCTGACCTCAAATAGTGGTACTCAATACCGTGTTTTGGTGTCTCTTATAGACGACATGTGTGTGACTTATGCTAATAAATATAAAAGAAATCGGCGTTAATACTGAAGTTCAGTGGATCATTTTTATGGGGGACAGGATTGTCGCAAATAAGGAACAGCAGGAGTTGCTTAAGGCAACTTGGCAGGATCTGGCGATGATTCACCACTATGATGATCAAATCATTTCATTAGGTGAGTTTGACGGCACCCCATGTTTAGCTGTTGATGTGGGAAATGAACAACTGGTTATTGATGATTACGAAACAATGAGTTTGCGTGGAATTTACTTGGGCAATAATTTCTCGTTGTTTCAGACAGTCGCTCGTGCGTGGCAGTGGATACTGTTTCGACGCACTCATCGTTATTGCGGACAATGCGGAAGCGCCATGCAGCAAGTGAAGTGGGAAATGGCCACCCACTGCTATAATTGTAACCACCGCTGCTATCCTCGAGTTTCGCCATGTATCATTGTTGCTATACGTAAAGGCAATAAGATTTTATTAGCACAAGGTCGGGCACATAAAGACCGTAAAATGTTTTCTACCCTAGCGGGGTTTGTGGAAAGTGGCGAAAGCCTAGAACAAGCCGTTCACCGAGAAGTATTCGAGGAGGTTGGGGTTAAAATTAAGAATCTTGAGTATTTTGGCAGTCAACCTTGGCCATTCCCACATTCTCTAATGATGGGCTATTTAGCTGAGCATGACAGTGGCGAGATTGAAGTTGATGGGGATGAAATTATAGAGGCCCATTGGTATGAACCGGATAATTTACCCGTCATTCCACCGAAAATATCTATTGCTGGCCAATTAATTGAAGAAACCTTGCGACAGATAGCGCAGCAAGAAAAATAAATTACAGACAATAAAAAACCCTGCCAGAGCAGGGTTACAATGTTTAGCGTAGAGGTCTCGTCAAGCGAGCTTCTTAATCTTTATAAGTTTTAAAGCTATTGTTTTATACCAAATGGCGATAACGTAAATCAAGGTTTTTTTTCAAAAATCGTTATAAAAAATAATTTTAAAAACTAAAAACCAATAAATATACCCTCCAGACCACTTTTTTACTAAACTATGCCGCAATTTTAAAATTAGTGGGTTATTCACCGGCTTAATATAGATGCCTGTCGGTTTTAATAAACTCCTTTATACAACGGATAAATCATGCAGTTAAAAAACGATCGCTATCTACGCGCCTTGCTCCGTCAACCCGTCGACGTCACTCCCGTATGGATGATGCGTCAAGCAGGTCGCTATTTACCTGAATATAAAGCGACTCGTGCAGAGGCTGGCGATTTCATGTCACTTTGTAAAAACGCAGAGTTGGCTTGCGAAGTAACCTTACAACCTTTACGTCGCTTTGATTTAGATGCCGCTATTTTGTTTTCCGATATTCTAACGATTCCAGACGCTATGGGCTTGGGTTTGTATTTTGAAGCGGGAGAGGGGCCTAAATTTAAGCATCCGTTGTCAAGTTATGCGGAAATTAAGGCGTTACCCATTCTAGATCCTGAAGATGAATTGGGATATGTAATGAATGCGGTACGCACTATTCGACGCAACCTGAAAGGAGAAGTACCTTTAATTGGTTTCTCTGGCAGTCCCTGGACACTAGCCACCTATATGGTTGAAGGCGGAGCAAGCAAAGCATTTACTAAAATCAAAAAAATGGCTTTTGCCGATCCTAAATCATTGCATTTGTTGTTAGATAAACTCGCAGACTCGGTAATTTTGTACCTTAATGCGCAAATTAAAGCAGGTGCACAATCGGTTATGGTGTTTGATACTTGGGGAGGTGTTCTTACTCCAAGAGATTACCAATTGTTTTCATTACAATATATGCACAAAATCGTTGATGGCTTGATCCGTGAACATGAGGGACAGCGAATTCCTGTTACATTATTCACCAAAAACGGTGGAGCTTGGATAGAGAAAATTGCCGACACTGGGTGTGATGGTGTTGGACTTGACTGGACCATTGATATTGCTGATGCAAAACGTCGAGTTGGGGACAGAGTCGCCCTTCAAGGCAATATGGATCCTTCAATTCTTTATGCACCAGCGCCGCGCATTGAAGAAGAAGTACAAAGTATCTTGGCTGGATTTGGTGAAGGTCCTGGTCATGTATTTAACCTTGGCCATGGTATTCATTTAGATGTACCGCCTGAAAATGCCGGTGTATTCGTGGAAGCTGTACACAAATTCAGTAAGCCTTATCACCAAACATCAAAATAGTGAAAACGCCGTTAGTGTTGTCCTTGGGCGCAGTATTGATATTCGTAGCTGGATATTGGTTTGGCGCGCTTCAAGCTGAAGGTAACGGCAATCAACTACAAACCGATGGTATAATCAAAAAAGTGATTATTGAAATCGACGGTGGTAGCTCCGAGTCCACCATTGATGCCAATAAAATAAACGCTAATAAAAGCAAACCTGAAAACCTCGAAATACAGGTTGAAACTCACTCAAGTGTTGTTTCATCACAGCAAAGTCAGCTGCAACAACAGGCAAAGGAATTAGCTGAGTTAGGCGAAGCATTTCAACATTCGAAATTAACCCGTCAACAACAGCAAACTCAAGAAACAGAGTTTGAGAAAGGTTACACCGTCAATAAAGCAAACTTAACCGCACAAAATCAAATTAGTGATTTTTTGGCGCTACACCAAGAGGCTGATTTAATTAATCTGCATCGCCTTGATTGCGATGACAATCGTTGTCAGATGATAGGTGAATATGCCGGTGAGCACCAAAACTGGGGAAAGGTTTTTTCTACCATGCGTGACGCTGATTGGTGGCAATATGCGGGGACGTCATCGTCTACAACGAGTAAAGACGGTAAAACCTATTTTCATATTTTTTTGGATAAATAGTCTCTCAAGTTATTCCCTATGCGTCGCGCGGCAAACCCTTTTCTACACTCCTAATTAAACGTTGTTTAAGTCTCAAGGTTTGGGTGGTGGATGACAGGTTTTGTTGTCGTTCACATTGTTGCTTAATGGCCCATTGAATGTGTTTTGCAACCATTTCACTGCTATTGTTCAATGCTGCTTGCAGCACATCTAAAATGCGTTGGTCAAATTCGGCATTACCCATGGCAATGGCTAAATTTCTCTGCCACTTTTGAAAACCAATTCGGCGGATGGCTGAGCCTTCGGTGTTAGCCAGGAATTGAGTTTCATCCCATAAAAACAAATTAACTAAGTCTTCTCCTTTGATCATTTTACGACCATAAAAGTCTTTTTCCTCAGTCAATTGGGCATAACGATTCCAAGGGCAAATTAATTGGCAATCATCACAACCATAAATACGGTTGCCCATAGCGACTCGCAGCTCTTCAGATATCACTCCATCATATTCAATGGTTAGGTATGAAATACAGCGTCGAGCGTCAACAACATAGGGTTCGACAATGGCTTGGGTAGGGCATATGGTCAAACAGGCGTTGCAACTGCCGCAATTTTCTTCCACAGGTTGGTCGATGGGCAGCGGAATGTTGACGAATAATTCTCCTAGGAAAAACCAAGAGCCAGCTTCTTTATTGATGGTTAATGAATGTTTACCTGTCCAACCAATTCCGGCTTTTTCAGCAACAGCATGTTCTAACACTGGTGCTGAGTCTACGAATGGACGAAATTCCAAATCAATAAACTGTTGCTGTATTTTTTCTCCAAGTTTTTTAAGTCGATTACGCACCAACTTATGATAATCACGCCCCACGGCGTAACGACTTATATAAGCGGTTTTAGACTGTTTTAAGTCCTTTGCAAAACTAGCGTCTGGGGGCAAATAGTCCATGCGCACACTAATTAATCGCAAAGTGCCTTCTACTAACTTAGCGGGATCCGCACGTTTTTCTTGGTTACGTTGGAAAAACTGCATCTCACCGTTAAAGCCCTTATCTAACCAGCTTTCAAGGTGAGCTTGATGTTGCGACAAGTCTGTATCCGCGATTCCTACTTGTTGAAAACCTAGCGCTTTGCCCCACTCCTTGATATTTTTGGCTAAAGTATTAAGAAAATGAGGAGATAATTGTGTCACAGCGGTCCTTAAAAGCAGAATTGTCGGAACAAAGGTTATCACAAAATCTATATACAGCGCAGTGTGTAAAAGAAGGAGAGTTAGAAGCTGCTAAGCAGATGTCGATTCCCCTTTATGAGGTAATGCAAGTAGCTGGAGAAACGTTATTTGACTGGATCCAGACTCATTTTGATCATCAAACCAATATTCTAGTTGCCGTGGGAACCGGTAATAATGGTGGTGACGGTTATGTTGCTGCCAGTCTATTACTCGCAGATGGCTACAGGGTGTCCTTAGCCTCAGTTGATCCGGCTCGGCAGTTATCAGGTGATGCATTACTAGCGCAACAAAGTTGGTTGGCCAATGGCGGTGAAGTAGCTGATATTCGGCTGGTGGATACCGAGCATTTTGAGCTGATCGTGGATGGTTTGTTAGGCACAGGTTTATCAGGCGCAGTTTCATCCTCTTATCAATCTGTTATTCAGCGTATTAACCAATCCAGTGCACATAAATTATCTATTGATATTCCATCGGGTCTTGATGCTAATACTGGGGTAACACTCGGGGCTTGTGTGAATGCTGATACCACTATTACTTTTGTTGGTATTAAAACTGGACTTGTCACCGGCAATGGCAAACAAAGGTGTGGCAATCTAATTTTCAAACAGCTGAATATTGGTGAAAGCTTCGCTCACCTAATGAAAGCACGAGCACGCTTAATCGAATATGCTGACTTTGCGCCCTTAGCCCCGCGGCCTTTAGATAGTCACAAAGGCAACAATGGTAAATTACTTTGCATCGGCGGAAATAATGGTATGGCTGGGGCTATTCGTATGACAGCCGAAGCCGCGATGCGAACTGGAGCTGGATTGGTGAAAGTTTATTGCCATGCCAATTCAACCTCTTCAATTGTACAAGGCCGGCCGGAAATAATGGCCAGCAGTGAAAACTTATTACAGATGTTAGAGTGGGCAGATTGTATCGTTTTTGGGCCTGGCTTAGGGCAGACTTCCTGGAGTCAGGAAACCTTTAATCAACTATTTAGTTATCTCATCCACCAAGATAAACCGCTTATAATTGATGCCGATGGGTTAAATCTGTTGAGTCATCAATTACACGCTTTAAATTTATCCTATTTGATAATGTCACCCCATAGTGCAGAAGCAGCAAGGCTACTGGATACTAGTATCGAAAACGTAGAAGATGATCGTTATGCTGCCGCGACTAAGTTGGTAGAAAATTATGGCGGTAATTGTATTCTCAAAGGGGCAGGCAGTATCGTTCATAGTCAGGTAGCCACCTATGTTTGTGCCAATGGAAACCCAGGTATGTCTACGGCTGGAATGGGAGATGTATTGTCGGGTGTATTGGGTTCGTTAGCGGCACAAGGAATGACAGCGCCTGAGGCTAGCTTATTTGGTACTTGTATACATTCTGCTGCAGCGGATTTAGTGGCGGATAACTTTGGTCAACGTGGTATGATTGCCAGCGATTTATTTGATTATTTAAGGCAACTAGTTAACAGAAAATGAAATATACCCAGTTTTTGCCGGATGAGGCAGCTACACTCGATATTGCTAAACAAATCGCGCAACTCACTACTGAGCACTTAGTTATCTATTTAACCGGAGATCTTGGTGCTGGGAAAACCTCTTTCAGTCGCGGATTTTTGCATGGTTTAGGGCATGTGGGAAATGTAAAAAGTCCCACTTACACTATTGTCGAGCCATATGAAGTTTCATCGTGGCGAGTGTTTCATTTTGATTTGTACCGTTTGGCCGATCCTGAAGAGCTTGAATACATGGGAATTCGGGATTATTTTGCAGATGATTGTATTTGTTTGATTGAGTGGCCTGATAAAGGTGCTGGTCTATTGGCAACAGCTGATTTAGAGATTAGTATAGAATTTGAAGCTGATGGAAGGCGCATCCATCTAGCGTCCCAGTCTGAAGTCGGGCGAAAAATTGTTGAGATATTACAAAAATAATAATGATGAAAAGTGTATCTAGACTGAAGGTTCAAGTATTGAGTGGCATTTTGATGCTGCTAATCAGTCATTTGTGTTTTGCACAAAATGCCATTGAAGCATTACGAATGTGGCCATCTCCCGATAATACGCGTGTGGTATTAGACCTAACCCAAGAGCCTGAATATTCTTACTTTACCCTTTCCAATCCTGAGCGCTTAGTTATTGATTTAGCCAATACCAAAGGCAAGATTGACCTGGCTAAGTTAGCCAAATCTTCAAATTTAGTTAAAAAAATACGTTACAGCACGGCCAAAGATCCCTCGTCAGTTAGGGTTGTGCTTGAACTTAAACGGAAGTTGAATACGGAAATCTTTGCATTACCCCCAACAGCTCCCTATAAAAACCGTCTAGTGATAGATTTAAGTGATCAATCCGAAAGAACTCAACAAGTGGTAATGAGTTCTGAAAGCTCGACTCGAGATCGCGACATTATCATCGCTATTGACGCAGGCCATGGTGGAGAAGATCCTGGATCGGTTGGTCGCGCAGGAACTTACGAGAAAAATATTACACTTAGTGTCAGTAAAAGGTTAGCTAAATTGATTGATGCTGAACCTGGTTTACGGGCTGTATTAATCCGAACAGGCGATTATTATATTTCTCCTAATGCACGTCCGGATATTGCGCGTAAAAATAAAGCAGACCTCTTTGTATCCATTCATGCCGATGCTTTTACAACTCCACAACCCAAAGGTGCCTCCGTTTGGGTGTTATCAATGGGCAGGGCGAATTCAGTGTTAGGGCGCTGGATGGAAAGAACTGAACGCCATTCAGAGTTGTTAGGCGGGGCGGCAGAGGTGATTCAAGATACCGCAAGTGAACGCTACCTAGCCCAAGCTTTGTTAGATATGTCCATGGATCACTCATTAACTACCAGTTATGACATCAGTAAAATGGTAATTTCTGAGCTAAAACAAGTCACAAGTTTGCATAAAAAACTCCCGCAGGCGGCAAGTTTAGCGGTGTTAACATCGCCTGATATTCCATCTATTCTTGTGGAAGTGGGATTTATTTCCAACCCAAATGAAGAAAAAAATCTCAATTGGAATCAACATCGTCAAAAATTAGCGAGTTCAGTTTTTTCAGCCATTAAACAGCATTTTCGGAAACTGCCACCCGATGGTACCCTATGGGCTAACAATGCACGCTCTGAAAAACGAACCCACAAAGTACGAAGTGGTGAATCCTTGTCATTATTAGCGCAACGATACAAAGTTCGAATTAGCGCTATAAAAGAAGCGAATAATATGCGTAATGATACGGTGAGAATAGGTCAAGTATTAACCATTCCAAGCACCTAAACAAAATCGTTTTCCGCCCCTCCAATTTTTAAAGGTTACCTGTGTCAATTCAAATTCTATCTCCACAACTTGCTAACCAAATTGCCGCTGGTGAAGTGGTTGAACGTCCGGCTTCTGTGGTCAAAGAGTTAGTTGAAAATTGCTTAGATGCGGGGGCAACTAGTGTCGAAATTGAAATTGATAAAGGTGGCCATAAACGAATCGCTATTCGAGATAATGGCAAAGGGATCCCGCAGCAAGAACTAGAGTTGGCGTTAAGCCGTCATGCAACCAGTAAAATATCCAAGTTAGATGATTTAGAGAATATTTGCAGTCTTGGTTTTCGAGGGGAAGCCCTAGCAAGTATCAGTTCAGTATCGCGACTAACCCTAACCTCAAAGCCTGAAGCACAATCACAAGCGTGGCAAGCCTGTGCAGAAGGCAGAGAAATGAAAGTCACATTGCAACCAGCTGCTCATCCAAAAGGCACCAGTATTGAAGTACTGGATTTGTTTTTTAATACTCCGGCAAGGCGTAAGTTTTTACGGGCTGAAAAAACCGAGTTTAATCATATTGATGAGGTAATACGACGTATTGCTTTGAGTCGATTTGATGTGGCATTGAGCCTTAAACACAATGGTAAAACCGTTCGCAAATACCCCGCAATTAAAGAGGCTCGCTCTCATATAAAACGGATTTCAGCTGTATGTGGTAGTGATTTTGCTGATCATTCTATTGCTATCGACAGCGGTTTTGAAGGCATACGTCTTATTGGTTGGTTAAGCGCCGCTGGTGCCAGCCGGATGCAAAGTGACTTGCAATATGTTTATGTAAATGGACGTGTGATGAAAGATAAACTCATTAATCACGCAATTCGCCAAGCCTATGAAGGCCTAATTGAACCCAATACCCATCCTGCTTTTGTGCTTTTTTTGACGTTGGATCCCACCCAAGTGGATGTTAATGTTCATCCGGCTAAACATGAAGTGCGTTTTCATCAATCTAGGCTCGTCCATGATGTCATATTCCGTTCAGTATCCAAATCTCTGAGTGAATCCTTTACTGCATATTCAGACCATACAGATGGCGGAGAAGCGGTCTCACAAGTCACTCAAACAATCTTGGAGGAGGTTCGCCCTTCACATCAATATATTCGACCCTTGAGTCCGGAAATTGACAAGCCGATTCAAGCTGAGGTGTCTACACAGCCTAGCGCCGAACCATACCAGCAAGTTACAGCTCAACCTGCTAAGGTATTTAATCGTACTGCACCAAGGCCCCATTCGAAAACGGCAGCAAAGCACTACAGTAGTTTGATGACACCACAATCTGGCGAGTCTTTATCCTCTAATATACCTAGGTTTTTGCAGGTTGCTGAAAATCGATTGTTGATTGAGTGGGAAGCGGTCTTTTATTTATGTAAAGCACAAGATTTAGCTGCAAAAAAATTGTCTGACGATGCTCAGTTTAACTCTTTGGTGATGCAACCCCTGTTAATGCCAATTTCCCTTGCTTTAGAGCAGATTGAATTAAGCATTGACGAAACCCTAATTCAGCACGTTAGACTTGTTGGACTTGAGCTTGCTATCATCAATAAACGATTGTTGTTAAAACAAGTGCCGTCAGGAACGCGGGCCTTAGATTGGGCGAGTGTGTTATTGAGTTTCTTTGATGCCCTAAACGTCGCGTTTAAAAAAGACGCAATCACCTCCGCTGTCAAAACAAATCCTGAAGTCGAAGAACAAACTATCAAGGCAATTTTACTCGAGTGTTTTTACTCGGTTTTGGCGCACTATCAAATTCAAAGTTTGGCGGCAAATAGCAACGATTTGAGCTATCTTTGTGTGTGGCTACACAAACAAGCTAATGCCGTAGAAATACTTAAGTCTTGCGCCACAGAAATCCCACTAAAAGATTGGTTATCACAATTTGATGAATAAAAAGCATACTGAAAACTTACCGCCAGCTATTTTTCTAATGGGGCCGACTGCCTCTGGTAAGACTGATTTGGCATTAGAAATAAGCAAAAAGCTACCCTGCGAGATCATAAGTGTTGATTCGGCGTTAATTTACCGTGGAATGGATATTGGTACGGCTAAGCCAAGTGCTGAAGAGTTATCTCAAGTTCCCCATCGGCTGATTGATATTCTTGATCCTAAAGAGTCTTATTCAGTAGCCAATTTTAGAAACGATGCACTAAATGCGATGCAAGCGGTTACAGATGCTGGAAAGATTCCTTTGTTAGTTGGTGGAACTATGCTGTATTTTAAAAGTCTAGTTGACGGCTTATCAACGTTGCCAGCTGCTAACCCGGAGATTCGAGAGCACCTGCAAAACGAAGCAAATGCCCTTGGTTGGCAAGAGTTACATCACAGATTAGAGCAAGTAGACCCTGTATCTGCTAAGCGCATACACCCAAATGACCCTCAACGCTTATTACGTGCATTAGAGGTGTATATGATAAGTGGCAAGACAATGACTGAGCTAACCTCAGAAAAGTCCAGTAATTTACCTTATTCGGTAAAAGAATTTGCCATAATGCCTAGTGATCGGGGTATACTTCATGAACGTATAGAAAAACGATTCAACATTATGCTTGAAAGTGGTTTCCAGCAAGAAGTTGAAAATCTTAGACGTCGCGACGACCTGCACCTTGATTTGCCTTCTATGCGTTGTGTTGGTTATCGGCAGATGTGGCAGTACTTGGACGGTGATTTTGATTATCCCGAAATGGTATTTAAAGGGGTGGCGGCAACACGACAACTAGCAAAAAGGCAAATAACCTGGCTGCGAAGTTGGAAAAATATAACTTTTTTAGATGGTATTGAAAAAGAGAATTTGACTACCATATTAAATGTCAGCAATACTGTAACCTAATAGGCAGCTATACAGCCCCATGTTTTACTGTATAATTTGTATATCAGGCGAAAATCATAATAAAAATAAAAGGATAAGGAATAGTGATGGCAAAGGGGCAATCTTTACAAGACCCGTTTTTGAATGCGTTAAGAAAGGAGCGTATTCCTGTCTCGATTTATTTAGTCAACGGAATCAAGTTACAAGGTCAAGTGGAATCATTTGATCAGTTTGTGATTCTGTTAAAAAACACTGTTAGTCAGATGGTATACAAGCATGCCATTTCAACTGTTGTGCCTTCTCGGGCCATTAATATGTCAACCGGCGCACAACCTGACTCTGATAACGGTGAATAAAACCTTATAGGAGAAAAGCTTGTTTGACCGTTACGAAGCAGGCGAGCAGGCTGTTTTAGTTCATATTGATTTTTCTGATGATTCTAGTAAAGAAGATTTGCAAGAGTTGCAAATGCTAGTGTCATCTGCCGGTGTTAATGCTGTTGAAGTAATTACTGCTTCACGACAAGCACCTCATCCCAAATACTTTACCGGTAGTGGGAAAGCAGAAGAAATAGCTAATTCAGTACGCACAAATAATGCAGATGTTGTTATCTTCAATCACCCTTTATCACCCTCCCAAGAACGAAATTTGGAAGCTTTGTGTAAGTGTCGAGTGTTAGACCGCACCGGTTTAATATTAGATATCTTTGCCCAGCGCGCGCGAACCCATGAAGGTAAATTACAAGTGGAGCTTGCCCAATTGCGGCATATTTCTACCCGATTGATTCGCGGATGGACTCACTTGGAGCGACAAAAAGGTGGTATTGGTCTTCGAGGGCCGGGGGAAACTCAGCTAGAAACCGATAGACGACTTTTGCGAGTAAGAATTAAAAGTATTCAACGTCGTTTGGAAAAAGTTCAGAAACAACGTGAACAAGGACGTAGAGCCAGAAAACGTGCTGAGATGCCAACGATTTCACTGGTGGGCTATACCAATGCGGGTAAATCAACCCTGTTCAATACCATCACTGACGCAGGCGTCTATGCTGCGGATCAATTGTTCGCCACCTTAGATCCAACTTTGCGGAAAATTCAGTTGCAAGATGTTGGACAAGCAATCTTGGCGGATACCGTAGGTTTTATACGCCACTTACCCCACGACTTAGTTGCCGCGTTTAAAGCCACGTTACAAGAAACCCAGGAAGCGGATTTGCTATTGCATGTTGTAGATTATTCTGATGAACAGTACCTCGACAACATCGATCAAGTGAATGACGTTTTAGAAGAAATTGATGCATCTGAAATTCAACAATTAATGGTATGCAATAAAATCGACCGAATGGACGGGGTTGAACCCCATATAGACTGCAACGATGAAGGCGTTCCCATTCGTGTTTGGATATCTGCACAACATAATCAAGGCATTGATTTATTGTTTAATGCCCTCACTGAATGTTTATCGCAAAGCATAGTGCAATTTACATTACGCATTCCGCCTAAAGAAGGTAAACTTCGAGGCGCTTTATTTCGTATGAA
Organism: Aliiglaciecola sp.; assembly: GCF_039982535.1. Taxonomy (NCBI): domain Bacteria; kingdom Pseudomonadati; phylum Pseudomonadota; class Gammaproteobacteria; order Alteromonadales; family Alteromonadaceae; genus Aliiglaciecola; species Aliiglaciecola sp. Next base: position 220,033 of record NZ_JBDWYG010000045.1, read on the forward strand.
CTGTATCGCTGCAGAATCCTATGCAGAGGACGGCGATTGGCTGGTGGATGTAAGAATGCCGACCAGTGATTGGCACCGATTGGAAAAAAGGTCTGAGATAGACTTATCCAGTTTGGTAGTAAAGCATTAGTATATGCAAATTAAGCTAACTTCGATGATAGAATCGGGGTTGCATAGATTTAGACTTAACCTAACGGAGAGTGATGATGGCTTGGAATGAGCCCGGTGGAAAGAATAACGACCCTTGGAAAAACAAGGGGGGGCGCGATCAAGGCCCACCTGATTTGGATGATATATTCAAAAACTTGTTTGGCAAATTCAGCAAAGGTGGCGGTGGAGACGGCTCATCTGGCGGTAAAAACATAGGTGGAGTTGGCCTAACTGTTATTGCAGTTTTGCTAGTTGTCATTTGGTTTATTAGTGGCTTCTACACAATTCGTGAAGCTGAGCGCGGTGTAGTTTTACGTTTTGGTGAGTTTAGTCAATTTGTAGAGCCAGGTTTACGTTGGAAACCAACGTTTGTAGATGAAGTTATTCCAATTGACGTTCAATCTATTAAGTCGATGTCCTCTGAGGGCAGCATGCTTACTGAAGACGAAAATGTGGTTGGTGTAGAAATGGAAGTACAGTACCGCATAGTTGAACCTTATAAGTATAGTTTTGCGGTAACAAACCCTGAACAAAGTCTTAGTCAGGCATTAAATAGTGCTATTCGCTACGTTGTTGGTCATTCAAAAATGGATGATATCTTAACCAGCGGTCGTGAAACTGCTCGCCAACAAGTATGGCAGGAGTTAGAAGGTATTATTAACCCTTACGATATGGGTATTTCAATCGTTGATATTAACTTTAAAGACGCGCGTCCACCGGATGCAGTGAGAGCTGCTTTTGATGATGCGATTGCTGCACAAGAAGATGAACAACGTTTCATTCGTGAAGCTGAAGCCTATTCTCGTGAAATTGAACCTCGTGCAAGGGGTCAGGTTAATAGAATGGCTGAGGAAGCGCAGGCTTATAAAGAGCGTGTTACCTTAGAGGCTCGTGGTGAAATTGCGCGTTTTGAGGAGTTGTTACCTCAATATGAAGCTGCGCCAGAAGTTACACGTCAGCGTATTTATCTAGAAACCATGGAACAGGTTTATCAAAACACCACCAAAATTATGGTGGATAACAAAGGCAGTGGAAATATGATGTATTTGCCTTTAGATAAAATTTTGGATAACCAGAGTAAACAAGCGCCTAAAGCAAATTTCCGCAGTACCCTAGAAGGGCTACAGCAGAATGATGCCTCTAGTTCGCAAAGCTCTAACTCGGCACCGACGACATTACGTGGCGACAGAACTAGACAAGGGAGAAACTAAAAAGTGAAAAATTTAAGTATTGGCGTAATCGTATTGGTTGTCATCGCTGTTTTCCTTTCTTTGTTTGTAGTGCCTGAAGGTCAAAAAGCAATTAAGATCCAGTTCGGGAAAGTTGAACGAGATGCCGCCGGTGAAACTGTCGTGTTTAGCCCGGGTCTTCATTTTAAGTTTCCGTTGATTGACAGAGTCGTAAATCTCGATGCAAGAATCCAAACATTAGATGATCCAGCAGGGCGTTTTGTTACGTCTGAAAAGAAAGATCTAATAGTTGATTCTTATGTTAAGTGGCGCATTAAAGACTTTGCGACTTATTATCTGTCAACAGGTGCGAATAAGCTGCAAGCTGAGTCTCTTCTAAAGCAAAAAGTAAACAATGGGCTTCGCTCTGAGTTTGGTACTCGTACTATTTCTCAAATCGTATCTGGTGAACGTTCTGAGTTGATGGATGAGGCCATGAAACAGGCATCTACTAGTTCAGACGAGTTAGGAATTGAAATTGTTGATGTAAGAGTCAAACAAATTAACTTACCGCCAGAAGTGAGTAGTTCTATTTTCCAACGTATGCGTGCAGAGCGAGAAGCTGTAGCTAAAGAGCACCGCTCTGAAGGTCGTGAACAAGCTGAGATAATCAAAGCGAATATTGATGCTAAAGTAACTGTAATGTTGGCTGATGCGGAAAGGAACTTACGTAAAATTAAAGGTGAGGGGGAAGCACAAGCAGCGCAAATTTATGCTGAAACTTACTCTAAAAGCCCTGAATTTTATGCATTCCTAAGAAGTATGGATGCTTATCGTGCTAGTTTCGACAGCAAACAGGATGTGTTAGTTGTTGAGCCCGATAGTGATTTCTTCAAATACATGAAAGATATCTCTGGCACTAGAAACTAAGTTTTCCTACTTTAAAAAGCGCCTATATGGCGCTTTTTTTATTACTAAGATAGGCATTTTGAGTTAAGGATTTTTATGTTGGAATTTCGTATCAGAGATGCGGTTCAAGATGATTTTTTTGAAATCAAACGCTTAAATGATAAGTTCGTTCACTTTACTAGCCCGATGGATCTAGCTCGTATCCAACAGTTAGATATTCTTAGTACTTATCATCGCGTAATAGAACAGTACGATCCGCAAACAAGTAACAGTTTAATTGTAGGTTTTTTGCTGGCAATGGCGCCTGAGGTTGCTTACGAAAGTGACAACTACCAGTGGTTTGAACAACGCTATCAAAACTTTCTCTATGTCGACCGTGTTGTCATTGATTCATCGGTGCAAGGGAAAGGTTTGGGTAAAGACTTGTATGATGATTTATTCCACTTCGCCAGGGAACATAGTTTTGCTGCTATTTGTTGTGAATATAATTTAGTTCCCGCTAATCCGACTTCAGCACACTTTCATCAATCTTTTGGTTTTTCTCAAGTGGGGCGGTTGGGTTCAGAAGATAGTGATAAAGTTGTGTCTATGCAAATGGTAAAATTACCTAGTTAAGTTCAGTTTGAGAAAGTTAAAATGAAAAAATTTAATTGGCAAGATCCTCTTAATTTAGACTCTTTATTAAATGAAGATGAACGCATATTGCGAGATTCTGTTCATCAGTTCTGTCAACAAGAGCTGATGCCGGGAATTTTGCAAGCCAATCGAAATGAATACTTTGATATCGACATTATGAAGAAGATGGGGGAGTTAGGCTTACTTGGGGCTACTCTTCCTGAGAAGTACGGTTGCTCCAACGTCAACTATGTCTCTTACGGATTAATTGCTCGTGAGGTTGAGCGGGTAGATAGTGGCTACCGCAGTGCCATGAGTGTGCAATCTTCATTGGTGATGCATCCTATTTTTACTTATGGCAGTGAGCTGCAGCGTCAAAAGTATTTGCCTAAATTAGCTACTGGCGAATGGATTGGTTGTTTTGGCCTTACTGAGCCTAATTCAGGTTCTGATCCAGCAAGTATGAGTTCCTACGCTAAAAAACAAGAAGGTGGGTACGTTCTAAACGGTAGTAAAATGTGGATCACAAACTCGCCCATTGCCCATGTCTTTGTGGTTTGGGCTAAATTGGATGGGGTGATACGAGGTTTTATTTTAGAAAAAGGAATGGCAGGGTTATCAGCGCCTAAAATTGAAGGTAAGTTTTCTCTTCGTGCATCTATTACCGGTGAAATTGTAATGGATAACGTGTTTGTACCGGACGAAAACTTATTGCCCAATGTTTCTGGATTAAAAGGCCCATTTGGTTGTTTAAACAAAGCGCGATATGGAATTTCATGGGGAGCTTTGGGAGCGGCTGAGTTTTGCTGGTACGCAGCGAGGCAATACTGCTTAGATCGCCAGCAGTTTTCCCGGCCATTGGCGGCTAATCAATTGATACAGAAAAAGTTAGCCGATATGCAGACAGAAATATCTCTTGGTTTAATTGCTTGCGTGCAAGCAGGAAGACTTATGGACGCAGACGCATTAGCCCCTGAAGCTATTTCTTTGATAAAGCGCAACTCCTGTGGCAAAGCTTTGGATATTGCTAGGAGTGCGAGGGATATGCATGGCGGTAATGGAATTTCTGATGAGTTCCACGTTATTCGTCATGTAATGAATTTAGAGGCGGTAAATACCTATGAGGGCACACACGATGTCCATGCACTAATTTTGGGTCGTGCACAAACCGGTCTACAAGCTTTTAGTTAATAACCTTTATGGGAGTTTTGTGATGAATACAGTAGTAAAAATGGTTAATTTTGACTACTGTGTTTCTCTGCTAACAAAAGTTCACAAAACTCACTTAATGGTAATGGCCTGCTAAATAAATACCCTTGAGCGATATTACATTTATTTTCCAATAGAAAATCGGCTTGATATTGATTCTCAACGCCTTCTGCAATTACTCCCAATTTAAGACTATGAGCCATGGCAATCACAGCCAAAATTATAGCTTTATCATTTTCGTTCTGTTCTAAGTCAATAATAAAAGAACGATCGATTTTAAGGTTATCAATTGGCAGTTTTTGTAAATATGAAAGTGAGCTATAGCCAGTGCCAAAGTCATCTATTGAGGTGGAGATGCCGATTTCTCTTACCTGATCCAGTAAGTGTTTTACTTTGTCATAATTATCAATCAGCACGCCTTCGGTTAATTCTAACTCCAAGTTTTTTGGCGGTACTCCACTATGATTAATAGCTTGAGTGACAAAATCAAATAGATGTCTATCGGCTACTTGTCTGGGCGATAAATTTACCGAAATTTTTAAGTCGGGCTGGTATTGCATAATCACTTTCAACATTTCTGTTGCGCGGCTGATTACCCATTTGCCAATGGGTACAATTAACCCTGTCTGTTCAGCAATGGGGATAAACTTATCGGGGCTGGTAAGGTTACCATCGGCTGAACGCCACCTTATTAAGGCTTCTGCTTTAGCAACTTTGCCGGTACTCAAATCTACTATGGGTTGTAGATAAAGTTCGAACTGATTATCGCTGATCGCTTTTTTCAACGCGCTTTCTAACTCAAGTCGATATCGAGATGCTTCTTTTAGTTCTTTTGAATAAAAGCATAATTTACTTTTATCTTCTTTTTTAGCTGAAAACATCGCTAAATCCGCAAACTTCATTAATTCCTCAGAATCTGATGCGTCGCTAGGAAAGTGAGCTGCACCAAGATTAAGGCCAATCTGAACCTTTTGTTTTGAGGCTGTATAAAAGGGCGGTTCCATGGCTTCAATTAGTCGGTTGGCAACTTCGATGCAATCATTTTGCTCTTTACAGTCGGTCAAGATAATTCCAAATTCATTACCTCCCACTCTTGCACATAAATCTGTAGTGCTGATGCATTGTTGTATTCGTTCAGCCAAGGTTACTAATATTTGATCACCGGCTTGATGGCCATGTAACTCGTTGATTTGTTTGAAGTGCTTCACATCTAAATAGACGATGAAAAATGCTTTGGCTTTTTCAATTTGGTATTCTAATTTCTGCCAGAAAAACTGGCGGTTGGGTAAATTAGTGACATTGTCGTATAGGTTTAATTTTTCGTTTCTTTGCAATAAATACTTAACCCGACTCACATCGCTAAAAATAAATATCCAATGTTGTAAGTTCTGGTTTTCATCTGTTACTGGGTATAACGCTAATTTTAACCATTTACTTGAGTATGGGGGATTATGCCAAAAAAGTTCGCCATGCCATCGACTGCTAGTGCCGATAACTCTCTCAAACTCAGCACATTGATTCTTAAACAGCTCCATTAGTTTCTCAAATGGAGAAACCTCAAGGGGTAAATCGGAGGTTTCAAAAACTGTGTATGAATTCGGATTCTGAGTTATGACATTTAATTGTGCATCAGTGATCACTACACCAAAATCAGCATTTTCAATAACACGTTGTATTGGCTTCTGTAATGATTGCAGGGTTTGGTTTTCACGCAATACTTGATCTAGGCGTTCATGAATATACTCATGCTGAGCGAGTACCTTATCATTTGAAATCAGTAGTTCTCTAGCCGCCTGTAAAGTTTGTTGCTGCTTTTGGTATTCACCCTCTAAATTGTTAATAACTAGGTATGATTCACCGTCTGAAATAGCGGCAAGGGCCTCTAAACGTAAAAGTTTATCTTTAGATTGTTCGGACCAAATGCCGGAGTGAATTTGCCCTTCTTTACCTGTTTGCCAAAACTCCTCAGCATCAATGAAAAAGTCATCTAAATAAGCTGAGTGACCGGCAAATTCGAAGCGTTCACGGTCAATTGCTTCAGGAGCTATAGAATAAAACCAATCTTGGCTGCAATGGATAACCTGAAATTGCCCATCCTTTACTCGTTTTAAAATAGCGCAGTTTATAATACCTAAAGCTTGAATAAGTGACTGTTGCATAATGGATTAATTCAACGTTAGTTGTGCGATAAACTTAAACATTTCTTCAACCTGATCGCCGGTTTTAGCGCTGGTGGAAAAACTCCGTATAAATTCTTTGCTGTAGCCATTGAGTTCACTTTCAGTCCAATGCCAAGCTACATCAAGGTCGCTTTTATTAATAATAAGGATCGCAGGAATATCACTTACTTCTCTTACCATGCGATGTATTTCCATTGCTTCTACAAGACTTTGTGAGCGTGTATGGTCGGTTACTATTGCATATGCTGAAGCGCCACGCAGGTATTTAGGTTGGAATCCGCAGTAGCGGTCTATCCCTTCTAAATCCCAAATCATGAGTTGAACTTGATCAACGGCTAAGTCAACGAGCTTTTTATCAATCTTGACGCCAATTGTGGTGAGGTATTTTTCGGAAAAAATACCTTCAACAAATTGTTTAACCAAACTGGTTTTCCCTACTCCTGATGGTCCAAGTAGGCAAATCTTTTTTTGGAACATAATGCAGTTAATGTCCTTATTTAATCAGTCTTAAAATTTATTATATTAAAAATGACTTTTCGTAAGCCTGATCCTGAAGCTGCATTTTCAACAACACCCAAACCGATGGCGTTTAAATATTGCGCTTCAATACCTTCTTCGACTAAAAATTGACGTACTATTAAAGCTCGTTTTTGACTCAAAGACTGATTATATTTAATCGAACCAGAAGAATCACTTGCACCCATAATAATCAAACCTACATTTAACTCCAGCTTTTTAGACAACTCTATGGTTGTTTTCAGATAGCTCGCAAAAGCACGTAATTGATCTTTAGCTTTTTCATTTAACGCCCCTTGTCCTTTTTCAAACTCAACTTGCGTACTATCAATTTTAGCTTTGTTGATTTCGAACAACGCCATGAGTATTTCTGGACTATCTTCATTAATTGTAGCCAACTCTTCAGCTTTGATACCAGAAATTAACTCTTCTGCGTAAGTTAAGCCAGGAATAGCATGTATCTTAGTTGCTAAAGCTAAACGTTGAACATTCGGTAACGTGCCGGTTAAAACTGGTATCTTTTGTTGCCAATCAACTTCTATCTGTGGATATTTAGCCAAAATCGTTTTCAAACGAGTTTTAATCAATGATGCTTCTAAAGATAGGTATTGTTTTTCCAACAGTAAAATTTTGCTAGCATCAATGTGCTGTTCAGCTAGCCACTTTTCTACTTCAATAGCATCTGGATCTCGTAATACAGAAAGCTCAATGTCCTGCCAGCCTGTTCGTTCTACGTTCCTGGTGACAATACCGGGTTGTTGACCGATTTGTGCTATTTGATCAACTAATTGGTTTTGTTGATAGTTGTGAAACCCTAAAAAGCCAAAGCCAATCAATAATATAATGACTAGTCCAATAGCCATTATCGGTTTTTTATTCTTTTTCTTTAAAGCTTCTGGGTGCATCTTTGCAACTAAACAGTCTTGAAGCTGCTGGGAGGCGGGTTCAAAAACCATCGTATCACCATTAAAATTAGCAATTTCTTTTGCATATAATTTATGGATGTATTCGTTAGTTATTTGAAACTTGGTTGAAATGTCTTGAGGAATATTACCCGTTACCGCGGCTACCAAAAGTAGCTTAGGCCCGCGCTTTATCACCAATGAAAAGTCTTCTGTTTTGACTACTTCTAAGTTTTGTTCCGGTGATTCTTGTTGCGGATTGAACGAATCTGATACGAAATCATTTATCGCTGTCAGCATCGCTGAAACAAGGTCTCCGTCGGCAGACTCATGAACCGATTGAGAAACCGAGTTTAGTAATATTCCGGTTTCTCGATGGATCAATAATACTTGTTCAACTTTAAATATAAAGGTCTGGCTTGCAACGTATTGGGAAAAGCTCACTCCCGATTGCCATGCCTTAAAACGCCATTTGATACCTTTAAAGGTCAAGCTGTTTTCAATTAAAACGTTGGTTTTTTCTAAAAACTCACTGAGGAAAGAAGTGACAGATTTACGGACTAAGCGACCTACGAGGGGGTATAAATAACCAACAAATTGTTCGCTTTGTTGTTTGACAGAGGTCTCTACGGATTTTTGCACCACAGGGGTTAGTATCTTACTAAACTCGTCATTGTGGTTCTGACGATCATGGATAGCTTCTATTACTACCTCGCTAACCATTTCTCTGGCATTGTCTTGTATAACTTGCTTAACAAATTCCTGATTTTTGCCCAGTATCAGTTCTCGTAGCTGCTGCATAGCTACTTCATCTTCACTGGGGACCTTAGAGTTTGGACAATCTGCCATGAAATTTGGCTTTATTCTTCGTCGGTTTCTAGGTTAACTGCCATGGTTGCAAGTAATTTGGCCAAGGTTTTTCTATCTGTTTTAGTTGAACTGAGCTCTTTGGTTACTTGATCCAACCTTTCTAATGCTTCTGAGAATCGAGCGTCATATTTTTCAGTGAGCATGGCAACCTCTTTGTCTACTCTTGTGTGTAGTTCATCTGTCTCTTGGCGACCATTGCTGTCGGACATCTCTAATTCAGAAGAAAGCTTATCTGCATATGCATTTAGTTCAGAGGTTTTATCGTCATACATTTTATCAACAGAGTTAACTTTTAACTGCAATTCTTCAAACCCATTTTGCATGGTTTTATTTAACTCACTTACCTGGGCAGCTAATTTCTGGTCGGATTGTTGGAAGCGTTCTAACATTTTACTTTCTAATTGAGATAACTTGAGTTCAATATCTGCTTGAGCAGCACCAAATACAATTTGTCGTAAAGTGGCCAGTTCTGAGGGGGTGTCATTATTGCCTTTGGCTGGAGTATCTTCCACTGCTCTGTCATCTGTGTTTTTATTCGCCACTATCACTTCCTTCTGCTTGTAATACCGTTAACCAATCATAGCTTAAAAAAACTACTTAATGCACGGGAATTAATTGACACTAATCACTTTTTTTATTCTAAGATACTGGCAATAACAAAATTCAAGATTGTTTATTTTTCACTTTGCCACTTTGATTCCCTTGCACTTTTGGTGTTCGAAAATTTGGTTTGTGCATGGTAATGATTTTTACGAAGTTAATTAGGAAGCATAGTGTCTCGATTTATCATAAATTTTTTAAGACATTTCAGTGTCATCAAAATAACCTTAACCAGCCTTATTGTATTTTCCATTTTAGTGATTTTTTTTGCTTCTGTTAGCTTGCAAAGTGCATGGCTGCAAGTAAAACAAAGTGAAGACGATCAGCAATTACTAACCTTGTTGGATAAATTAGAAAAAGTGGCTCATCATCACGCGGTTGAACGGGGGTTAACCGCAGGCTTTTTAGCTTCTGGTACTGCTTCCCAATTCAAAGCATTAAAACAGCAACGCTTATTAGCGGATAGTGCCACTGAGGACCTTAACAACACACTAAACGAACAATGGTCAGATCCAAACCAGCTCAATGCTGCGCTGCGGTTGTACTTTAAGCATATTCAGCAAAAGGCGGCTATGCGTAAACAGGTTGATGTACAAGATGCTACTGGTGCATTTAGGTATTACAGTTTATTGAATCGTTTTACATTGGAGGCTATGCAGAATCTTCGCGGCAGCATCAACAATCAAGATGTTTACCAAGGTGTTAGTGGAGCACTTTATTTAGCATGGTTAAAGGAATATGCAGGACAATCAAGAGGTAAAATAAACGGAGCTATAGCTAAAGGAGAGATTTCAGATATTGCCAAATCTGAAATTGAAGGCTATATCACCAATTTTGATATCACTAGCCAATATTTATCACTTTTCTTATCAATATCTCAGCAGCGACAATTAGATAATATATTTACTTCACCTTCGTATCAAAAAGTGTCGAAAATCCAAACCGAAATTTTGCAATCTGAAAATGGCAATATTGAGTCGGCTTACACGCCTGCACAATGGTTTACATTAGCAACTCAACAAATTGTTGCGCTGAAAAAAGTGCTGGATCAACAATGGTTATCCCAACACCAACGAACTCAGGATATCCGCTCTCAAGCCACAATCTTCCTAATCTTAGAAGCTGGAATTTTGACCCTGGTAATGGTGCTGTTAGCTATATTGAATATCTATCTAGTTAGGTCAATGCGTTTACGCTTAAAAAAACTAAAAATTGATCTGCAAAAAATCGCCGATAATGGCGATTTGACGGTTGATATTAGACTCAGAGGCAATGACGAGCTTGGGGTAATTTCAAGATCTATGCATTTAACCTTTGTTGCTTTTCGGGATCTGATAGTTAATTTAATCACTTCAATAAAATCAGGCCAAATGTTAGGGGAAGAGTTAAACGCTGCGAGCAAACTGGTACTTCAAAATGGCGAGCATAATCATTTGTTGGCGAGCAATATTGCTACATCACTTGAAGAAATGTCTCAAACCAGTGAAGAGATCGCCAAATCTGCAACTACCACTCTTGAGGCCAGTGATAAGTTGCAAGAAAAAAATAGTCAAAATATCGAAGCGAATTTAACCAACAGTAACGCCTTAAAAACTATGTCGCAAAATATGCTGGAAGTTCGTCAAAAGGCAAACAACATGGAGCAGCAAGTTACCTCTATAAGCAGTATTCTGGAAACTATTAATTCTTTAGCTGATCAAACCAACCTTTTAGCTCTCAATGCAGCCATTGAAGCTGCTAGAGCCGGTGAGGCGGGACGCGGTTTTGCCGTGGTTGCAGATGAAGTTAGAAAACTTGCCAAAGGCAGTAAATCCAGTTCTGACTCCATCTCACAGTTGCTTAAAGACTTGCAAGGGGCGAGCAATGACGTAGTTCTGTCCATTGAAGAAAATGTATCAACTGCACAAGATTCGTTACAGCGAGCAGCCAATGTGGAGATATTGTCAGCAGAACTTATTGACCAAGTAAGTGAACTTGAGCAGTTATCCATTACTGTTGCCGCTGCAGGGGAAGAGCAGGCGGTAACCATCAAGCAGATTGCCGAAGATACCACTGAAGTCCTTGATTCATCGAATGAAGGGCTGTCTATTGCTAAAGATTTAGAGAGTATATTTGCTCGCCTTTCTGCAAACGAAAAGTCGCAGGAGCAGATGATAGAGAGCTTTGTTGTAATGCGATCCAATTCCTAATATCCAAACCATAAGGCTTATTTCAATCATAGGCTGCACTTTGCAGATATATTTCGCTATCATATGCAAAAAAATAATAAGGACTTATGCCTAACGGAGTTGGTAATAAAGTCCGTTAAGAAAAAGGAATAGTTTTGGTACAAGGTCAAACAAGCAAACAACCGTCTAATGAACAAAGTTCGGGATGGTTTTCCAGGTTTCTAGCAACCGTAGAATGGCTAGGTAATTTACTTCCACACCCCATCACCTTATTTGCCATTTTGGCACTGTTCATTGTGATCCTCAGTGGCATACTTGGTTATTTTGATGTCGCGGTTTTAGATCCACGGCCGTTAGGGGCTAAAGGTCGTGACCCTGATGGTTGGATTGAAGTGGTTTCCTTGCTCAATGCTGAGGGATTGCAACGTATCGTCACAGGGTTAGTAACTAACTTTACTGGGTTTGCCCCTTTGGGAACGGTATTGGTTGCGTTACTAGGTGTTTCTGTTGCTGAACATTCAGGATTACTTTCAACCGCGATGCGTGCCATGGTGATGAACGCTTCAGAGCGTATGGTTACTATTACTGTAGTGTTAGCCGGTATCTTATCCAACACCGCATCTGAGTTAGGTTATGTGGTGTTAATTCCTTTGGCTGCGATGATTTTCCACTCCCTTGGTCGTCATCCCTTAGCCGGACTGGCAGCCGCTTTCGCCGGGGTTTCAGGTGGTTATAGTGCAAACTTATTGTTAGGGACAGTTGACCCATTATTATCTGGGATTACTGAATCTGCGGCGCATATGATTGCGCCAGACTATGTCGTTGGCCCAGAAGTAAACTGGTACTTTATGATTGTCAGTACCTTTGCGGTGGCCGCAATGGGCGCCTTTGTTACTGAAAAAATAGTCGAGCCTAGGCTCGGTAAATACGACCCGAGTGAAGCGTCCGTTGAGTTAGAAAAACAAGAGATGACAGCACCCAGTGCGCAAGAAAAGAAAGGCTTAAAAATGGCTGGTTTATCTTTTGTCATTGTCTGTGCTTTGTTGGCGCTTACCGTGGTGCCAGAAAACGGTATTTTACGAAATCCTGATACCGGGCTTGTTGCAGGCTCCCCCTTCTTAAAAGGAATAGTTGCATTTATTTTTATTACTTTTGCCATTCCTGGGTTTGTTTACGGCAAAATCGTCGGCACCATGAAAAATGATAAAGACGTAATTAATGCCATGTCAAAAAGCATGGGCTCGATGGGGTTATACATTACCTTAGTGTTTTTTGCGGCGCAGTTTGTGGCTTTCTTTAAATGGACTAATTTGGGTACTGTGCTTGCGGTTAAAGGTGCATCTTTATTAACAGCCCTAGGGTTAGACGGTCCAGAAGTATTTATATTATTCATTTTCATGTGTGGCTTAGTAAACCTCTCATTAGGCAGCGCGTCTGCACAATGGGCGGTGACGGCACCTATCTTCGTGCCCATGTTAATGTTGATTGGTTACTCCCCTGAAGTGATTCAAGCTGCTTATCGCATAGGTGACTCGGTAACCAATGTTATTTCACCAATGATGAGTTATTTTGGTTTGATTTTGGCTATTGCCGCCCGTTATAAAAAGGATTTAGGGATGGGGACGTTAATTGCCACCATGCTGCCTTATTCAATCACCTTTTTTGTCGGTTGGACGCTACTTTTCTATATTTGGGTGTTTTGGTTAGGGATGCCGGTAGGACCAAATGTAGAAACCCTATATAATGGAGGCTAATAACCGTTAACGGTTTGAATTATTTAGTACTAGGTTTTACGCACTAATCCATTCATAGTATTGGTGCGTAGAACTTATAAAATTGAGACCAAGTCATTAATGAAATATTCAGGCAGCCCCAAATTTAAGCACGACCAAGCAGATAAAGTAGGTGTATTGATAACCAATTTAGGTACACCGGAAGCGCCGACTAAAAAGGCCCTTAGAACCTATCTAAAAGAATTTCTTTCCGATCCGCGAGTAGTCGAAGTTCCTAAGCTGTTATGGTGGATGATCCTGAATCTAGTCATCTTAAATATTCGCCCTTCGCGCTCAGCTAAAGCTTATGCCACTGTTTGGGAAGATGAGGGCTCGCCTCTGATGACCCATTCAAAAAATCAAGCGGCGGCGTTGAAAAAGAAAATGCAAGAGACCCATGGCGAAGGAGTCGTAGTTGACTTTGCTATGCGGTATGGTTCGCCTAGCATTTCTGGAACACTGGAAAAAATGATGCAACAGGGTGTACGCAAATTAGTTGTACTGCCTTTGTACCCTCAATATAGTGCATCAACTTCGGCTTCTACCTTTGATGCCGTGGCAGATGATTTCCAAAAGCGTCGTTGGATACCTGATTTACGCTTTATTTCGCAATATTGTGATCATCCTGATTATATTCAAGCAGTGGCGGATAAAATACGACAGCATTGGCAACAACATGAACAAGCTGACAAACTCATTTTTTCTTACCACGGTATTCCTCAACGTTATTTAACCAATGGTGACCCATATTTTTGCCAATGTCATAAAACCTCTCGTTTAATCGCTGAAAATTTAGGTTTGCAACAAGACCAGTTTTTGATTTGTTTTCAATCTCGGTTTGGACGTGAGGAGTGGCTAAAACCTTACACTGATCACACTCTACAAGCTCTGCCAGCTAAAGGTGTTGAGTCTGTGCAGGTGGTTTGTCCGGGATTCTCCGTTGACTGTTTAGAAACCATAGAAGAGATAGGTGTAGAGAATCGAGATTATTTTCTCGAAGCCGGCGGAAAACGTTACGAATATATTCCTGCTCTTAATGATGATCCCGCTCATATCGAAATGATGGCTTCGATTCTTGCCAGCAATTTACATGGGTGGGAGTCAGTCGCTGATAACTCTGCTAGATCGCAACTAGCTAAAGACCAAGGTGCAACACTATGAATGACAATTTACCAGGTTCCATTGCCGCCCCAAAAGCTTTGGTCGTCGCGCAAAAACTTGGTAATATGTCTGATACTGCAGTGCGCATCCCTTTCACAAAAGTAAAATTTGGCCTCGACTTCCTAATTGGCCTGATTCCCGGAGTTGGAGACCTAATAATGTTCATTGTTGGGGCGGTGATTATTATCATGGGCAAAACCATAGGTATGCCAACGGCACTAATTTTGAAAATGCTAAAAAATAGCTTGATCGATTTTGTATTAGGCTTAGTGCCTTTTGTGGGCGATATTGCAGATATATTTTACAAATCTAATCAAGCAAATGTGCGAATAATGGAGCGCTGGTGGCTGAGTCAGAATAAAGCAGCTATCGATGCTCATACTCAAGAAAAATTGGCTAATTGGCAGGACACCAAAAATGAAGATATATGACACCCATACAGCGCCTACTCCACGAAGAGTACGTATATTTCTGGCCGAAAAAGGCATCGACATGGAATATGTACAAGTTGATTTGCAAAAGGGGGAAAACATCAGCCCTGAAATGCGACTGAAAAATCCCATTGGTAAAGTGCCTATTCTTGAACTAGACGATGGCACTTGTATTGGCGAATCAGTTGCAATTTGTCGTTATTTCGAAGCATTGCAACCAGAACCGGCATTGATGGGAACTACGCCCCTTGAGCAGGCGCAAATTGAAATGTGGCAACGCCAAGTTGAGTTTGCTTTATTCATGCAAGTCGGTATGTGCTTTCAGCATTCAACCGGTTATTTTAAAGATCGCATGACCCCTGTACCCGAGTACGGCAAAGTCGCTGGAATTTCTGCAAGTAAGTATTTGAAAGTTCTTGAAAAGCGTCTAGAAACTAACGAATTTATTGTTGGCGACAAGTTTTCTATAGCCGATATCACCGCTATGTGTGCAATTGATTTTGCTCGAGTGGTACAAATTAAGATGACCGACGAACAAGTTAATTTACAGCGTTGGTATAAGGCGGTTAGTGCCAGACCCAGTGCGAGTGCCTAATTAGTCATTGCACTGGTTAGTCTGCAAAAACAATAAAACAACCAGCATTTAATCTACACGCAAAAGCCAGCACGTTACGTGCTGGTTGTCTTTTAAACTATGCTAATTTCCAAAAATCCATAGATAGCGCTTAATCACGCCAGCGACGAGTTAAATCTTGATAGTCGTCAATTCGACGGTCCCTGAAATAGGGCCATATCCTTTTGATTTGTTCTGTTCTGGCTAAGTCTAACTCTACCATCAAGGTTTCTTCGTTTTCGCTACTTGCTTGCGCAAGCACTTCACCTTGAGGACCGCTAATAAAACTCTGCCCCCAAAACTGAATACCTGGATCACCGGCTACAGGTGAAGCTTCAAATCCTGTGCGATTGGCGACAATCACGGGTACTGAGTTGGCCACAGCATGAGAGCGTTGGATAGTTTGCCAAGCGTCAAATTGACGTTGTCTTTCTTCTGCCGTATCCCTGTTGTCCCATCCAATAGCGGTAGGATAAAACAACATATCGGCACCCGCCATCGCCATTAGCCTTGCAGCTTCTGGATACCATTGATCCCAACACACTAACACTCCTAGTCTACCCACACTGGTATCTATAGGCTCGAATCCCAAGTCGCCAGGCGTAAAGTAGAACTTTTCATAAAAGCCAGGATCATCTGGAATGTGCATTTTACGGTATTTGCCCACCATCCCTGCTTGTCGGTCAAACACCACAGCAGTGTTGTGGTATAAACCAGAACCGCGTTTTTCAAATAATGATGTGATCAACACTATATTGTGTTTTGCCGCTAACTCGGCAAAATAATCTGTAGCAGGGCCGGGAATGGTTTCTGCTAAATCGAAGTAGTCTGTATTTTCTTCTTGGCAAAAATAGAGGGTACTATGGAGCTCTTGCAACAACACTAATTCACAGCCGTCAGCGGCAAGTTTAGCCACTTGTTTGGCGCTGTTTTCCCAGTTTTGGGTTTTATCGTTGCTGCTAATGGCTTGTTGAACCAAGCCTACTTTTAAGGTGTTTTTGTTCATTTTATGCTTCATATCCATAAACAGTTAAGCCATCTCTAAGGTTGTCGAGCACCTCAGCTTTTAACGTTCCCTTAGGAACCTGCATGCTAATACAGTGCACACTGCCAAATTGTTGAACTAAAGGCAAACTATCGATAGCCACGATTTGATATCCTGGGTAGGCGTTTGCGATGATTTCCAATGCCAATTGATCTTCAGGTTGACGATAAATAGGGCACAACACCTGTTGGTTTGAAATTAAAAAATTAGCGTAAGATGCAGGTAAGCGCTCACCAACTTCATTGAGTATGTATGGTAAGGGGAGCTCAAAAATATCATGTTCAGGTAAACGCGCTTTCACTTCATTGACTAAGGCATTTAAGCCATTAAAGTGACTATCTTCCGGCCGATTAAAACAAGACTGAATGACCACACCTGAGTGTTCAGTGAATCGTACCAAGGTATCGATATGACCATCTGTATCGTCACCCTCTAGGTGCCCATTTTCTAAAATACTGATTTGACTTGCGCCTAAGTGTTCCCTAAACATAGCTTGATAGGTAGCGTTGGTCATACTGCCGTTACGCTGGGGGTTTTGTAAACACATGGCCGTAGAGAGCAAGTGTCCGTATTGATCGATTTCTAAAGCGCCACCCTCAGCCACCAGATCGACACTTTTAAGGGGCTGCTTACACAAATTCGTTAACACAGCGGTATTAACCTTGTTATCCAAGTTGGCATCAAACTTATTGCCCCAACCATTGAATATGAATTCTATAGGTTGCATGCTGCTTTCCTGCTTAACCGTCAAGAAGCAGTAGTCTCTACACCAAGTATCGTTATAGTGAGTAATTACCAACATCAGTTTTCGGCAATCTTTGAGAAGCAATTTGGCAGCGTCTACTTCTTGCTCTCTGATAAGTAGAATCACCCCTGTATTGTTATGGGTAATGGCTTCAATTAGTTGCTTGTAGGTATTCCTGACATCCTTTAACCAAGGTTTCCAATCGGTTTTTTCATCTGGCCAAGCTAAAATTACGGCTTCTTGTGCATACCATTCAGGCAGCAATATCAATTCTGGATTCATTGCGTTATTGGGTAAGTGACATTCAACTTAAATTATAACCTTAAGGCATATTGTAGGGGTACATTTTTATAGCTTAAGAAACACCGGAAACTGCCGGAATTTTGATGATGAAGCCAATGGACTTTAATAATGGGCATGTTAACGTAAGAAGATGATTATCAAGGTTGGAGCAATTTATGGCGCAATGGCATGATGGAAAAGTTGTGAACCGTATAGATTGGAATGATCATTTGTTTAGTTTGCAATTCGAATGTGCTGAGTTTCCTAAATTTAAAGCCGGTCAATTTACCAAAGTGGGACTCACCCAGGCTGATAATACGGTTTTGTCCCGCCCTTATTCATTGGTGAACTCGCCAAATGCAGAATATTTAGAAATTATCGCCGTGCCGGTGGAAGATGGCAGCCTTTCCCCTAAGTTACATGAACTGCAAATTGGCGATGGGGTGAAAATCATGTCACCTGCCACTGGGTTCTTAGTTTTAGATGAAGTACCTCACAGCCAAACATTGTTTTTAGTTGCCACGGGAACTGGAGTGGGACCTTTTATTTCGATTTTAGAAGGTGAAGATGTTTGGACAAAATATACAAATGTCGTGCTAGTCTATGGGGCAAGACAAAAAAGTGATTTAGCCTATTCAGATAAAATTCAACACTGGCTAACTCATAAGTCTAAGCAATTTCATTTTGTTCCTATTGTTAGTCGTGAAGTAAGCCCTAATACTTTAAAAGGGCGTATACCTGAACTAATAGAAAAAGGTGCGATTCAGCACAAATGCGGATTCGAGTTTGATCCCCTTAGTTGCCAAGTCATGTTATGTGGAAATCCCGATATGATTAAGGATACCTTAGGGGTACTTGAAAGCTTCGGTTTGAAAAAACATCTGCGCCGTTCACCAGGACAAATTAGTTTAGAAAGGTATTGGTAGCAGGCGTTGCATGGTTCGAGTTAAGTCATATTTTCAACAATCGGTGCTGTAACGAATGAGTAGTCAAACAAACATCTGTAAAGGTAGTATAAATGACAAGAGATCCACTATTTGTAGTTAAAGTTTTTGGGTTGGTCCTATTGTTAGTGGGGGTAGGGGCGTGCCAAACAACTGATGTAATGGTGAAGGATAATTCAGCAGATGAGAGCAAACCACAGATAGCACCGTTGAAATGGCAATCTTCCGCATTTATCCCACAAGATGTGCCCTCCACAGATGATATTTTTAAGTTGACAGCTCAACAGCAAGAAGACTTCACAAAGTATTATTTTGCAGAAAAAAATGCCCATATTGAAGAGCATGAACGTCTGTATAATTATTTAGAAATGATTCTTTATGGGTTTGACTACCGGGGTGATACTTACACGGCGTCCGTTGCCCTAACAAAGCACAGTGGAAATTGTCTTTCTTTGGCGATCTTAACCACCGCATTGGCGAATTTGGTTGATTTAGATATTCGCTATCAACGGGTTAATACAGCGCCGATATATCAACGTTTTCATAATGTAATGACCTTGTCTTCACACGTCAGAACTTTTGTATTTGCTCCACAAACGCCCCTAAAAAAGAATGAAATTGTCGTTACTAGAAAAAAAATGATAATTGATTACTTTCCTGAAAAAGGCAACGTAACCGGCGATTACATCGATGAATCTCAATTTATATCAATGTTTTATCAAAATTTGGCAGGCGACAGTTTAGTTGCCAGAGAATATGACCTTAGCTATGCGCTGTTATCGAAAGCCATGGCGTTGAATACTCAAAACCCTGAAACCCTAAATACCTTAGCGGTTTTGTACAAAAGCCTTGATGATGAGGCTAGGGCTGAGAGAATTTATCATTACGCATTAAATAATACTTCGGGTTCGGTCAATATCCTGAGTAACTATGCGTTGCTATTAGAGGAGCAGGGGCGACAGATAGAGCTATCGAAAATTCAGGATAAATTAAACTCTGTGAAGGATGATAACCCCTACCGCTGGTATGATCTTGCTAACAAACATTTTGATAATGATGAGCTTACCTATGCCTTAAGGTACTTCAAAAAATCTATCAAGGTAGCTCCCTATCTCCATGAAGGTTATTTCGGTGCCGCCAAAACCTACTATCAGATGGGTAGGACAAAATTAGCTAAGGAGTTTATGGATAAAGCCGTGGAGTTGACGTTTACGCCTCAAGATAAGGTGTTATACCAAGCGAAATCTAGCGTGATTTCAGTTGAACAATAGCATCGGTTAAAGGTTGGTTCGGCTATATTTAAAAAGCAGTTAATTAAGCTGTTTTTTTAACAGTTGACCATTACGTTCAATAACATCGATTAATGGAATAAAACCCGCAGGAGTGGATAAATTCGCATATCCATTTGCCATTTCTACTAAAACATCACCAAACATGGAGTTTCTATTAGGTTGCGGCGCATAATCGACAGCTAAATTATCGCCATTTACCCATGTTGTTGGTCCGCCAGAAGCTGCAAATGCGATATCTAATTCAGAATGCTTAACTCGCGTTGCTAACTGATATAAATCTATATTTTTAATGACAGTAGAAATAAGGGCTCTTTCGTTTTCCACATTTTCCAATAAGCGCATCAGTTTATCTTGTGCGTGAAAAACATAAATCATATTAACCTCTAGAAAATTTTGTTACCCCATCACTATCACATTCTTAACATTATCCACACCGTTGGCAATGATAATTTCAAAACTAGACATGCATTTTTCACAGCGCATAGTTTGCGGTTGATTCATTATTTCTTTTTGATGATTATCGAGGGAGTTTGCTGATAAGCAAATTGGGCACAAACATTCCAATGACGCTTCTGTTTTAATCATGACATTCCTTTTGTCTTAGTAAACATAATTAACTTAGAGCAGTAAGCTAACTGCCTGCATATTTTGAAGATATTTATTGGGGATGCAAGTGTTTTTGTTGAAATTATATTCAGCCAAGAGAAAGAATGTACTCAGCCGGTAAATAAACTTATCAGCTAAGGAGTTTCGAGCTTTTTTGGCGGCAAATTTTTTATTTTTAATGAAGGTCGCTGCTAAAAGTTGGATTTTGTGGCGCGGCATATCTTAGCGCTCTAAAATTACGGGTCCAGGTCCTTCAACTGCCAACTCGTCTTCAGGATTATAAATTGGACATGTTTTCATGGATAAACATCCGCAGCCAATACAGCCATCCAACGAGTCTTTTAGTTTTATCATGGCTTGAATTCGATTTTCGAGTTGTTGTTGCCAACTTTTAGAAAGTTTTGCCCAATCTTGTTTTGTTGGTGTTCTTGATAGCGGTAAGGTAGCAAAAGTGAGTTTGATATCTTGTAAGCTAATCCCTAATTTTTGCGCTGCTTTTATAACCGAAACTCGCCGTAATACATCGGCTTTATAACGTCGTTGGTTTCCGGCATTTCGCCAACTCTGAATCAATCCTTTTTGTTCATAAAAATGCAGCGTAGATACTTTCACGCCACAACGTTTGGCTACATATCCAACGCTTAGTTCTCTTACTGCCATGCTGCTTCCTTTAAACTTTTTTTAATAATATGAAAAAAAGTGCTTTACCTCAAGTTAACTTGAGGAATTATTCTGTGCCCATGGTCAATCCTAAAAACAACTAAAGGAATTCATATGCAAACTATTCATCCAAAACAAGCCCAAATTAAAGGAACACAAAGCGAAACCTCATCTCAGCTCAAATTTTGTTTAGAAAAGGTTTCAACTAGTCGATTAGACAACTTTTTAAGTTTGTTCAATAACACAATGCAATTAAAGTGAGGTAAACGATGATCCGCTTAGAACATATCAATATTGTGGTTAAGGACATGCTCGAAACACTAACATTTTATCAAGCGGCCTTTCCCCATTGGACTATTCGCAATCAAGGTGAGGCCAATTGGTACGGTACACAAAGAAGCTGGTTACATTTTGGTGATGAATATAACTACCTCACCTTCAATGACAATGGAATTGGTGAAAATCGGGATTTAAAAGGAAGCCAGGTAGGACTTGCTCATATGGCTTTTGAAGTTAAGAATATCTCGGCTGTAATGTCACGGTTACGGAGTGCGGGTTTTTTACCCCATAATTCTGGGGCTAAAAATCAATTTAGGAAAAACTGTTACTTCATCGATCCTAATGGCTTTGAAATAGAGTTCGTTGAATATTTAACTGATCTACCCAGCCAACGAAATAATTCAGACGACTAGTTTTGTTGGATGAATTAAGGGATTCCCTTTTGCCGTTTAATCTTGATAGATCTCTAACGGTAAATCGTCTGGATCGGCAAAAAAGGTAAAGGCTCGGCCTGTATATTCATCAATCCGAATTGGTTCTGGGGCGATACCTTTTTGCCGTAAGTAATCACAAAAATCACTCACCGAATCTACTTTGAATGCTAAATGCCGAAGTCCTTGTGCTTCTGGTCTTGATGGACGTTTTGGCGCTCCAGGGAAAGAAAACAGTTCTATTTGACTGCCATCGGGCAGTGCTAGATCAAGCTTGTATGAATCTCGATGCGCTCGATAGTTTTCGGCCAATATTTCAAACCCTAAAATGTCGGTATAGAAGGCTTTAGAGTGCGCGTAGTTACTGCAAATAATCGCCACATGATGAAAGCCCTTTAATTTAGTCATGCTTGCCTCAAGTTAATTAATCGGGGTAAGTGATTGTTCTATACTAGCGTTTTTTTCAAGTGAGAAGGTGTCTACTCGACTTTTTCCTTGCCAATTGCTAATCGAAACCCGAATCTCTTTGGGGGCATAGTCATTATATTTTTGCGTATCTATTATGGCTGAATAAGGAGGTGTATTGTCTTTTGCAATAACTTCATATTCTCCCTGTAAGTTTTTAACCTCAGTAGTTACCTCCAATAGAGGGAGTGAATTGGCAGGCAGTTGTGAAAGTTGATAGTCAAAACGTATGACTCGTTGTTGTTTTTCAAAGCCTAAAAACTCCAGAGCTCCTATTTCTGTATTTTCTATTGCCGAGTTTGCTTTAAGAACTGAATAGCTTAAAGCGGGCAGGGTAATTTGTATAAAATCGCCTTCCATACTGAATTGATTGCTACCCGCTATCCATTGATAGCCATTATGGTTGGCGCTCAAAGTAATGGTTTGTGGTTCATTCAGGGGGTTAAAGGCTAATAAAAACTCAGTGGCATCTTGTTTGTCTACGCGTGAAATGGCAAATGCATACTCACTGCCTTTACTCTGGCGGTTAAATGTGACTCCACGACGCAGTGTTGGATGGTCCATACGCAATTGAGCTAGGGTCTGCAACGCTCGGTATATTGGATGGTTTTGGTCAAAGTTCTCCGAAGCTGTTGTGGCCTCTGTGCCAAGCAAATCTAATTGATTATAAGCCGCAACTTGTGAGGCAAACATATCTTCCCGCGCACCTACATCTCCGCCAGTACCGACGAAACCTTGCTCATCGCCATAGTAGATGACTGGAATGCCACGAGATAAGTACATAAAGCTATGGGATAGTATATTGCGCTTGAGTTTTTCTTGTTCAGACACATTTGGCACACTCTGGTTAATAAACAAACCTGCACGTCCCATGTCGTGATTGCCTAAAAAATTCATTAAGACATCAGCTTGGCTGTCGCTATCATTGTAAAAGTCATCATTTTCAAATAATTGGACTATTTTTGAGGCAGGCTTATTGCGGTAAAAAACATCAGTCACAGCAGCCTGAAAGCCAAAGTCTAATACTGAAGGCATTTTACCTATAGTGGTATAACTACTCAGTTCAATAGGGTCGGCACTATATACTTCACCAAAAATATGGAAGTTAGGAATCCCCTGTTGTTTTGCATGATTTAAAATTGCAGGGCTGAATGTAGACCAGAAACTCATATCCACATGTTTTACTGTGTCAATCCGAAACCCATCCGGCTTGAATTCGCTAATAATGTTTTTGTAAATATCAATCATGCCCGCAAGCACTTGTGGATCTTTTGTATTTAAGTCGTCTAAACCGGCAAAGTCACCATTAATAGCACTTTCACCTTGCCAAACACTATCGCCTTGGTTGTTGTAGTATTTGGGATCATTTAACCAAGCGGGCACTTTGACGTTTTCGTACCCTGATGGAATAAACGGCGTGTACTTGTCACCCGCTTCTACCTGAGCGCTAGATTTATAAGGGCAGGTCGGCTCGTCTTTGTAGCTACCATCGGGGTTATGACATTCGCGATAACTAATCACATCCGCAGTATGATTGGTAATAATGTCGAAAAATATCTTAATTCCCTTATTATGGGCGGCGCTGATTAAATCTTTTAGATCTTGATTGCTGCCGAAGTGCGGGTCGATTTGAGTAAAGTCCAGGATCCAATAACCATGGTGTCCATAGCCGTCATTCTGAATGGCCTTATTGCGTAAAATCGGGGTCATCCAAATTGCGCTAATGCCCAAATCTTTCAAGTAATCTAATTTTTGCTCCAGCCCTTTAATGTCACCACCATGAAAACCTTTCATATCATCAATAACATAGCCACCTTGGGAAATTGAAATGGTTGCAGAACCCATATCATTTTCCGGATCACCGTTATAAAAACGGTCAGGCATTACAAAGTAAAAAATATCGTCACGCACATCTCGATTTAGGTAATCATTATAAATATCAGGGAAAGATAAAATGATTGGTTTAGGTACCGGTAGCGGATTTTCTGTTTCTGCAGCGGATTGGCCTTGTTCTGAACACGCAGATAAAACAGAGCTGACAAAGATTAAAGCAAATAGGGCGTTGAATGATTTCATGATGGGCTCTCTTTTAATTTAAGGTAGTTCACAACCACGAGCAGTAACAAACAATGAATACCAGTGTTCTCTTGATAATTCAATTTGTGCAGCTTGAGCGCAAGCTTTAATCCTCATAGAATTTGTCGTTCCAATAATGGGTTGAATTTTAGCTGGATGACGCATTAAAAAAGCTAACAAAATGGCTTCTGATGACGTTTGGTATTCTGCTGCTAATTTGCATACTAAGTTAGCCGTTTGTTGAATATGCTCGCTTTGGCCAACTAAACTTTTCCCCGTTAATGCCCCTTGGCAAAGACTGCCCCAAGCTTGCACTTGAATATTATTTAATTGGCAGTACTCCATGGTACCAGAAGCAAAGGATAAGTCTTTTGACTGAGGATGGTTCGCCAGTACAGCATCCTCTAAGAAATCTAAATGGGTTAAGTTTAATTCAATTTGATTGGCCACTAACGGTACGTCAAGGCTACGCTGTAATAACTTCATTTGGTGTAAATTTTGGTTTGATACCCCAAAGTGTTTGACCTTACCATTGGCTTTTAAAATCGAAAAAGCATCAGCAACCTCATGGGTGTCCATTAGTGGGTCAGGGCGGTGGAGTAGAAATATATCGATATATTCAGTATTAAGACGACTAAGAATGCCATCTACCGATTTCAACAGATACTCTTTTGAAAAATCGAATCGTTTAGGACCTTTTTCATCTTCAAATACAATTCCACATTTAGATTGTATTAAAATGTTTTCCCGTAATTCTGGGCGGGCTTTGAGTACTTCACCAAACACCTGTTCGGCTTTGCCCATGGTATAAATATCGGCATGGTCGAAACTGTTAATTCCTGTTTCTAGTGCCGCATCAACCGCGTTGTGGGCTTGCTTCACGTGTTTGGATTCAAAGGGAGCTTTTCCCCAAGAGCCGCCTAATCCCATGCAGCCCAAAGAAATCGGGCTCATGCTAGGAAAATACGAATTTAACGGTATCTGTTTCATGCTCACATCTTTTAAACTGAAGTAATTTGTTTATTCTAATCAGTTTACAAAAAGATTACATTGAATACGTATGCGACAGGCCAATTCAAGCTTGTGGTTGAATTGGCCTGTATTTTAAATTATCTCCTTAAGGTTTAAGGGGCCTAGTAAAACCGGCCAGTAACAGCCTCGTCATCAATAAAAACTGCCGTCTAATGATATTCCAAATCTCTCACTTTTCCCCAAAACACACGGTAAGAGAATAGGGTGTAAGCAAAAATACAGGGAATAACAATCAGTGCGCCATACAAGATGACTCGCAAAGACTCTGGTGCGCTAGCTGCTTGCCAAATATTAAGCTCCCCGGGGACAACAAAGGGATAAAAGCTAAAGGCTAGGCCTAAAAAGCTGAAAGTGAAAATAGCCGTACAAAGAACGAAGGGTAACCAGCAACCCGCATCATCTTTTAGGGGTAATTTTTGTAAGGTGAAATAACCAATTACAAAAAACGCAAAACATAATATAGGCACTAACGCGATTAAATATGCCAATGGAGGCTGGGTCCAGCGCTCGAATACAAATGAATTAATTAACGGGTTAATAATACACACCGCGAGGATCCCCACTAAACAGACTTTTCCTGCATTTTTGGCCCATTTCACCGAGCGTATTTGCAATTCTCCTTCTGTTTTCATGATTAACCAACAGGCTCCAATAAGCGCATAAGCCATGGCAACACCTGCGGCACTGAGTAGACTAAATGCAACAGACTCTAGACTAACTTCGAATCCCATTACAAACATCCCCAACATGTAACCTTGGGCAGCTGCGGCAATAAAAGAACCCAATTTAAATAGCTTGTCCCAACGATCTTTTTTATGGGCAATTACCTTGGCTCTAAAATCGAAAGAAACACCGCGAATAATTAAACCAATCAATAATATGGCGGTAGGTAAATAAAGGGCCTTTAAAATAATGCTGTGAGCACTGGGGAAAGCCACCAACATTAAACCAACCGCTAACACTAACCAGGTTTCGTTTGCATCCCAAAACGGACCAATGGATGCGATCATTTTGTCTCTTTGTTGCTGATTATCCATGGGTAGAAGCAATCCCACCCCTAAGTCGTAACCGTCGAGAATGGCGTATACCAGCACAGAAAACGCCATTAAACCGGCAAATATGATGGGTAACTGATGATCTAAAATCATTGGCTGGCCTCCGCAAGTGTGATGGTGCGAGCTGGTGTGTACTCCGCCGCGTCGTATTCTTCAATCTCCACTGACTTTCTAGCCATATAAAACAAGGTTTTGATGTAAGCAAATAATAAGAATGCATAGAGAGATAAATACATGGCTAAACTTACCCCCACATTTTCTGGTGCAATATCTGTTACCGCATCAGCAGTGGTTAAAATTCCGCTGACTAAATATGGTTGACGGCCAATTTCAGTGACATACCATCCTGCTAAGGTGGCTATCCAGCCTGAAAATGTCATGCCAACGAAAAACTTCAACATCCAAGGAGCGAGAGCACCTTTGCGCCACAAGAAAAAGCTTGCTAGCCAACTGCTAAATAACATCAACATGCCTAAACCAACCATTATTCTGAACCCATAAAAAACAGGTTTAACTGGTGGGTGTTTACCCTCAAATTCATTCAGACCTCGAATTTGCCCGTCAGGATCATGGGTTAAAATCACACTCGCCATTTTAGGTATCGCAATCTCTAAATGGTTGGTGCGTTGCTCTTCATCTGGCACGGCAAATAGCAATAGCGGTGCGCCATTTGTGGTTTCCCAAACTCCTTCCATCGCGGCCACCTTTTGAGGCTGGTGCTCAAAGGTATTTAACCCATGCATATCACCCATTACCACTTGTAACGGGGTAAGTATGGCAGCTAAGAAAATAGCGGTTTTTAAGGCCAAATTTGGTGCTTTTTTGTTGTCGCCGCGAAGAATTCGGTAAGCCGAAATACCCGCAATTAAAAAACATATGGTTAGTCCAGAGGCCAATAACATGTGCCCTAGTCGATAAGGGAATGAGGGGTTGAAAATGATTTCAAACCAATCGACTGCATAAGCCACACCATCGCGCATCTCGAAACCTGTGGGAGTATGCATCCATGAATTAAGGGCTAAAATCCAAAAGGCGGACAGTGATGTGCCTACTGCTACAATGAAGGTTGAAAGGGTATGAAGCCAAGGTGGCACACGATTAATACCAAATAACATGACACCTAGAAAGGTTGCTTCTAAGAAAAACGCAGTCATGATTTCGTAGGCTAAAAGCGGCCCTGCAATATTACCCACTGTGGCCATAAAGCCCGGCCAGTTAGTGCCAAATTGAAATGACATAGTAATACCACTGACCACGCCCATTGCAAAGGTAAGGGCAAACACTTTTACCCAAAAGCGGTAGATCCGCATCCACACTGGGTGCTTGCTTATGTGAAAACGAACACGAAAATAAAATAGCATCCAGCACATAGCAATGCTTATCGCTGGAAATAGAATATGAAAACTAATATTTGCTGCAAATTGAATGCGAGAGAGTAGCATTACGTCTGCCATTGATAACCCCTAGCGGCGCTGATTTTAGCCGTTGTTTATGTAAATTTAAAACCCGATGTATTTAATACTGCTTACGGCGATAATCTGCTTTCTAACTTGTACGCTTTGATTTAACTGCTTTTTAAAAACTTATCCTTCATATCTAAAACTTTCCCCACCCCAGAACCTAACTTCATTAGAGTTGATAACTTCTCTGGACTCAGGCGTTGTAACTCTTCACTCCATTGGGTTACGTTTTCCAATAGATCATGGATTTCTTGTAACTGTTGCTGGGCATATTCTTCTTGCGGATTTGCTGGCGTGACTAACAGGGTATCTCTAAGTACGCTCATAGTCGGCTCGATTTCCCGCTTACGACGCTCTTCAAACACTTTGTTTGCCATGTCCCAAATACTGCCCAAGGATCTAAAGTAGTCTTTCCGATCGCCAGGAACATGATGCATTTGCACTAAGCGCCAGGCCTGCAGTTCTTTTAATCCCATGCTGACATTGCCACGGGATACATTGAGGGCTTCTGCAATGTCATTTGCACTCAATGGTTCTTCACTTATGACCAAAAGGGCATACATCTGACCAACCGTGCGGTTAAATCCCCAACGGCTCCCCATTTCACCGAAATGCATAACGAAGGTCTCTATCATGGGTGTCATTTTCATCGTGAATTATCTCTTTTCTGAAGTTTCAGTAATTTCTGAAAATTATAAACGTTAATTGATGTAGATCAAATATTATTTTATTTATTTGTGTTTATTCCTAGAAACTTTGCTTTCTGCTGATAGGGCTAGCTAATTGAATTTAATATTGAATTTGATGTTTCTCGGCAGTTTTTTAATCAACTTTTCGCTAATTTAATTTGTTCATTGAAATGTTTTTTTGAAATTTTAACGAAAGTCTAAAGGTCTTGAACTTACATAAGGGACTACACTGCTCATATACGAGCTAGCTTTTCACAATTAAATATTTTTGAGGATAGAATTTATGAAACATAACAACGCTATAAAAACTGCATTACTTATCGGTGCTACTTTAGCTGCTTCTCAAGTCGCTGTTGCTAAACCAAATGACCAATTATCTCTTGCTGATGCGACACCTGAAAAGGTAAAAGTAGCTTTCCAAGAATGGAAAGAAGGTAAAAGATTGCGCGGACGTAAAGATAAATGTTACGGCATTGCTTTAGCCGGTGAAAACGATTGTAAAGCAGGTGCAGGAACAAGTTGTGAAGGCACTTCTACCGTTGATTTCCAAAAAAATGCGTGGACTTACTCGCCTAAAGGTTCATGTGAATTTATAGTAACACCTGATGGTGCTGGCTCTAAAAAGCCAATCGCTTAGTGCGTTAACTTTCAGATGAAAGCGTTAACTAAATTGCCCGCAGATGCGGGCATTTGTTTAAAACCAGAGCATTTTGACGACATTCCTAGCAAGGTTGATGGTCATTTATGGTTCGAGGTGCATGCTGAAAATTACCTAATGCAGGGTGGGCCTAGGCTCGAAAAATTGCAGGATATTGCACAGCGGTTTCCGTTAAGTATTCACGGTGTTGGTGCGTCTCTTGGTGGGCCTAAACCGGTTAACTCAGAACATCTTAAACGATTAGCCAGTTTAGTTAATTCGGTTCCCAGTGCCGCTTTTTCTGAACACATTGCGTGGTCGGGCACTGATAGTAATTATATGGCTAATTTGATGCCTACGCCTATAACCTCTGAATCCCTTGTGCGTACTGCTAGCAATATTGAACAATTACAAGATGCTATTCAGCGTCCAATATTGATAGAAAACCCAGCTAACTATCTTACTTTCAAAACTGACATGTCAGAGAGTGAATTTATGATGTCGTTGGTGAGTAAAACGGGCTGCGGTATTTTGCTAGATGTAAATAATCTATTTATCAGCGCAAACAATACTGGAATTGACCCCGTTAAATATATTCGTGATCTCGATAGGACCGTAATAGGCGAGATTCATGTGGCTGGACATTCAGTTGACCCTATTGAGAAAGATCTACTAATCGACTCCCATGATAGTGAGGTAGCAAGTGGTGTTTGGGCGCTGCTTAATGATGCATTAAGTCATATCGGCTCGTGTCCGGTGCTAATCGAAAGAGATGCGAACTTACCATCTTTTGAAGTATTGCTGGCAGAACGGAATATCGCGCGAAACTTAATTCTTCAAAATAATAAAGTTGCTGGCTATGAGTGATTTTCATTTAGCCTTAATGAATTACGTGCAAAGCGGAGATTTAGCGGATATCGCCGAACATCTTGATGACACTAAAAATACCCGTCGTTTGGCAGTCTATCGAAATACTTTTATAAGTAGTTGCATTGATGCGCTACTGCGTAAGTACCCCAGTGGTGAGAAATTATTAGGTGAAGATTTTTTTAAAACCTTATCCAGACAGTTCTGTTTATCACATCCACCAATAACCCCGGTTTTAGCTGAGTACGGTGAAAACTTCCCTGAATATGTACGGGGCTTCATGCTAGATAATCACCCTGAACTTGGCTATTTGTGGGACATCTGTAAATTGGATCGTGCTTGGTATCATGCCTACTTTGCTGATGAAAAACCGTCATTAAGTCAAGATCAGATTGAATCCTTAATTGAAGACATCGAATCGAAATCACTTTCGTTACATCCCTGCGTACAATTAATTCAAAATGACTGGACTGTATTGTCTCTTTGGGCACAGCTAAGAGTAGGCGAACTAAGTGAACAAGTCGCCATCGAACATAACCATGAAAATATTTTATTGTGGCGAGACAATGGCCGCATTTTACATCGACAAATTTCAGAACCAGAAAGCTTATTTATTTCTAGTATTTACGCAGGTCAAACCTTAGGGGATGCAGCACAAGTGGCTATGCAAAATGGCCCAATAGATATTAGCGAAATATTTAGTCAATTACTCCTCAATAAATTACTAACTTAAGAGAAAAATATGAAAAAACTCATTAACCTTTATGCTGGGTTAACGGCTAAAATTAGCTTGTACCTTACCGACATTTATTTATTACTCGCAAGATTATTGGCCGCGAGTGTATTTTTTCAATCAGGACTGACAAAGTGGAATGGGTTTCTCAGCTTTAATCCTGATAAGTACGACTTGTTTTTATATGAGTTTTTCTGTCCAGATCCAGTCCGTGAAGGCGCTTTACTGTTATGTGATCCAGCGACCTTAGATTATGTTGAAGGGTCTACAACTGTATCAATTGTTGAAACCCTCGCAGTTTCTGCTGGTGTTGCTGAAATAGTGCTACCCATTATGCTGGCTTTAGGGTTTTTAACTCGAGTTGGCGCTGCAGGTTTGATTGGAATGACGCTATTTATTAGCTTAGCTGTATTCCCAACTTGGGACCACTGGTGGAACCCAGCTGTTTGGTGGTTCATAGCGTTGCTGTCTGTACTTAGTGTGGGACCAGGAAGGTTATCTCTCGATAGGCTATTGGGCTTCGAAAAACGAGCTGCATAATCTACCCCTTTGCAGTTTAGTAAGCTTGAATCCAGGTTAACTAAACTGTCTGCTAAAAAAGCATCGGCCTCCTTCAAAAGGGGGCCGATGCTAATTACCTACTCGACTTAACCCACTAATTGAAAAGTCGAAAAGTTTTCATAAATCCCACCCATTTTATAAGTTCATGAATGTAATTCATGTGTTTATGAAATTATATCATTTTTATTCATGTATCGATCCGCGTATAAAACACACTCTCCTTGGACTTCTTACTTTATATAAGCATTGAAGTAGCTTCTTGATTGCAGCATTAGGTATCAATCAAGGTGCTGGCAACGCGGTAATTGACTCGCCAGAGCCGCAAAATAAAGTTGCAAAGTCTGAAAATGTTAGGCGATAAATTTAGGTTTTATCTCAGATAAATTGGATACAAATCACCATGAATAAAGATTTTCTATTTACCATTAACAGCGTTGCTTTTGATGAAAATTATCATCCTTCGGACAACACCCGTATCACCACCAACTTTGCTAATTTGGCAAGGGGGAAGAGCCGTCAAGAGAACTTACGTAATGCGCTAAATATGATCGACAATAGTTTTAACGGCTTGGCATGCTGGGATAACCCTCAAGGAGATCGTTATTCGGTGGAACTGGATATCATCACCGTCGATATTGACATTGAAGGCAGTGGTCGTAGTTTCCCATCTATTGAAATATTGAAAACGAATATTGTTGATCATAAAACCAATAAACGTATTGAAGGCATTGTCGGTAATAATTTTTCTTCTTACCTACGAGATTATGATTTCAGCGTTTTGTTATTAGAGCATAACAAAAATCAGCCGAAATTTAGCATTCCTGATAACTTTGGCGATCTGCACGGCAAATTGTTTAAATCGTTCATTAGTTCAGATGCTTACAAGCAGCATTTCAAAAAACTGCCGGTTATCTGCCTTAGTGTTTCGGATAGCAAGATTTATCACCGAACTGAAAATCAGCATCCGGTTTTAGGGGTTGAATATCAGCCAAGCGATTCATCACTAACTGAATTGTATTTCAAAAAAATGGGTTTGCAGGTTCGATATTTTATGCCCGCTAATAGTGTTGCGCCTTTGGCCTTTTATTCTTGTGGTGACTTACTGAATGATTACACAGCCCTTGAGCTGATAAGCACCATCAGTACCATGGAAACCTTTCAGAAAATCTATCGACCTGAGATCTATAACGCCAATGCGGTGGCTGGAAAGTGTTATCAACCAAATTTGCAGAATCAGGATCATTCTCTTACGCAAATTGTGTATGACCGAGAAGAGCGAAGCCAATTGGCAAGTGAGCAAGGGAAGTTTGCCGAAGAGCACTTCATCAAACCCTATCAAAATGTACTTGAGCAGTGGTCTGCTAATTACGCTTAATCATTAACTTAAAAATAAGACGCTATTTATTATGAAAACACTATTTCCTACCTCTACTGCTGGCAGTTTACCTAAACCTTCTTGGTTGGCGCAGCCTGAGACTCTTTGGTCACCTTGGAAGTTGCAAGATGAAGAACTAATTGCCGGTAAACAAGATGCTCTGCGTTTGTCACTGCAAGATCAGCAACAAGCAGGAATTGATATAGTCAGTGATGGTGAGCAAACTCGTCAGCACTTTGTAACTACCTTTATTGAGCACCTTGACGGTGTTGATTTTGAAAAGCGTAAAACCGTTAAAATACGTGACCGCTATGACGCCAGCGTTCCCACAGTCGTTGGCGCAGTTGCCCGTCAAAAGCCGGTGTTTGTAGAAGATGCGAAATTTCTACGCCAGCAAACTAAGCAACCTATTAAATGGGCACTACCTGGCCCTATGACTATGATAGATACTTTGTATGATAGCCATTATAAAAGTCGTGAAAAGTTAGCTTGGGAATTTGCTAAAATTCTAAATCAAGAAGCAAAAGAGTTAGAAGCCGCTGGTGTTGATATTATTCAATTTGATGAGCCTGCCTTTAATGTGTTTTTTGATGAGGTAAATGATTGGGGCATTGCCACTTTGGAAAGAGCACTTGAAGGACTTAAGTGTCAAACTGCTGTACATATTTGTTATGGTTATGGCATAAAAGCTAATACTGATTGGAAAAAGACCTTGGGCTCAGAGTGGCGACAATATGAAAAAGCCTTTCCTAAGTTGCAAACGTCGAATATCGATATAGTTTCATTAGAATGTCAAAACTCACGTGTTCCCATGGATTTGATTGAACTCTTGAGGGGGAAAAAGGTAATGGTAGGCGCTATTGATGTTGCCACCAATACCATTGAGACTCCAGAAGAAGTGGCTAATACCCTAAGAAAAGCCTTAGAGTTCGTCGATGCTGATAAGCTTTACCCTTCGACCAACTGTGGCATGGCACCATTGCCGCAACAAGTGGCTAGGGCCAAACTCGCTGCGTTAAGCGCAGGGACTGACATATTGCGAACAGAGCTCTCAAGTTAACTCAGGCTCAATTTAACTAATCTCTATATTTATGTTCGCAACCTAATTTAACTAAATGATAAACAAGGCTGTGGACATAAATTCTATGCACTTCTTTAAGTACTTACTCTGCTTGCAAATTTTTTTCGCTACTCAGGTTTTAAGTGGCGAGTCACCGGTATTATTAGATAATGGTGAATATAAAATCCCCGCAATTTATTCCACACCATCAGCAACGGGCAAATATCCGGCTGTGATTTTATTGCACGGAACTGCGTCGAACAAAAATGAGGTGGGTGATCTATATGCTTTACTCGCCAAACAGCTAAGAGATAATCAAATTGCATCAATTAGAATTGATTTTGCTGGCACCGGCGATAGCCAAGTAGATTATCTAAAATACACTTTAGACAGTGCGGTTGCCGATGCAAATAGGGCGCGGCAGTTTTTAAAGGAACAACCTCAAATAAATAGTGACGCCATCGCCGTTTTAGGGTTTAGCCAAGGCGGTTTGATTGCTCAGTTATTAGTGATAGAACACCCAGAACTCGCCGCTTTAGTTACTTGGTCATCGGTAGCTGGTGATGGCATAGAGCCCTTTTCAAGTATATTTCATAGCTACTACCAACAAGCATTGGATGATGGTTTCGCACCATTGACCTTCGACTGGCGAGGTCCGTTGAATTTAAATCTGCAATGGTTCGAGCAAGTTAAAAAGCAAAAATCTTTCACGGATTTAGTCAAATATCATGGACCCACCTTAGCTATTGCTGGTGGCGCTGATACCCTTGTTAATGCAAATTCCTCCGTTCGGATAATACAAAGGGTAGGCTCAGAAGATGCGCAAGTAGTGATACTAAAAGGAGCCGATCATATTTTTAATGTTTTCGACCCAAAGGCAAAACAACACGAAACTTTACAGAAAATTACCTTGCAATGGTTAGTAGAAAAGTTACATTAAATTTATGCTTAACGTTAGATTACATGCAGTTAACTAAAATAAACTAGGTGAATGCTACCATTGGAAAATATAACTATAAGAAAAGCGACAATAGACGACCTTGGAAAATTAATAGAGTTAGAGCAAAAGCTGATTGCAGCTGAGCGCCCCTTTAATTCCATATTAAAAACTAAGGATGCGGTCTATTACGACATCGAGAATTTAATAACCAGTAAATCTTCGTATTTGGCTGTTGCTGAGGTTGATGGTGAAATAATCGCTACGGGTTATGCTCAAATTCGAGAGTCTAAGATTGCCCATAGACATGATTTTCATGTTTATTTAGGTTTTATGTTTGTAGCCCAGGAGTTTCGAGGCTTAGGAATTAATAAGCGAATAATGCAAACGTTAATTACATGGGGTAAAGAACAAAATTTGAGTGACTTTTACCTAGATGTTTACGCCACCAATGAGTCAGCAATTAAAGCTTATCGAAAAGCAGGTTTTGCTGAATCAACTTATGAAATGAAATTGAACCTGTAACCTTACAGAGTTTAAAAATTAAGCTTATAATTCGAATAAGTGATACAAAAGCTCGATTCACACGTTATAACATTTAGAATTATTTAGTTAATTAGGTTTAAAGTTAATGAAATTAAAACTCTTCTTTCTATTAGTTATGAGCTTCTTCGTCGTTTCATGCACCTCAATTCCTAAAGGGATAGAGCCAGTTAAGAATTTCGACCTAAATAAATATTTAGGTACTTGGTATGAAATTGCGCGTTTTGATCATAGTTTTGAAGAAGGCCTTCAACGTGTGACCGCGGAATATACGCTTCTTGATGATGGTGGCGTGAGTGTTATTAATCGTGGTTTTAATTCTGAAAATGGCGAATGGAAAGAGGCCGAGGGCAAAGCTTATTTTGTAGGCGAAGAGTCCATAGGACATTTAAAGGTGTCTTTTTTTGGACCTTTTTATTCCAGTTATATTATATTTTTTCTTGATCAAGATGATTACCAATATGCCTTAGTGAGTGGCCCCAATCGGGAGTATCTTTGGATACTAAGCAGGGATAAAGCATTGCCAAAATCAACCATAGACATGTTAGTTCAAGAAGCCAGTGAAGCAGGTTACGATACTTCAAAATTGATTTTCGTTGACCATAATTAGCCAGTGACTTTAGGTTTCATTCATATATATTGAAATTATTATTTGTGTATGAAGGTCTTAGCTAAAAAGCAAATTTGAAACCAGAAGAACGCGGAAGGAATAACATGCTCGAAAGTCAGCTTGAAGTTGTGCGCCAAGCCAAGCAATTTTTAACAAATACTGATATCAATGAATATCAAGAGATCTTAAAACCACATTTATCCGGAAGCGCTGGTATGCATATGCGGCATATTCTTGATCACTATCTGGCCTTAAAGAATGGACTTGACCTTAAGTTTATCGATTATGATAAGCGAAATAGGCATACCAAAACCGAAAGCTGCCCACAAGCTGCAATAAAGCAATGGCAAGAAATTGAAGCTTGGTTAGAGAATGTTTGCCAACAAGACCTTAATATGGAACTCATGGTGAGCAGTGAAGTTAACGCTAATAAGGTCGAACAGGCACGTGTACAATCTACTTTAGCAAGAGAATTAATATTCATATCAAGCCACGCAATTCACCATTTCTCGTTACTCAGTGTCATTCAATCATTAAGAGGAAATGATACACCTGAAAACTTCGGAGTCGCTCCCGCAACTATCAGTTTTCAGCGTGATGAAATGAATAAAGTCTCTGTTGCCAATTCATAATTCCATCTAAAACCTATACCTAATGCATAAAACCATAGAAATTTTGTGGTTTTTATGCATAATATCGCCGCTTAAATTCCATTCCACAAAGGTTTTAGCATGTCTATCGAACAAACTCTTTTATCTCGCAGTAACCAAGCCTGTGAATTATGCGGTGCCACCGACTCTCTTGTTGTATATGAAGTGCCGCCAGAAGAGGCTCATGCTGATAAGTGTATTTTAGTCTGCGAAACATGCCAATCTCAAATATCTGGTGATGCAGAATTGGATATGACTCACTGGCGCTGTTTAAACGATAGTATGTGGAGTCAAGTGCCAGCAGTGCAAATCGTTGCCTGGCGCATGCTTAAAAAGTTATCTACTGAAGGCTGGGCTCAGGACCTGTTAGATATGTTATATCTAGATGAAGAAATGCTTAAATGGGCTGAGTCAGGTCTAGTTGAATTAAATGATGAGCCAACCTTAGATTGTAACGGCACAGCGCTGCAAGCTGGAGATACTGTCACCCTAGTAAAAGATCTCAATGTGAAAGGCGCTAACTTCACCGCTAAGCGCGGAACCGCAGTACGAGGCATTGCCTTGAGCAGTAATCCAGAACATATTGAAGGTAAAGTGAATGGTCAACGAATTGTGATCATCAGTGCGTATACCAAAAAATCATAATTGTTAGTTATTGTTGCGGCCCTAGGCGCTGTAGCACGGCATTTATGCCGTGGGTGCTGGGTTTAGGTTTTATGGGCTAAAGCCCATGCTACAAGGTGCTGTAGCACGGCATTTATGCCGTGGGTACTTTGCCAAGGTTTGATGGGCTAAAGCCCATGCTACAAGATGATGTAGCACGGCATTTATGCCGTGGATGCCGTGTTTAGGTTTTATGGGCTAAAGCCCATGCTACAAGATGGTGTCGCACGGCATTTATGCCGTGGATGCTGTACTAGATTTGATGGGCTAAAGCCCATGCTACAAGGTTGTGTAGCACGGCATTTATGCCGTGGGTGCTATGTCTAGATTTCATGGACTAAAGCCCATGCTACAAGGTTGTGTAGCACGGCATTTATGCCGTGGGTGCTGTGTCTAGATTTGATGGGCTAAAGCCCATGCTACAGGGTGATGTAGCACGGTATTTATGTCGTGGGTGCTATGTCTAGATTTCATGGGCTAAAGCCCATGTTACAAGGTGCTGTAGCACGGCATTTATGCCGGGGACAATATTAGTTAGCAGTATATTGTTTCCAGTTGTCGCCTAAATATAGTTTTAACAACTTTTCAGGGGCTTTGGGTAAATCAACACTCAATAGTAACCCTGGAGTATCATTGAAATTTCCATCTATCCCCAAACAGTGAAATTTTGCGCCGAGTTTTAAATAATGCTTGGCTAAAATTGGAATGTCTTTTCCATCACTTTCGATTGCCGCTAGCAGAGTGGTTAAATGTGTCGATAAATCATGTTCTTTTGCAAAATCCAAAATTTCCGGGTGAGGAGCAAAGTCGAATTTTTTGTGGGGTGTGACTTTATCGGTTGGCGTGACTAAGGCCTGCTCAATTAATGCAACCGAACGAGGGTTGTATAATTTACTCAAGGAAACTGTGCCATATAACGTGCGGTAATGAGGAAACTTGCATACAAAAGCGCCAATCCCTCGCCATAATAAAAATAGTCCTTGAAAGCTTTTTTGATATTCAGGTATTAAAAATGATCTGCCCAATTCTAGGCAAGGCTGCTGCTGGTTCACAAATTCCGAAGAAAAGTTAAACATACGTGCCAGATACAACTCCGATATATCACCGTGCTCAAGGAGTTTATCGGTTTGCCCCATTCTATATGCACCAATAATTTTCTGGCTTTTATTGTTGATAACAAATAACTGGGTATAAGTGGCATCAAACTCATCTGTATCTATCGGTTCACCACTGCCTTCATTGTGCTGACGGAACACTAACTCTCGTAATCTTGCTATTTCAAATACGGTTTTGGGAAGTTGTTGTTGATAGCCGTAATAAACTGAATACTCTTTGTGTACCAATAAACATTGTACTTTGGGGAGTGCTTCTAACTCCTGGGCAATGTCTTGCCAAGGTGTTTGCTCTGCTAATGGGGCTAGTTTAACACTCTGATCTTCAGGCCAGGTCATACTCCATAAAGGATCTTGGGAGTAGCTCTGAATTCGGCACAGTGCTGCGTGCTGTTTGCTATTGGTAGCTTTATAGGTGTTAGGTTTTACTAGTGAACCACAACTAACTTTTATTTGAGTGTTGTTCTTATTCAGTAATTCTCGCGCCAACATGAACAGCCTAAACCGAAAATAAACTCGACCTAAACGATAAAATAAAGGGCTGTTTTGACCGCTGACAAAGATCGGTAGAAATTGTGCCTTCGACGAATCAATAAGTTTACCAACAATGCGATTCCAAGAATGCTCACTAATGCGCTTTTTGTCACCTTGATAGTAAGCCACACGTCCGGCAGGGAAAACCAAAACAGCACCACCTTGCTTAACGTGTTTTATACTTTTTCGAATGGAGGGGCCATTTCGCGGATCGCGCTCAGATAAAGGATTGGTAAATATAAAATAGTCCTTCAGCTCCGGAAAAAGTTTTAATCCTTGATTGGCTAAAACCTGGAGGTCTGGACGGATTTGACCAATGAGTAAACACAATATTACACCTTCTATACCGCCGAAAGGATGATTACTGGCAATAACTAATGGTCCGGAATGCGGAATGTTTTTTTGAACAGAGTCTCCACCCAATACTTCAATATTGAGTATCTGTAGTAATTTCTCGGCAAATTCTGATTTTTCAAGGCCTTGCATTTGATGACGCTTATAAAGCGCATCCATTTTCTTGACGCCCACAATGTGGTCTAACATTTTTAAGGCTAGGGTAAGCGGGCCTTTTTTTTGCTCAACAAGATTAGCAAGACTAATAGATGTCGACACCTGATGCTGCATATTTTCAGTTATTCTCAACAACGACAATTAATCTTTACCTTATAACAGAAGCTATTTATGCAATGCAAAAGATTATTTTTACAATTTTTCGGGCATAATAGGGGGAAGATTTAGCTTAAACTCTGACTACAGGCCAATGATGAATAAAATTACGATAACTGCCCCAGACGATTGGCACTTACATTTCCGTGATCATGACATGTTAGGGGAAACGGTTCCTGCCACCGCAAGGTGTTTTAAACGCGCGATTGCGATGCCCAATTTAGTGCCACCTATAACCACTGCTAAAATGGCAATGGATTATAAATCACGTATTCTCGCAGCTCGACCTGAAGGTAGTGATTTTCAACCACTCATGGTGCTTTTCTTAACCAACGAAACCAGCAAGCAAGATATTATTGACGCTAAAAACGCCGGTGTAGTGGCAGCTAAATTGTATCCCGCCGGTGCTACCACTAATTCTGACTCAGCCGTTGCTGGCATTGAAGCTTTGTATCCGGTTTTCGAAGAGATGGCCAAGCAGGAAATGCTTTTGTTAATCCACGGTGAAGTCACTCAGGACCACGTGGACATTTTCGATCGGGAAAAAGAGTTTATCGACCAACATCTTACAAAAATTGTTGAGCGCTTTGCCCACTTAAAAATAGTATTTGAACACATTACTACCTCTGACGCGGCAGATTTTGTATTGCAAAGTTCTGACAATGTTGCAGCAACCATTACCCCGCAACATTTATTGTTGAACAGAAATGACTTGCTAGTGGGCGGTGTTCGTCCTCATAACTTCTGTCTACCGGTACTCAAGCGTAATACTCATCAACAGGCCCTTAGAAAGGTCGTAGCGAGTGGCTCTAAAAAGTTCTTTTTAGGTACGGACTCTGCACCCCACGAAAAACATAGAAAAGAGTCAGCATGCGGATGCGCTGGCTGCTACAGTGCTTGGAGCGCCCTAGAATTATACGCACAAATTTTTGATGACTTGGGAGCCATTGATAAGCTAGAGGGATTTAGTAGCCATTATGGTGCTGATTTCTACGGGCTAGCACGTAACACCGAAACGGTTACTCTAGTCAAAGAGAAGTGGCAAATTCCTGAACAAATAACGCTTCCCAATGGAAACCCAATCGTACCGTTTTTTGCAGGACAAACGGTTGATTGGAAATTAGAAAACCTTTAGCGATGCTATTAACACGAGCCCTCTGTTTATTGAACGCACCCTGGATAACAATGAATAGTATTTTAATAATATTATTTAGTTTGAATAGCGGTGCGTTGTTTGCCCAATCTTCAAAAGACTTTTGGGTGTTAGCTTATCCTGAACCGCCGTTTATCGAACAGACGGAAAAAGGCCAGTTAACAGGCTTATTGGTTGATGAAGTGAAGGGAATTCTGGCAACAGCGGGGATTAGACAGCAAATTCTTCTTGCCCCTTGGAAACGCCTTGAGCAAGAAGCAAAAGTGAAAGCTAATGTTTTGGCTTTTGCGTTAACTCGCACATCTGAGAGGGAAGATAGTTATCACTGGATAACCCCTCTTACTGCTAATGTGTATTCAGTTTATAGCCCACACAAACAACTTAAACCTTTAAATAGTCTTGAACAATTATCAGAATTTGACTCTATAGCGGTATTGGAGAATGATGTTCGTCACAAAATACTGCAGGCGCAAAATGCCAAAAATGTACATGTATATTCAAACTGGTCGGATGCAATCGATAGTGTTGTAAATAAACAATCCAGCGCGATATTTTTTTCCGACGCAGGAATGCAGTATTTTTGCCGCGAGCAAGGGAAAGACTGTAATCAGTTTGAGCGTGTATTTATGTATGAAAGAACTGTAACTTATCTCACCTTATCAAAAGTGGGAACAAATACAGAGTTGGTAAATAGATTAAAAAGTGCGGCAAATCGCTATAAGCACTCAGACGCATTTAAACTAATTTCTAAAAATTGGCTAAAGCAATACCAAAACTTGCCTATTCCTATGCATATGGAAGACGGTGTACTTAATTTGTGGAATAAATAATCGGACCTGACTATGAGTAAACTTGTTAGTTATCAAAATCAAGAATCTTATGCCCTAATCACTATTGATAATGGGAAGGCCAATGCGCTTTCTCCTGATGTCATTGAGCAAATTAATTTGTGTTTAGATAAAGCAGAGAAAAATCAAAAAGTAGTGGTGTTAACTGGCAAAGCAGGTATGTTCTGTGCGGGTTTTGATTTAAGTGTGATGAAACACAGTCATGAGTCAGCCGTGGAGCTTGTGAAGATGGGCTCATTGCTGTCAAAACGGTTATTGTCCTTTCCTACTCCGGTCATTGCGGCATGCTCTGGCCATGCGGTGGCTAAGGGAGCATTTCTTTTATTATCAACCGATTATCGTATTGGTATCGATGGCGATTTTAAAATAGGTTTGAATGAGGTGGCTATTGGAATGACCATGCACCAAGTGGGTATTGAGTTGGCGCGCAATCGATTAACCCCACGTTATTTTAATCGTTCAGTCATTAATGCGGAAATTTTTAATCCTGGACAGGCACTTGAAGCTGGATTTTTAGACTTGGTTGTGAAACCCAAAAAATTCGAAAAAACCGTTAATAAAGTTGCCTCTGCCATGGCTTCATTAGATCTAAAAGCCCATCGAGCAACTAAACTAAAAGCAAGAGCTGAACATTTAGCGAACTTAGAAAGCGCTATTGAGATAGATCTCAACAGTTCATTGTAACTATTTATAACACTTATTTTAAAGAGAGCACATTAGTGACCCAATTTTCTTCTTTGCCATTAAAACCTGAACTTGTTAGTAATTTGGAAACCCTTGGATTTGAGGGGATGACCGAAATTCAACAACAAAGTCTACCGAAAATTCTGGCAGGCAAGGACGTCGTCGCAAAAGCAAAAACCGGTAGTGGTAAAACCGTCGCTTTTGCATTGGGTTTGCTAAATCGACTTAATGTGGAGCGTTTTAGAGTACAAGCATTGGTCATGTGTCCTACACGAGAGTTGGCGGAGCAAGTTGCTGAAGAAATTCGTCGTGTTGGGCGGATGATTGAAAATATGAAAGTACTCACTCTTTGCGGTGGCAGCCCAATGGGGCCGCAAATTGGCTCTCTTTCCCATGGCGCGCATATTATCATCGGTACCCCTGGGCGTATTATGGACCACTTGTCTAAAGGTCGCCTCAATGTGTCTGAAGTAAATACCTTGGTATTGGATGAAGCCGATCGTATGTTAGATATGGGCTTCGAAGAAGAAATGGAAACTGTCATTCGAGCTGTGCCAACTGATCGACAGACCTTACTATTTTCTGCTACTTACCCTGATCAAATTAAACAGATAAGTTTAAAAATACAGCGTAATCCCATCGAAATTACGGTGGAGTCAACCCATGACACAAGTAAAATAAAACAACTCTTTTATGAAGTAGAAGAGCCCCATAGAACTAAGACTGCAGCGGCCTTGTTGACTGAGTTTCAACCAGAGTCGGCGATTATATTCTGTAATACTAAAATAGCCTGCCACGAACTGTTAGAAGCCCTTACTGAAATGGGCTTCTCAGTGGATGCGTTGCACGGTGATTTAGAACAAAAAGACCGTAATCAAGTTTTAGTGCGCTTTGCCAATAAGAGTTTATCGGTGCTCATTGCCACCGACGTTGCCTCTAGAGGCTTAGACGTTAAAGGCGTGGGCGCAGTGATTAACTATCAAATCACGCCTGATCCAGAAGTCCACATTCATCGGATTGGTCGCACCGGTCGTGCAGACGCAGAAGGCTTAGCCTTAACCTTGTGTGCGCCTAAAGAAATGGGGCGGGCGAACGCCATTGAAGATTATCAACAAAGAAAAGTAGAGTGGAAAGGAGTTCAAGCGCTTCGATTTCATGCCAATCGCATTGTGCAGCCAGAATATCAAACAATATGTATTGATGGTGGTAAAAAAGCCAAATTACGTCCTGGTGATATTTTGGGAGCATTAACTAAAGATGCGGACGTATCAGGAGAAGATATAGGTAAAATTAAAGTAACGGCTACGCACAGTTATGTGGCGGTAAAAATTCGTAGTGTTAAACGCAGTTTGAAACAGTTTAACGAAGGAAAAATGAAAGGCCGTAAGTTTAAAGCTAGAAAATTACGTTAATCACTTCCATTAATAAAGAGTGCCTAGGCACTCTTTATTACTTCATGTATATCGCACTACCAAATCTTCACTCGCTCTTTCGGGGCTAAATAGAGTGCATCTCCCTTTTTGACATCAAATGCAGAATAAAACTCTGGAATATTCGGCATTACGCCATTCACTCTGTATTTAGGAGGAGAGTGGGGATCTGTATTGATTAGATTGCGCAAGGTCTCATCCCGCAAAACTGCGGCCCAAATTTGAGCATAGCCTAATAAAACCCGTTGTTGACCGGTGTAACCATCAAGTATTGGCGCTTCATTATTAGATAATGTTGACTCATATGCCTTCAGTGCAATGCTTAGCCCCCCCAAATCACCAATATTTTCGCCAAGGGTAAATTCACCATTTACACTCAAATCTTTGAAGGGTTTGAATTTATTGTATTGTTTAACCAACTGTTTTGTACGCTTTTCAAACTCTTGTTTGTCGGTCTCGGTCCACCAATTACGCAGTGCTCCATCACCATCAAAGGTGCTGCCGGCATCATCGAATCCATGGCCTATTTCATGTCCAATTACCGCTCCAATACCGCCGTAATTCACGGCATCATCGGCGTCCATGTTAAAAAATGGCGGTTGTAGTATGCCCGCTGGAAACACAATTTCATTAGCTGGGGGATTGTAATAGGCATTTACGGTTTGTGGCGTTAAATTCCATTCGTGCTTCTGAACTGGGCTAGTTTGCTTCTCAAGTAGCTGCTGCCATTGCAGTTCTTCAGAGTGTTTGATGTTGCCAATCAAGTCTGATTTTGAAATTTGCAGTTGCGAATAGTCTTTCCATTTATCGGGGTAACCAATTTTGACGGTAAATTTAGATAATTTATCAAGGGCTTCTGTTTTGGTGGCATCAGACATCCAATCTAGCTCTTTGATACTCACTTCATAAGCTGCTAATAGATTATTAACCATATCCAACATACGTGTTTTCGCCGCAGGCGAAAAATGTTGTTTTACATAAACTTCGCCAACCACTTCACCTAAATGCTTATTAACTAGATTAACGC
The DNA here is from genome assembly GCF_039982535.1 of Aliiglaciecola sp. Taxonomy (NCBI): domain Bacteria; kingdom Pseudomonadati; phylum Pseudomonadota; class Gammaproteobacteria; order Alteromonadales; family Alteromonadaceae; genus Aliiglaciecola; species Aliiglaciecola sp. The sequence continues at coordinate 264,449 of NZ_JBDWYG010000045.1, forward strand.
CTCTACGCCATCTTGGTTGCTGTTCTTCAACTCCGTAAAGTACTTTGCTGAAAAACTCGAAATTTGCTTGATCTAACTCAGTGGTTAAATTGCTGGCGGTTTGATTGATTACCATCCATTTAAGGTAAACCTTCCAGGTTGATAACGGGGTTTTAGCAATAATACTGTCTACCGCTCGCATGTAATCCGTTTGCGTGACCACTAAACCATCTAAATCCGAAAGGCCGAGTTCTTCTAACATCGTTGGCCAATCAAAGTTAGGCATTAACTCAGATAATTTAGTTACAGGTATTTTGGTATAGAGCGCCACCATATCTCGGGTTTTTTCTTTTTCCATATGTTTAGAGGCGAGCTTTGTTTCTAAATCTAAAATCATTTTTGCGCTTTTTTTAGCGTCTTCAATGCCCACTAATTCGAACATTTTTATTATATGTCTTCGATATTTACTTTTTATTTCCTGATAAGAGCCTTTGCTGCTTGTGTAGTACTCTTGGTCCGGTAAACCCAAACCAGCCTGCCAAGAATAAATCATATAAACATTTGGGTTTTTTAAATCGATATATTGATCGATGGCGAAAGGTGTACCAAAACTGTGTATGTTGGCATAGGCAAAATAGGCAGCCAATTGCTGCTGGTTCTCAATTGCATCTATTTTGCTAAATTCAGGTGAAAGTGGCGCAAGACCTATTTTGTCTCGTGCTTCCATGTCTGTATAAGAGGAATATAAATCCCCCACTTTCTGCTCATTACTGCCTTCTTTAAAGTCACCCTGAGAAGCATTCTGGATGATTTTCATTACATTTTCTTGGGCTTTATCAGCGAGCAATTGAAAGGAATCTAAGCCGGTTTTATCTGCTGGGATTTTCGCCTTATCTAACCATTTGCCATTAGCAAATCGATAAAAATCATCTCCGGGCTTAACGGTTTTATCAATACTATCTAACTTAATTCCGGAATTGGGGAGAATGGAGGCGGTTTCCGGCTCTTTAGAAGGAGGTATGTCAGTTACAGGTTGCTCTACTTTAGGTTGAACTACAACAGGGGGAGTTTCAACGGTCGGGGTTTCAGGAGCGACCTCTACAGGGGGTTCTGTTTTTGGCAATTCAACGGGGGGATTTTCTATCAGCGGTGCCTCTTGCTGAGTTTTGTCTTCTTCAACGACGTCAGTTGGGGCAGGATCGGAGCATCCCCAGAGAAAAACAATAACCGCGAGCATTAAACTATAAACTTTCATTAAACTCTCTTTGTGTGCGTTATGTTGTTTACTAAAAAATGTACATTTGAATTGAATGTGGGTTTCAGTTAATCGTTTTTTACTTAATTGATAACTGCCTCGATCTATATTTTCCCCTGAAGTGTCAGACTGGGGGGCGTTTGCACTTCACATAAATTTACCAGTGTAAGCTTAGCATTTGTAGAGCTAATCTAGCATTAATATTTACGCAGCTCAGTTAAGGTTATTTTCAACCGGAACTTATTTCTAATTATTCACTATTTGCGGTAACTTATCGTTACTGTCTATTTCCGTACAAAGGAATATTAATGAATGCTACTATTATCGCTCTGCTTGGATACATTAGTTGGACGTTACTTTTACTTATCCTATTAGCTACTTATCGAACTATTTTAGTTAGCCAGAAACAACGATTACCCAATCAGTTCAAAGCGGACGGTTCTGATTCACCTGATTTTGGGCAACGACTTACTCGGGCTCACCTTAATTGTGCAGAAAGTTTTGTATTCATTGGTGGCACTATGCTTGCAGCTTTGGCTACTAACGCTTCCGCCATTACTGATACATTGGCGTATTACTTGCTGGCAGCAAGATTAGGACAATCCATTGTTCATCTTGTCTCAACCTCTGTGCTTGCGGTGCAGATTCGATTTGTGTTTTTTCTCATTCAGGTGGGGATCTGTGCTTATTGGCTGTTCAAGTTAATGAGCAAATTTGCGTTTTAATATTTAAATTATAATAAGGTGATTATTTATGCTCGATATGAATTTATTCAAACAAATTTCCCCCTGTGAATATGCTGATGCTTTACCTCGAGAGCAGTTTATTGATTACTCTATTTCAAGTCTTTGGCCTCAACCTCCTCGCATAGCTGGCCCCGCCTTCACTGTATTTTGCGAACCGGGCGACCATTTGATGTTGCATGCGGCAATATATGAAGCCTCTCCTGGAGATATCATTGTAGTGAAATCTGACCCACAATTTGCCGCCGCAGGTGGAAATGTGTGTGCAATTGCAAAGGAAAGAGGGATTGCTGGTTTTGTGATTGATGGTGTTATTCGAGACCTAGCTGAAACCCGTGATATTCAGTTTCCTGTTTTTGCTCGTGGCGTAATTCCTTATCCTGGTTCAAAAAAAGCGTATTCACCGTTAAATCAGACCATTGAGTGTGGTGGAGTAACCGTTAACCCGGGGGATATCGTGATTGCCGACGAAGAGGGGATTGCTGTTGTACCCAAAGACCAAGCTGAGTCAGCATACGAAATTGCAAAAGCTCGCACCGACAAAGATGCACAAACAACATTACAGCAATGGCAAGATAATCATAAACGTAATATTGATAATATTATTTCGAAACTTAAATAAACTCTAATTGGATCTTGCATGTTTTCATTTTTCGAACGGTTGACTCAACCGTTCCCTGTTGAGCACCCAACAACCCCACCTAAAACCCTTATCGCTTTTTGTCGTCATTATACTAAAGGTATGTGGCCGGTAATTTTCACGGTATCGCTTTTAGCCGCGTCTGTTGCCGCTTTAGAGGTCTCATTATTCGCTTATGTCGGTCAGCTTGTTGACTGGTTGTCAGAACGGAATCCGGACACCTTTATCGAACAAGAAAGTGGCAGCTTAATTCGGATGGGACTGATTATTCTGGTGATCTTGCCTTGTTTAGTGGTGTTGCAGTCTTTGCTTACCCATCAAACTCTACTGGGGAATTACCCCATGAAAATACGCTGGCAAGCACATCGGTATCTATTGGGGCAAAGTATCGGCTTTTTCCAAAACGAATTTGCTGGACGGGTTGCTACTAAAGTGATGCAAACCGCGTTGGCGGTTCGTGAAGCGGTGATGAAGTCACTGGATATTTTCGTTTATGTGAGTGTCTATTTTATCAGTATTGTGGTGTTGGTTTTTTCCATCGATTGGCGCTTAAGCGTGCCTTTACTTGTTTGGTTACTCACCTACATTATTATTTTGCGAACCTTTGTTCCTCGCCTTAAAAAAGTGTCTCAAAAGCAAGCTGATGCTCGCTCAATTATGACTGGCAGAATCGTCGATAGCTATACCAATATTATGACGGTTAAACTCTTTTCCCACAGTCAGCGTGAATCTGAATACGCTAAAGAGGGAATGAGTGGGTTTTTACATACTGTTTATCCACAAATGCGACTCGTCACTACACTTTATGGGTGTGTGTGGTTTTCTAACGCCTTGCTCGTTTTTAGTGTTAGCGCACTGTCAATTTACTTGTGGCTAAATCATTTGGTAACGCCTGGTGATTTAGCGGTAGCTATCAGCTTGTGTTTAAGACTCAATGGCATGGCTCAATGGATTATGTGGGAAGTTTCTTCGTTATTTGAAAATATCGGAACTGTACAAGATGGAATTAACACCCTTGCCAATGAAGTTAGTGTAACAGATGTGCCTGATGCACCTAACTTGAAGGTAAATGGTGGTGCAATTGAATTTAAAAATGTCGACTTTGGTTATGCCGGTCCTGAAGGCAAGCCCATTGATGTTTTTAAACAGTTAAACCTGTCCATAAAGCCTGGCGAGAAAGTTGGTTTAGTTGGACGTTCAGGGGCGGGTAAATCTACCTTGGTGAACCTTCTATTGAGGTTCTATGACGTTCAAAATGGCAATATACTCATCGACGGGCAAGAGATTAAACAGGTTAAGCAAGAAAGCTTACGCGCAAATATTAGCATGGTGACCCAAGATACCTCTCTATTACACCGCTCGGTGAGAGAAAATATTGTTTATGGCCGTGCTTCTGCCACTGAAGAGCAAATGAAAACGGCTGCTAAACAAGCGGAGGCTGATGAGTTTATTCAACAGCTTTCTGATTTGAACGGCAATGTTGGTTATGACGCTCAAGTTGGAGAGCGAGGCGTAAAATTATCAGGCGGTCAAAGGCAAAGAATCGCAATTGCTAGAGTCATGTTGAAAGACGCTCCAATTTTGATATTAGATGAGGCTACTTCAGCTCTAGATTCAGAAGTAGAAGCAGCAATTCAACAATGTTTGAACAAAGTGATGGTAAATAAAACGGTGCTTGCTATTGCCCATAGGTTATCCACTATTGCGCAGATGGATCGCTTATTAGTGTTAGAGCAAGGGAAGATCGTCGAATCCGGAAGTCATAGTGAACTGTTGGCTCAAAATGGTATTTACGCCAAACTTTGGTCTCATCAAACAGGTGGTTTTATTGGTGTGGATTAGTTTTTAGTATCTACTAAGTGAAACTCATCACTCCCAGTGTTTTGCACTGGGAGTTTTTGTTTCTGGGATTGTTAGTAAACAATCGCACCTAAAGGGCTGCTGTTTTTCTAGTTAGTTGCGTTGGGTGTGAAGACTGATAATTAAAAAACTTCCGTAACTCATAGAGTACGCAAAAATTAATACTTTCCTAGCTTATTGTTTTCTTTATATTTTAATTTCCAGGGTAAAAAAAAGACCTAAAAAGGGTAAAAAAAGGTTGCTTTTAGTTGACCGTATGGTTAATTTTTTACCTGAGATTAATAAGTGAGCAGGTAAATCTGCCAGTCAAAGTCACTTTACAGAGTCTCACTTAATTACAAATATAGGATCTCGACCTCATGCAAAATCTACGACTCAAAGCAGTACGTCAGCGAATTTTGAATTTTTCGGCATTCAAAACTTAGCAACACCCATTTAATTTAAATTCTGAATTTAACACTCATCCCATTCTATGCAGGTATGGGCGGTATTCTTGTGCTTAAAAAAGGAGGTGGAACTATGCGACTAAGCTAATTAATACTCCAAATATTTAAACTAAATTAATAACAATAAAAACAAAAATAACGACAGAAATAGGAAAATCGGGAATGAAAAATAAACAATTCATTATCAGCGCGATTAGTTTTGCGGTGATGACTGTAAGTCCGGCCATGGCGGCAGAGACAGCGACAAATATAGCTTTTGCAGATTGGTTGGCATCACAAAATCCTGAAGTTAGTAATCAACTAACCGACAGGCTAGTAGTTAAATTTAAAGATCAGTCGACTTTGCAGGAAATTGAAAGTGCTAGTGCTAATTTAAGCACAGATACGGGTGTAAACAATGGTTTGACTCTTGCCCCTGGACAAAACGTTTTGGGCAGCAATGTACTAAACAAACTAGCCGCTAAAACCGGCCAGAAAATGCGCTTCGTAAAAACCAACAATCAGGGCAGGGCAATTTTAAAGCTAGACAAACGCATGTCAAAAACAGCCATAGAATCCCTTATTTTACAAGTGCAACAAGATCCTTTGGTAGAGTCGGTTGAAGCCGATCCAATTCGATATTTAATGGCACAATCACAACCTTGGGGTATTGCTAAGGTGCAAGCTGACCAACTGTCTGATGTAAGTGCTGGTGGCAAGACAGTGTGTATCATCGATTCGGGATATGACATTAATAATCCTGACCTCAGTGGCAATTCGGTTTCGGGTAGCAATAATTCCGGCACTGGCAATTGGTATGTGCCAGGAGGCTCTCACGGTACTCACGTTGCAGGCACCATTGCAGGCATTAATAATGCTGAAGGTATCTTAGGGGTACTTCCTAATCAAAATATCAATCTACATATTATCAAAGTGTTTAACGAATCAGGCTGGGGTTACTCAAGCGATTTAGCCGATGCCGTAGAAACCTGTGAATCAAATGGCGCTGATGTGGTGAATATGTCGTTAGGTGGTTCAGGGTCTTCAACTAGCGAAAGTAACCGTTTAACAGCTGTGGCTAACAATGGTGTGTTATTGGTGGCCGCTGCCGGAAACGCCGGGGATTCAAGTCACTCTTATCCAGCATCCTATAGCTCGGTTATTTCCGTTGCTGCTGTGGATGAAACTGGTTTGCGAGCGGAGTTTTCCCAGTATACCAATCAGGTAGAACTATCCGCACCTGGTGAAGCGGTATTATCTACTGTTGGTGTCAATGATGGGCGACAAGGTTATTTAACCTTCAATGGTTCAACGGTGGGGGATGATCGAGTTTTACCCCCTTCTCGATATATTGTCAGTGGCGGAAGTTACGCCATCAGCAATATCAATGGTTCTGTTTCTGGTGTAATCGGCGCTTGTAGCACAAGTAGTAGCGGTAGTTTTAGTTGTTCAAATATGAGCAATAAAATATGTGTAGTTGAACGTGCTGACAATCAAGCGGGGAGTAGTTATCCGGAAATTAACGCGGCATTGGCTTGTGATAATGCAGGAGCCGCGGGAATTGTGGTTTATAGCAACAGTGAACGACCAGGGTTACAAAATCCGTTTTTGGTAGATGATAGTAGCCAGATTACAGTTCCTGTGGTGTCGGTAAATCGCGATCTTGGTCAACAATTAGTTGCTGCAGCGGGCAGCTCGGCCAATTTGCAGGTATCTGGGAATACTGATTATGCCTACTATAACGGTACTTCTATGGCCAGTCCTCACGTAGCTGGGGTGGCAGCACTAGTTTGGGCGAATAATCCGAGTTGCAGTGCTTCTCAAGTACGTAGTGCATTAGCAACAACAGCCATCGATTTAGAGACTGCAGGCAGAGACAATCAAACCGGCTATGGTTTAGTACAGGCAAAAGCCGCGTCTGATTATTTAGCTGCTAATTGCAGTGGAAATGGCGGTGGCAATCCAGGTGGAAACGTTTTAGTTAACGGTACTGCGGTTACAGGCTTATCAGGTGCAACAAATTCGGAGTTGGAGTACAGCATTGAGGTCCCCGAAGGCGCAACCGATTTAGTCTTCACCATGAGTGGTGGCTCTGGCGATGCTGATTTATATGTTAAGTACGGCAGTGAACCCTCCAGCAATAGTTATGACTGTCGACCTTACCTTGCTGGGAATAACGAAACTTGTAGTATAAGTTCAGTTCAAACTGGGACTTATTACGTTAAGATCATCGGTTACAGTGCATATTCAGGCGTGTCAATACAAGCTGACTACACGGAGTCAACAGGCGGAGGTGGTAATGATGGTTCATTAACTGTCATTGAAAATATATCTGCTTCCCGCTATAGCTGGGTGTATTACACAGTGGACGTTCCAGCTGGATCATCGGTTTTGAATGTGAGTACTGCTGGTGGAAGCGGTGATGCTGATTTATATGTGCGTTATGGCAGTAATCCAACCACGGGTAACTACGATTGCCGCCCTTATAAAAATGGAAATACCGAAAGCTGCTCGTATAGCTCTCCACAATCAGGTACTTGGTATGTGGGTATCCGTGCTTACAGCACATTTTCCAATTTAACCCTTACCATGGAAGTTCAACCTTAACATTGTTGAAATTAAAATAAGCCGCTGTTTGAGCGGCTTATTTTTTCAAACAAAAGACTATTCTCATCTAGTTCCTGTGGGACTCACGCCAGAGCATAAAAACACACTTCCCCAGAAAGTGACTTTGGCTTGACTAATTTACGCTGTGGAAACTGATTTTTACTTGAATAGCGCGGCTCAATGAGTATAATACGCGTCCCTCCTTGTGTGACTCCAAATTTTCCAATAAAAAATTGGTTCAAATCACAAGGTTGGTGTAACTGAAATTTGTTAGGGGTGTAGTTCCAATTGGTAGAACAGCGGTCTCCAAAACCGATGGTTGGGGGTTCGAATCCCTCCACCCCTGCCAATTTTTGTCAAATCACATAAATTTGAATTTAAACATACTGGTTTACTTGAATCACAAATGGCCAGTATTTATTACGGAAGTAAGAATATGAGCGAAAAAGCAGAATCACCATCCAATTCATTGGATATGCTCAAATGGTTGGTAGTCGTCTTGATCTTGGGCGGAGTAATAGCCGCAAACACCTATTATCAAGAAATTTCTGTGCTTTATCGTGCACTTGCTGCAGTAGCATTGGTGGCGATTGCAGGTTTTATTGCCAGCAGTACGGTAAAAGGTAGTTCATTCTTAACTTTTGCAAAAGAATCTCGCGTAGAAGTTCGCAAAGTTGTTTGGCCAACAAGGCAAGAAGCAACGACAACAACTTTAATCGTGTTAGCGGCAACCGCTTTTATGTCTATCGTACTTTATCTTTTGGATATGGGTATTGTGGAAATTGTATCGTTCATAACCGGTTTAGGAGTGTAAATCATGTCTGATAAAAAATGGTATGTAGTACAAGCATTTTCTGGTTATGAAGGCCGTGTTCAAAAAACGTTAGTTGAACATATCAAAATGAACGGTATGGAAGACTACTTTGGTGAGATACTTGTACCTACCGAAGAAGTTGTGGAAATGCGCGCTGGTCAAAAGCGTAAAAGCGAACGTAAATTCTTCCCAGGCTACGTGCTTGTTGAAATGGAAATGAACGAAGAGTCATGGCACTTAGTGAAAAGTGTTCCTAGAGTTTTAGGTTTCATTGGTGGAACTTCAGATCGCCCTATGCCTATTTCTAAGAAAGAAGCTGATGCGATCCTTAACCGCTTGGAAGAGTCAGTAGACAAGCCAAAACCAAAAACTTTGTTCGAACCAGGCGAAGTGGTTCGTGTTACCGATGGTCCTTTCGCAGACTTCAACGGTGTGGTCGAAGAAGTGGACTACGAAAAAAGCCGCTTGAAAGTATCAGTACTTATCTTTGGTCGCTCAACACCAGTAGAACTAGAGTTCGGCCAAGTCGAAAAAGGGTGAAGCAAGACCGAAACGAAGTTTCGCAGCTTGCTGAACGACCGACATGGGTAAGGCTGGATTCATTAGGAGCGAAGCTCCATCCAGCTGCACGACCGCTCAGGGAGGTGCGGGCTGGACACCAAGGAAGGTTCAATTTGCGATTTGGTACACACTAGATAATATCGCTGGATTGAAAAGCTGGAACCCAGCCACAGGATGTGCACGAAGAGACGACTATAGGTCGTCTTTTTTAGTTTAATATTCCCAAGATTTTTAGCTTCGCAGAAATTAAAAAAAGATGTCTAAATAGACATCTTTTTTTTTTGCCTGTGTAGCTTGGGCTTTAGCCCGTGAAATGTTCGCGCTCACGCGGGGCTAAAGCGCCCGTCTACAATGGGGTGGGTTTGTGGCTCTTGCGGGGCTAAAGCACCCGCCTACAGGTGAAATGTAATGTCGAAGGTTTTTGTAGCATGGCCTTTAGGCCATAGAATTACGGGGCTAAAGCGCCCGTCTACAGGGATTGATTAGGTTTGTGGCTCTTGAGGGGCTAAAGCACCCGCCTACAGGTGAAATGTAATGTCGAATGCTTTGTAGCACGGGCTTTAGCCCGTGTAGGTGTTGCTAGGCAACAAATAAAAAAAATCCCCACAACAGTTAAGTTTGTGGGGAGAAACTCAGATTAAGTTTCAAAGAGGTTATTCGTTAGTAATAGATTGCCCATGTTTTAGTGATGCTTTTTCGGATGGTTTTAGCATTTGTATAGGCATACCTGTCCATTTTTCTGGCGGTAACTCGGGAACTGTTTTGTTATATCTGCTTTGTTTATCTAAGTTGTTAAGGCTTAACCTCAAACTCTTAGTTACAGGCTGTTCAATAACTTCACATGGGCAGATAAAAATGCCGTGTTTGCGCGACAAAATACCGAGTTGTAAACTGCTCGAGTAATGAATAATTGGAGCACCTAAAATTAGTCCGATTAACACTGGAGCTAACCACCAAAACAATAATGGGGTTAGGTACCATGTTAATGCGCCCCATAAAATAGCTAAGGTTGTCGCTGCCCACGTGCGTTTCATAGCCTCAGACCACGGAACCGTTCTGCCTTCTCGGCTTTGGGCATTCCAACTGACATTTTTTCCAGCCAATGCATTGAGTACAAAATAAGCATGATATGCCATCATCAATGGAGCTATTACGATAGCGACGATGATTTCGATTAACGTGCTTGCAATTAATTTAGACGCCCCACCAAACTCATAACTTCGATACACTAAAGCGTGGATCAAACTTAGAAATTTTGGACCTATAAGCAATACTGCTGTTGCGAAAAGTAACGCGAAAATGGAATCCGACTTGTCTACTGGCCATGCTGGGAATAGCTGGTGAGCGGCAGTGAAAAACACGTCTTCGGATGCAGCGCGAACTGTCGCGTCAATGGTACTTAACAGTAATAAAACAAACCATACCAAGGAGGATACATAAGCAAATGCACCTAACACGAAGTGTAGTTTACTAATGTTTTTCAATCCTTCTGTTTTAAGTAACCCCAGGTGTTGCAGATTACCTTGAACCCAGCGTCTATCTCGTGTTGCATAATCAATAATATTACTTGGAACTTCTTCGTAGCTGCCTTCGAGATCAGCTAACAAATACACATGCCAGCCAGCTCGTCTCAATAAAGCCGCTTCGACAAAATCATGACTTAAGATTTCACCACCAAATGGTACATCGCCTGGAAGATGAGGTAAGCCGCATGAAGCCATAAAGGCGTCAATTCGTATTATCGCGTTGTGTCCCCAATAGTTGGCGGTATCAGTTTGCCAAAACGCTTGGCCAGCAGCCAAGGTTGGACAATATAAACTAGAGGCGAACTGTAAAAATCGACCAAATAGGGTGTTCTGTCTGATTGGGATAGGGACCGTTTGAATAAGACCTGCTTTGGGGTTGCTCTGCAGTGTTTTAACTAAGGTTAGCATGCTATCAGCAGTCATTAAGCTGTCAGCATCTAACACGATCATCGATTGGTAATTGGCTCCCCAACGTTCACAAAAATCTTTAACATTGCCGACTTTTCGGTCCGTGTTCTTCTCTCTACGACGATAAAACATGTGTGCAGCAGTATCGCTACCCATTCTTGCAATAAGCTTGTTCCAAGCAACTAGTTCAGCTTCTATAAGTGGTTTTTGTTGCGTATCACTTAACATATAGAAATCGAAATTGCTCAAGTGTCCCGATTTTTCGATTTCTTTAATGCAGGCTTCGAACCCTGACATGATGCGGTTAGTATCTTCGTTATATACTGGCATTATGATGGCTTGCCGTTGACGAGTATCGAGTTGACCAGTCTGAGCTTTATTTATGGCTTTTTGCAGGGTGACAGGGTCACGTCGCAACATAAGTAAAGTAAATCCGATGATAGCGCTCCAGAACGCCGCAGAGATCCATAAAAAAGTGAGGGTAAATAGAAACAGAAGAACAATCTCTATAGCCGTAAATCCATCTACGGAAAATATATCTGTCATTGCCCAACTGCCGGTAATTGCCGTAATGAGAACAAAAAAGCCGTAGGCATATTTACGAGCCGTCTTTGCTGATGCTTTTATAAAGTGTTCATTCGTTACAGTAGACATTTGAACTCCCTCTTGTTGATTATTCGATTTCATTTTTGTTCCAAACGTAATTCCAGACTTCACTAATTGTCTTGCCTCTTAGGCTTAATGAAAGTCTCATATCAACCGCTCTATCTTGATCAGCTTTGAGAGTGTAAGAAACTCTCCAACTCTTTTTGTCGGGCAATTGACGAACAATTAACTCATCAAACTGACCACCGTTGACTTGCAAATTGGCTTCGATTGGAACGTTTTGGTTTAAATTGGTTAATTGATTGGCGGAGAAATCTACGATAATTTTACGTACGGTTTTCTCAGCTGGATTATCTTCTCCAGGTAATGCTGCCCAGCTATTTTTAGCACGTATAACAGTCGCTAGATTATTCTGTTTTAAGTCTCCAGAAACCGTGCTTAAAGTGTAGTTAAACTCTCTAGTTTGACCTTTTTTGAAAGGCTCATCAGGAACCCAATAACTAACAATATTATCGTTAGTTTCTGAGTTGGTTGGGATCTCCACTAGTTCTAATCGACCCTTACCCCAGTCGTTGTTAGGTTTTACCCAAATACCGGGACGATTATGGTAGTTGGCTTCTATATCTGAATAATGAGCAAACTCTAGATCGCGTTGCAATAAACCAAACCCTTGAGGCTGAGTGTCTTGCATCGAGGTCACTTGCAATGTTTTAGGGTTATTCAGTTGACGCCAAATTTGCTCCCCTTGAGAGTTGATCATTAACAACCCGTCTGAATCGTGTACTTCAGGTCTAAAATCATCGAAATATTTGGTTGTGGTCTCGCTTGATAGCAACATGCTTGTAAGGGGAGCAATACCCAGCTTCTCAACGTCTGTTCTAGCGTAAATTTGACTGTTCACTTTTACTTCAGTGGTAAGTCCTGCAGCAAGTTCAAAACGGTATGCACCTGTCACAGACTCGCTTTCCAATAATGCGTAAATAATCAGGTTTTCAGCGTCTTCTTCAGGCTCAATTACCCAAAAGCGAGTAAATTCTGGAAACTCTTCGCCAGAAGCGTGGGCTGTATTAATAGCGAGACCTCTAGCTGAAATCCCGTAAACTTGACCCGGTCCAACTATCCGAAAGTAGGAAGCACCAAGAAATACTGCAAGTTCATCTTTATAGTTAGGTGTATTTAACGGGTAGTGAACACGAAATCCGGCAAAACCCGCGTCAGGTGGTGCAATACCTTGTAACGGTAAGGCTTCATTTTCGTATATAAATTTATCACCCTTAAAGGTAACTGTGTTGCTTCCTGCATTGCTATCAACTAGGCGTACCATCACCGGATTTTTGTAAAGAAAGCCTGGATGAAAGAGTTGTAGTTCGAAATTCGACTTGTCTTTCCAAATTGCCTTTTGAGGATTAAAACGAATATTTCTATATTCGCTGTAGGTCATATCTGCTAATTCTTTAGGTAATGTACTTGTGGGTCTTTGATAGTCTTCGGTTGAAAGTTTCTCGGCTTGCCCTTTAACCATTTCAAATGTAATTTTGTCAACGTTTGGTTTAGACGTCGTACTTTCGGGCTTTTCCACTCTTTCGGGTTGCTGAGCTGTAGCGAGTTGAGACGGAAGGAATAAAGAACCACATAGGGTTAAGCCGAGGCCCAAAAATAGAGTTGCCTTTAAGGAAGTCTGCTTATCCATTTTTTTGTTGGTTTTTTGTGTAACCAATTTTCGCATTTCTATCCTACCTATGATTGTTTTTTTAGCCGTTTAAAGTTGCCAACCATTATTGTTGGTATTCATTTACTGAGAAAACGGCTTGAGAAATAACGGGTGTTAGTTACCACTATGCAGAAAGTAGACCAGAAAAATCATCCAGTTCTTCCAAATCAAAATAACTACTCATTAGTTCGTTAAGTAATTGATTTTATGTGTTATTTTAAAGTGCCTAATCTGAGGGGATAATTCTGATAGGTTGTTTAAGGGAAAATAAGCCGTGATAAATAAACAATACCTTCGTTTAATGTCTGCAAAAACAGACATTCATTGGGGGGAAGATAACTAATCGAGTAAAACGTCGATAAAATGCGAGGTGTAGCCGGTGTATCAAATCAGAAACAGTTTGCACGTAACTGTAGTTTGCGAGTTTAAAAAAGTATCTAACAATAATTCAAAAGGGTATTTTAAACCGATGATGATATTTGAATTAGCATCGCGGGCTAAGTATATTTTAGGTAATATTAGGACGCCAACTTTGTAAATATTTCACTAAATGGATAGGCCAAAAAAGAACCAACGGCTAATGCCTTCTTAGAATAGGTATAACACCAATAACCAAGAATAAAAGCTGTATTGTTTGTCTATGGGGTGTTCCCTATTTTTTATTAATTAATTCCACAGATAAAAATTTAAAATCATTAAAAGGATTTATTGAATGTATTTAAAATCACCAGTTATTAAAAGCATTTCTACATTAGGCTTATTTCTAATACTACCAACAGTACTATTTGCAAAAGAAACAATTAAAAAAGAGCACTTAGAAACTCAACTACAAGAAAGTGTTGAACAAATCGAAGTGGTTGGGACCAAGCCATTATATTATTACAGACAGCAAATGGCCAAAACTGAACTTGATTTTTACGATGCTTTTAACGACTTGGTAGAAGATCCTAAATTTAAAGTTAAGTGTAAAAATATACCAAGAGAAGGGGCTGGAAGAATTACCCAAAGAGCCTGTTATCCGCAATATTTTTTAGCCAGAAAGTCAAAATTGACAGAGATTGCCATGCGAGCCCGAGTCGCTTTACCATCGGATGATGATGTTGCCATGCAAGTTCAACAAGAAAAGAAAGCGTCATTGGCTTACGCTGAAAAATTAATTGAAAGTAATCCGGAACTGAAGCAGCGACTACTCGATATGTATCAAGCAAAACAAGTCTACTTTTCTAAACAGCAAGGTATAAAAGGTGAATAGCCGGTTTTTATTATTCACTAGGTGTGATTAAACAATTCCTTGCTAGAGAATTAAAAAGTACTAAAGCTAGTAAATACTGATGGGTTTACATAGCAATCAACACGAAGTCATATAATTTACTTAAAACTTTAATTAAGGGTTGCGTAGTGTAGATATGTAATCTATAATTCGCGACCGTTAATTTTTATGGGAAGCCGATTGAGCAAACAATCTCTATGTTTTGCGAGGCGATAGACCCAAATTTGAGAGAAAGAAAATGGCTAAGAAAATCACAGGCTTAATTAAGCTTCAGGTTGCAGCTGGTTCTGCTAACCCTAGTCCACCAGTTGGTCCTGCATTAGGTGCTAAAGGTGTTAACATCATGGAATTCTGTAAAGCGTTTAACGCCTCTACAGATAGCCTTGAAAAAGGTGCTCCAGTACCTGTAGTTATCACTGTTTATGAAGACCGTTCATTTACCTTTGAAACCAAAACTCCACCTGCATCTTTCTTATTGAAGAAAGCAGCCGGTATTAAGAGTGGTTCTGGCCGTCCTAACACTGAGAAAGTGGGTAAAGTGACGCGCGCGCAATTAGAAGAAATTGCGAAAACTAAAGAACCTGACCTGACTGCAGCCGATCTTGATGCAGCTGTTCGTACCATCGCTGGCTCTGCACGCAGCATGGGCTTGGTAGTAGAGGGATAAGACATGGCTAAATTAACTAAACGTATGCGCACTATTCGCGAGAAAGTTGACGCAACTAAAGAATACGAAATTAATGAAGCAGTTGCTTTGTTAAAAGAATTAGCTACTGCAAAGTTTGCTGAAAGTGTAGATGTTTCAGTTAACCTGGGTATTGATGCTCGTAAATCTGACCAAAACGTTCGTGGCGCTACAGTGCTTCCAAACGGTACTGGTAAAGAAGTACGCGTTGCAGTATTTACTCAAGGCGCAAACGCAGAAGCAGCTAAAGAAGCTGGTGCTGACATCGTTGGTATGGAAGATCTTGCTGACTTAGTTAAGAAAGGCGAAATGAACTTTGACGTAGTTGTTGCTTCTCCAGATGCAATGCGCGTTGTTGGTCAGTTAGGTCAAATCTTAGGTCCTCGTGGACTTATGCCTAACCCTAAAACTGGCACAGTAACCCCAGACGTAGCAACAGCAGTTAAAAATGCTAAAGCTGGTCAGGTTCGTTACAGAAACGACAAAAACGGAATTATCCATGCAAGCATTGGTAAAATTGCGTTTGAAGCAAATCAGATTCAAGAAAACCTTGATGCATTGCTAGAAGCATTGAAGAAAGCTAAGCCTTCTTCTGCTAAAGGTACATTCTTCAAGAAAGTTAGCCTAAGTACCACTATGGGTGCTGGTGTAACACTTGATCCAGTTAGCCTAGGCTTGAAATAAATTACCGATTTGATAACTCATTTATCGTAATTGGCTTATGAGCAATTGCTCATCTCTCTAAAGGTTATGGGTTGGAGCTGTTTTTAACTAAGTTAAATACATGCTCCCGTCCAAGACCGCAGGTGCGAAATAGTAGGTGAAGTAAGAGAGCACCTACATTAAATATTTCGCTTAATACGTAAAATGCCTGCGCAGACGGTGATTTCGACTCAGACTCTCTGGGGAAACGAACACCGTAGAGCGGTAAATCAGCGAATATTGTTTGGCAATATTCAACGGTTTATCAATCTGGAACTCTGGATGTGAAATCATGATGATATTGCATTCAGTTAACAAGAGGTGAACTCAGTGGCACTAGGTTTAGCAGCAAAAAAAGAGATCGTAGCAGAAGTAAGTGAAGTTGCATCTCAAGCTCTATCCGTTGCCGTCGCTGAATACCGTGGGATGGAAGTTTCAGAACTAACTGACCTGCGTGTTAAAGCTCGTGAGCAAGGCGTATTTCTTAAAGTTGTACGTAATACACTTGCAAAACGTGGTTTAGCAGACAGTAAGTTTTCTGATATAGATGAAGCTTTAACTGGTCCTTTGATTTACGGATTCTCTTTAGACGCACCTGGCGGTGCAGCACGTCTATTTAAAGATTTCGCTAAAGAAAATGACAAGCTTAAAGTAACAGCGCTTTCAATTGGTAGTGGTTTATTGGGTCCAGAGAAATTGGACGCAGTTGCTTCACTTCCAACTCGCGACGAAGCACTAGCAAAATTACTTGCTACCTTCAAAGCACCTGCCGAGAAATTCGTTCGTACAATCAACGAAGTTCCAGGCAAGTTTGTGCGTGTATTGGCGGCGATCAAAGACGAAAAATAATTTTCGTGTTTGGCATTAACAAATTTTTTAACATTTAACCCCAGGAGTTTAGAGAAAATGGCTCTAACTAAAGATGATATATTAAACGCGATTGCTGAAATGCCAGTTATGGAATTGGTAGAGTTAATCGAAGCAGCTGAAGAAAAATTCAACGTTTCTGCTGCAGCAGCTGTTGCTGTTGCTGGTCCTGCTGTAGCTGCTGAAGCTGCTGCAGAGCAAACAGAATTTGACGTTGTAATGACTTCATTTGGCGCTAACAAAGTTGCTGTTATCAAAGCAGTACGTGGCGCAACTGGCCTAGGTCTTAAAGAAGCTAAAGATGTTGTTGAATCAGCACCTAAAGCTATCAAAGAAGGTTTGGCTAAAGAAGAAGCTGAAGCACTTAAAGCTGAACTTGAAGCAGCTGGCGCAGAAGTGGAACTTAAGTAATTTGTCTGTTGACAGATTACTTGCCTGAAAAGGCTCGGGCTGGTGATTATTTAATCACCAGCCTTTTTGCGCTGTAGGATAGGGCATTTATACCCTTTAGAACTATCCTTCGATTTGATGCGCAAACGTGGTTGAAAAGTGACATAAAACCAATAAGTTAAGTGTTAAAACTTTAGAAAAATTGGTGTATGCTTGAAAATCACGCCGCAAAGGGTGCTTGAAGTTTGTTTAGTAAAAGCGCTTTACTAAGCAAGTTGGGTCAAAAATCAGAATGCTGAGGAACCCATGGTTTACTCCAATAGCGAAAAGAAACGTATCCGTAAGGATTTTGGCAAACGCCCGCAGGTATTAGAGATACCTTACCTTCTTTCAATCCAGCTCGATTCTTTTAAGAAGTTTATCGATATCGATGTTGACGGTCATTATGGACTAGAAGCTGCTTTTAGATCAGTTTTCCCCATAAAAAGTTATTCAGGTAATTCTGAATTACAATATGTGAGCTACCGTTTAGGTGAGCCAGTTTTTGACGTTAAAGAATGTCAAATCCGCGGTGTCACTTTTTCTGCGCCACTAAGGGTAAAGCTCCGTCTAGTATTGTTCGATAAAGAAGCCGCTCCTGGAACGGTTAAGGATATCAAAGAGCAAGAAGTTTACATGGGTGAAATACCACTCATGACCGAAAACGGTACTTTTGTGATCAATGGAACTGAGCGCGTAATCGTGTCTCAACTTCACCGTTCACCTGGTGTGTTCTTCGATCATGATAAAGGAAAAACACACTCATCAGGTAAAGTGCTTTATAACGCACGTGTTATTCCTTACCGTGGTTCTTGGTTAGACTTCGAATTTGACCCGAAAGATAATTTATATGTTCGTATCGATCGTCGCCGTAAATTACCTGCGACTATCATGTTACGTGCATTGGAAATGCCCACTGAAGAAATTCTTGATGTGTTCTTTGATAAAGATCTTATCAAGATAGTGGATGATAAATTCATGATGGACATTGTTCCTGAGCGTCTACGTGGTGAAACTGCACAGTTTGACATCTTAGATGGCGAAGGAAATGTTCTAGTAGAAACCGGTCGTCGTATTTCTGCTCGTCATACTCGTGCTCTTGAAAAAGCCAAAGTGACTGAATTAGAAGTACCTGCTGAGTTCCTAGTAGGTCGTGTAATCGCTAAAGACTACATTAATGAAGAAACCGGTGAAGTAATTGTTGCTGCGAATGACGAACTGACAGTGGAATCACTTGAAGCGTTATTAGCCTCTGACCTTACCTCATTCGATACACTTTATATTAATGAGCTAGATCACGGTGCATATATTTCAGACACCCTACGTATCGATAGCTCAACTAATCGCCTTGAAGCTTTAGTTGAAATTTATCGCATGATGCGTCCTGGTGAGCCACCAACTAAAGATGCCGCTGAAACCTTATTTGGTAACTTATTCTTCTCAGATGATCGTTATGACTTGTCTGCTGTAGGTAGAATGAAGTTCAACCGTCGTCTTGGTCGCGAAGAGTTGATCGGCGAAGGTACACTAGATAAAGAAGATATCATTGCTGTAATGAAGCAATTGATTACCATCCGTGATGGTAAAGATGAAGTGGATGATATCGACCACTTAGGTAACCGTCGCATCCGTTCTGTTGGTGAAATGGCTGAAAACCAATTCCGTGTTGGTTTAGTACGTGTTGAACGTGCTGTTAAAGAGCGCCTAAGTTTAGGTGACCTTGACGCTATCATGCCTCAGGATTTGATAAACGCTAAGCCAATTTCGGCAGCGGTTAAAGAGTTCTTTGGTTCAAGCCAATTGTCTCAGTTTATGGATCAAAACAACCCGCTTTCAGAAGTGACACACAAACGTCGTATTTCTGCATTAGGCCCAGGTGGTTTGACACGTGAACGCGCAGGTTTCGAAGTACGTGACGTACACCCGACTCACTATGGTCGTGTTTGTCCAATTGAAACTCCTGAAGGTCCAAACATCGGTTTGATCAACTCTCTTTCGAGTTTTGCCCGTACCAATGACTTTGGTTTCCTTGAAACTCCTTATCGTAAAATTGTTGACGGCGTTGTTACTGACGATATCGATTACCTTTCTGCTATTGAAGAAGGTCAATTTGCAATCGCACAGGCAAACGTTGTTTTAGACGATGATGGTAAACTAACTGAAGAACTAATCCCTTGCCGCTACCGTGGTGAGACTACTTTGATGCAAATTGAAGACATCAAGTATATGGATGTTTCTCCACAGCAAATCGTATCTGTAGCGGCGTCAATTATCCCGTTCCTAGAACACGATGATGCTAACCGCGCATTGATGGGTGCAAACATGCAACGTCAAGCAGTACCTACGCTAAAAGCTGATAAGCCTTTAGTTGGTACAGGTATGGAGAAAACAGTTGCTGTTGATTCAGGTGTAACTATCATCGCCAAACGTGGTGGTACAGTTGACTATGTTGACGCGAGTCGCATAGTAATTAAGGTTAATGAAGAAGAAATGGCTGCTGGCGAAGCAGGTATTGATATCTACAACCTAACTAAATACACCCGTTCTAACCAGAATACTTGTATTAACCAAAAACCAACTTGTAACGTAGGTGACCCTATTGTTACTGGTGACGTATTGGCCGATGGTCCTTCTACCGATTTAGGTGAGTTGGCGTTAGGTCAAAATATGCGTATCGCATTTATGCCTTGGAATGGTTATAACTTTGAGGATTCAATCCTTATTTCTGAGCGTGTTGCCCAAGAAGATCGCTTCACTACTATCCACATTCAAGAACTTAGCTGTATTGCTCGTGATACTAAGCTTGGTCCAGAAGAAATCAGTGCTGATATACCTAATGTTGGTGAATCTGCTCTTGGTAAGCTGGATGAGTCTGGTGTGGTTTATATTGGTGCTGAAGTTAAAGGTGGTGACATCTTAGTTGGTAAAGTAACGCCTAAAGGCGAAACCCAACTGACTCCAGAAGAAAAACTATTAAGAGCCATTTTTGGTGAAAAAGCGTCAGACGTTAAAGATACTTCTTTGCGTGTACCTAACTCTGTTCACGGTACTGTTATTGACGTTCAAGTTTTCACCCGTGATGGTGTTGAAAAAGATAAACGTGCTCTTGAAATCGAAGATATGCAATTACGTCAAGTCAAAAAAGACTTGGGTGATGAGTTCGGTATTTTAGCTGACGGTATCTTTGCACGTGCGACAAACCTATTGCTACGCAGTGGTATTGATCAAGCTAAACTTGACAGTATGCCTCGTGAAAAGTGGTTTGATCTAACGTTACAAGACGAAGACGCACAATTAGAACTTGATCAAATCGCTGAACAACACAGTGAAATTAAACTTGATTTCGATAACAAGTTTGAAATCAAACGTCGCAAAATCACCCAAGGTGATGATCTTGCGCCGGGCGTGTTGAAGATTGTTAAAGTTTATTTGGCGGTTAAGCGTCATATCCAGCCTGGTGATAAAATGGCCGGTCGTCACGGTAACAAAGGTGTTATCTCGACTATCCAACCAGTGGAAGATATGCCTTATGATGCAAACGGTACTCCTGTTGACATCGTACTTAACCCACTTGGTGTACCTTCGCGTATGAACATCGGTCAGATTCTAGAAACCCACTTGGGCATGGCTGCTCATGGTTTGGGTGTGAAGATTGACCGTATGGTTAAAGAGCACGAAGAATTAGCTAAGTTAAGAAGCTTCTTGAAAGAAGTTTATAGCTCAGGTAAGTCTCACCAAGAGGTTGATATTGATAACTTCACTGATGAAGAAGTCAAACGTCTTGCTGAAAACTTACGTAAGGGTGTTCCAATTGCAACACCTGTGTTCGATGGTGCAACTGAACGAGAAATTAAAGACTTGTTACTGTTGGCTGATATTCCAGAAAGCGGACAAATCACGTTGTTTGATGGCCGTACTGGCCGTTCGTTTGAACGTCCTGTAACTGTAGGTTACATGTACATGCTGAAACTTAACCACTTGGTTGATGACAAAATGCATGCACGTTCAACGGGTTCTTACAGCTTGGTTACACAGCAACCATTGGGTGGTAAAGCTCAATTTGGTGGACAGCGTTTCGGAGAGATGGAAGTGTGGGCACTAGAAGCATACGGTGCTGCTTATACCTTGCAAGAAATGCTAACTGTGAAATCCGATGACGTGAATGGCCGTACCAAAATGTATAAAAACATTGTGGATGGCGATCACCGTATGGAACCTGGTATGCCGGAATCCTTCAACGTATTGTTGAAAGAAATCCGCTCTCTAGGTATCAACATCGAATTAGAAGAGCAAAACGATTAGTTAACTCTGATTGATCGAAAGAAAAGAGAGCCTGACTAGCTAAACTGGCTAGTCAGGTTTTGTAACACCACTCCGCTGGGAGAAAAAAGTGAAAGACTTATTAAAGTTTCTTAAGCAACAGAACAAAACCGAAGAGTTCGATAATATTCGAATCGGTCTTGCTTCTCCGGACATGGTCCGTTCGTGGTCTTTTGGTGAGGTTAAAAAACCTGAAACCATTAACTATCGTACGTTTAAACCAGAGCGCGATGGCCTTTTCTGTGCCCGCATCTTTGGTCCGGTTAAAGACTATGAGTGTTTGTGTGGTAAATACAAACGCCTTAAACACCGTGGTGTGATTTGTGAAAAATGTGGCGTAGAAGTGACATTGACCAAAGTACGTCGTGAGCGTATGGGTCACATTGAACTGGCTAGCCCAGTAGCGCACATTTGGTTCCTAAAATCATTGCCGTCTCGCATCGGTTTGATGTTAGACATGACATTGCGTGATATCGAACGTGTACTTTATTTCGAATCCTATGTTGTTACCGAACCTGGTATGACGACTCTTGAGCGTTCTCAACTTCTTACTGAAGAAGAGTACCTTGACTCGTTAGAAGAGCATGGCGATGAGTTTGAAGCTAAGATGGGTGCAGAAGCGGTTTTCGAATTGCTTAAAGTACTTGATGTTGACGCTGATGTTGCTGCGATGCGTGAAGAATTGCCAAGTATCAATTCTGAAACTAAGCGTAAGAAAATTACTAAACGTTTGAAGTTGTTAGAGTCATTCCAACAATCAGGTAACAAGCCTGAGTGGATGATCATGACAGTACTGCCAGTTTTACCACCGGATTTGCGTCCATTGGTACCACTAGATGGCGGTCGTTTTGCGACTTCAGATTTGAACGATTTATACCGTCGTGTTATCAACCGTAACAACCGTTTGAAGCGTCTACTAGACCTTGCTGCACCTGATATCATCGTGCGCAACGAAAAACGTATGTTACAAGAAGCGGTTGATGCACTTCTTGATAACGGTCGTCGTGGTCGTGCTATTACCGGTTCTAACAAACGTCCTCTTAAATCTTTGGCAGATATGATCAAAGGTAAACAAGGTCGTTTCCGTCAGAACTTACTAGGTAAACGTGTTGACTACTCTGGTCGTTCTGTAATTACCGTTGGTCCTACTCTTCGTCTACATCAGTGTGGACTTCCTAAGAAAATGGCATTGGAATTGTTCAAGCCGTTCATCTATGGAAAATTAGAAGGCCGTGGTCTTGCAACAACGATTAAAGCCGCTAAGAAATTAGTAGAGCGTGAAGCACCGGAAGTATGGGACGTTTTAGATGACGTTATCCGTGAACATCCAGTTCTACTTAACCGTGCACCTACTCTTCACCGTTTGGGTATACAGGCGTTCGAACCAATTTTGATCGAAGGTAAAGCGATACAGTTGCACCCACTAGTGTGTGCGGCGTACAACGCTGACTTCGATGGTGACCAAATGGCGGTACACGTACCGTTGACAATCGAAGCACAGCTTGAAGCTCGTGCCTTGATGATGTCTACCAATAACATTTTGTCACCTGCTAATGGTGAGCCAATCATCGTTCCTTCACAGGACGTTGTATTAGGTTTGTACTACCTTACTCGTGACCGTGTAAATGGTTTGGGTGAAGGCATGGTATTCACCAGCCCTCACGAAGCTGAAAAAGCTTACCGTACAGGTAATGCTGAACTTCATGCTCGCGTTAAAGTACGTATCACTGAATATGATGTAGATGCTGATGGTAGCAAGAAAGAAAAAGTGACTCTGACTGATACTACAGTTGGACGCGCGATTTTCTCATTGATTTTGCCTAAAGGTTTGCCTTTCGAAATTATCAACCAACCTATGGGTAAAAAGCAGATTTCACGTTTGTTGAACGCTTGTTACCGTGTACTTGGCTTGAAAGATACCGTAATCGCTGCTGACCAAATCATGTATACCGGTTTCCACTACGCGATGATCGCGGGTGCATCTGTTGGTATCGATGATATGGTTATCCCTGATGCTAAGAAAGACATCATTGAAGCCGCTGAAGAAGAAGTGTTTGAAATTCAAGAACAGTTCCAATCAGGTCTAGTTACAGCTGGTGAGCGTTACAACAAAGTTATCGATATTTGGTCTCGTGCAAACGAAGACGTTGCTAAAGCGATGATGTCGAACCTATCTAAAGAATCAGTTAAAAATCGTGACGGTGAAATGGAAGAGCAAGACTCTTTCAACTCAGTGTTTATGATGGCTGACTCTGGTGCTCGTGGTAGTGCCGCTCAGATTCGTCAGTTGGCGGGTATGCGTGGTCTGATGGCGAAACCAGATGGTTCAATCATTGAAACGCCAATTACCGCGAACTTCCGTGAAGGTCTAAACGTACTTCAGTACTTTATCTCTACTCACGGTGCTCGTAAAGGTTTGGCCGATACGGCATTGAAAACAGCTAACTCGGGTTACTTAACTCGTCGTCTAGTTGACGTTGCACAAGATTTAGTTATCAACACTGAAGACTGTGGCACATTCGAAGGGGTGAAAATGACTCCTCTTATCGAAGGTGGTGACGTTGTAGAACCATTGCGCGAACGCGTATTGGGTCGTGTTGTAGCAGAAGATGTTATTAAACCAGGCACTAACGATGTCTTAGTAGAGCGTAATACTCTGCTAGATGAAGGTTTGGTTGACATGCTAGAAGTGAACTCAGTTGACCAAATTTTGGTTCGCTCAGTAATCACTTGTGACAACGACTTCGGTGTTTGTGCAAGATGTTACGGTCGTGACTTGGCTCGTGGACATATGGTTGGCTTCGGTGAATCTGTGGGTGTTATCGCCGCACAGTCTATCGGTGAACCTGGTACACAGTTAACCATGCGTACGTTCCACATCGGTGGTGCTGCATCTAGAGCATCTGCTGAGAACAGTGTACAAGTTAAAACTACAGGTACATTGAAATTACATAATGCTAAATATGTACGTAACGCTGACGACAAAGTTGTTATCGTTTCACGTTCAACTGAATTAACTGTAATTGACGACCAAGGTCGTGAAAAAGAACGTTATAAAGTGCCTTACGGTGCAATCCTTTCTGTTGATGATAACGCAGCAATTAGTGCTGGTGATGTTATCGCAAACTGGGATCCGCATTCGCATCCAATTATCACTGAACGTAAAGCGAAAATTAGCTTTGCTGATGTTGATGATTCGAATACCGAAATGCAACAAGATGAGTTAACCGGTCTAACGCGTATCGTGGTTAAAGATTTAACCAAAGCGAATGCGAAAGAGCCAAAACTTATCCTAGAAAGTGATGAAGTTGGTTTGCAGGAAATTCGTCTGCCTAGCTTTACTACAATCGAAGCATCAGATGGTATGGCGGCCCGTGAAGGTGACGTGTTAGCACGTATACCTCAGGAAAGTTCGAAAACTCGTGACATCACCGGTGGTCTGCCGCGTGTTGCTGACTTGTTCGAAGCACGTAAGCCTAAAGAGCCTGCAATTCTTGCTGAAGTTTCCGGTACTATCGGCTTCGGTAAAGAAACTAAAGGTAAGAAACGTTTAGTTATCACACCGAAAGAAGGTGATCATTACGAAGAGATGATCCCTAAATGGCGTCAGCTTAACGTGTTTGAAGGTGAATCTGTGGAGAAAGGCGAAGTTATCGCCGATGGTCCAGAGTCACCACATGACATCTTGCGTCTTCGTGGTATCAGTGCAGTAGCTAACTACATTGTTAACGAAGTTCAAGAAGTTTACCGTCTACAAGGGGTTAAAATTAACGATAAGCACATCGAAGTTGTTATTCGTCAGATGTTGCGTAAGTGTTTGATTACTCACCCAGGTGATACCCAGTTCCTTGAAGGCGAGCAAGTTGAAGTTGCGAACGTTAGAGTTGCTAACCGTGAAATTGAAAAACAGGGCAAAATCCCTGCTCAGTATGAGACACAGTTGCTTGGTATTACCAAAGCTTCACTATCTACTGAATCATTCATTTCAGCAGCCTCGTTCCAAGAAACAACTCGTGTTCTTACCGAAGCAGCAGTGCAAGGTAAAGAAGATGAGTTACGTGGTCTGAAAGAAAACGTTATTGTTGGTCGTTTGATTCCAGCAGGAACCGGTTTCTCATACCACCAGAACCGAGCGAAAATGAAACAAGCTGCTATGATGGTTGAAGAAACCTCAGTATCAGCCTCTGAAGCAGAGCTTGCCTTAACTGAAGCGCTAAACGCTGAAGCTGGCAATAGTTCTAGCGACGAGTAACAATATTTAAGAATTTCTTTGGCTAGCCTCAGTTAGTCAAAGACTTTTCTTGACAGTTTGTTTTATGATCTATAGAATTCCGCGACCCGAAATTTGCTAACGCAATATTTTGGGCGCGGATTTTTCGCTTTCAGCGCCCGGTAAAACGGGCAAAATAGTAGTTTTTTATTAACCAGGAGCCCTAGTTAATGGCAACAGTTAACCAGTTAGTGCGCTCTCCTCGTAAGAAGCCCGTTGAAAAAAGCAACGTCGCTGCCTTACAGGCTTGCCCACAGAAACGTGGCGTATGTACTCGCGTATATACCACCACGCCTAAGAAGCCGAACTCAGCTTTACGTAAAGTATGCCGTGTTCGTTTAACCAACGGTTTTGAAGTTTCTTCATACATCGGTGGTGAAGGTCACAACCTACAAGAGCACAGTGTTGTTCTTATTCGTGGTGGTCGTGTTAAAGATTTACCAGGTGTTCGTTACCACACTGTTCGCGGTACTTTAGACTGCGCAGGCGTAAACGACCGTAGACAAGCCCGTTCTAAATACGGCGCAAAAAGGCCTAAGTCTTAACGGTTCTCCGTTAGTAAGGCCAAACTATTAAATTTTGAGTTTTGGGTTATACCTGAATTCCCACGGAGAATATTAAGATGCCAAGAAGACGAGTTGTAGGTCAACGAAAAATCCTACCAGATCCTAAGTTCGGATCACAATTACTTGCCAAATTCATGAACGTTGTCATGTTGGATGGTAAAAAATCTACTGCTGAAAAAATTGTTTACGGTGCGTTAGACATCGTTGCTGAAAAAACCAGTAAAGCTCACCTAGATGTATTCGAAGAAGCATTGGACAACATCCGCCCTACAGTCGAGGTTAAGTCTCGTCGTGTTGGTGGTTCTACGTACCAAGTACCAGTAGAAGTTCGTCCTGTACGTCGTAATGCATTAGGTATGCGTTGGATGGTTGATGCAGCACGTAAACGTGGTGAGAAATCAATGGCTCAACGCCTAGCAGCTGAAATGCTAGATGCGTCTGAGAACAGAGGCTCTGCGGTTAAGAAACGTGAAGACGTTCACCGTATGGCTGAAGCGAACAAAGCGTTCGCACACTACCGTTGGTAGTCAAAGCTTCTTAGAGAGGACTAAATGGCTCGTAAACATCCAATTGAACGCTATCGTAATATCGGAATCGTTGCTCACGTTGACGCGGGCAAAACGACGACGACTGAGCGCGTTTTGTTTTATACCGGCTTGTCTCACAAGATTGGTGAAGTCCATGATGGCGCTGCTACCATGGATTGGATGGAGCAAGAGCAAGAGCGGGGGATTACAATTACCTCCGCAGCAACCACTTGTTTCTGGTCTGGCATGCAACAACAGTATGACCAGCACAGGATCAACATCATCGATACGCCTGGGCACGTAGACTTCACCATTGAAGTTGAACGCTCATTACGAGTATTAGATGGCGCAGTGGTTGTATTTTGTGGCTCATCGGGTGTTGAACCCCAATCTGAGACTGTATGGCGCCAAGCTGATAAATACCGTGTTCCGCGCATGGTATTTGTCAACAAAATGGACCGTACAGGTGCTGACTTCGATCGCGTAGTTGAGCAAATTAACAATCGTTTAGGGGCCACTTGTGTACCTATTCAATTGAACATTGGTACTGAAGAGAACTTCAAAGGCGTTATAGATCTGATCAAGATGAAAGCCATTAATTGGAATGAAGCTGATCAAGGTATGACGTTCTTATATGAAGACGTTCCTGCAGATTTACTGGATCGGGCGAATGAACTTCGCACTGAAATGGTTGAAGCAGCAGCGGAAGCTTCTGATGAACTGATGAATAAATATTTGGAAGGCGAAGAGCTTTCCGAGGAAGAAATTAAAACTGGATTACGGATTCGTACACTTAACAATGAAATTGTGGTGGCGACCTGTGGTTCAGCGTTTAAAAATAAAGGTGTTCAGGCAGTTCTTGATTCTGTAATCGAGTTTTTGCCCGCACCTGTTGATGTTCCTGCAATCACTGGTGTACTTAGTGATAAGAATGAAACGGAAGCTGAACGTCATGCAGACGATAGCGAACCGTTTTCTGCCTTAGCATTTAAAATTGCCACTGACCCATTTGTTGGCACATTAACGTTCTTCCGTTGTTATTCCGGTGTAGTAAATACAGGTGATGCTGTTTATAACGCTGTAAAAGGTAAACGTGAACGCTTTGGTCGAATCGTGCAAATGCATGCTAAAGACCGCGAAGAGTTAAAAGAAGTGCGCGCTGGTGATATCGCAGCAGCAATTGGAATGAAAGATGTGACGACTGGAGATACCTTGTGTGATCCTAAGCACATCATTACCCTTGAACGTATGGAATTCCCTGAACCGGTAATTTCCATTGCGGTTGAGCCTCGTTCTCAAGCTGACCAAGATAAAATGAGTGTTGCTTTGGGTAAACTTGCCGCAGAAGATCCTTCTTTCCGCGTAAAAACTGATGAAGAGTCTGGACAAACAATTATCTCAGGAATGGGAGAATTGCATTTGGACATCATTGTTGACCGCATGAAGCGTGAATTTAATGTTGAATGTAATGTGGGTAAACCTCAGGTTGCATATCGAGAGACAATTCGCAAAAGTGTGGAAGTGGAAGGTAAATTTGTTCGTCAGTCAGGTGGACGTGGCCAATATGGGCATGTTTGGTTGAAGATCGAGCCAAATGAAGAAGGTGCGGGCTACGAGTTTGTGAATGAAATAGTGGGCGGTATCGTTCCTAAAGAGTATATTCCATCAGTAGACAAGGGTATCCAAGAACAAATGCAAAATGGTGTTTTAGCTGGGTACCCCGTGCTAGATGTCAAAGTTACTTTGTTTGATGGTTCATTCCATGATGTTGACTCTTCAGAAATGGCGTTTAAGATAGCCGGTTCAATGGGCTTTAGGGAAGGCGTAGAGATTGCGAATCCTGTATTGCTTGAGCCGACTATGAAAGTTGAAGTCACCACTCCAGAAGACTGGATGGGTGATGTCGTTGGTGACTTAAATCGTCGTCGCGGCGTAATTGATGGCATGGATGAAGGTGTGGCGGGTATAAAAATTGTACGTGCTAAGGTTCCTCTTTCTGAAATGTTTGGCTATGCTACTGCATTGCGAAGCGCAACGCAGGGGCGAGCTTCATATTCTATGGAATTCTTTAATTATGCTGAAGCACCCAATAATGTGACTAAAGCAATAGTTGAAGCAAGAAATTAATCTAAATGAAGGTTCGGTCCGGTCTGTTACAGGGTCGGACTTTTAAATTAGGAAACGAGAAAAATGGCTAAAGAAAAGTTTGAACGTACGAAACCCCATGTAAACGTTGGTACAATTGGCCACGTTGACCATGGTAAAACCACGCTAACAGCTGCAATCACTACAGTTCTTGCAAAGACTTATGGTGGTGCTGCATCAGCATTTGATCAAATCGATAACGCTCCAGAAGAGCGTGAACGTGGTATCACAATTTCAACGTCTCACGTTGAATATGATACTCCTTCACGTCACTATGCACACGTAGATTGCCCAGGACACGCGGATTATGTTAAGAACATGATCACTGGTGCTGCGCAAATGGACGGCGGAATCTTGGTTGTTGCGGCAACTGATGGTCCTATGCCTCAAACACGT
>NZ_JBDWYG010000046.1:0-152266 GCF_039982535.1 Aliiglaciecola sp.
TCACGTCGTAGGGATCTCAGGTGGGTCTATCATCAGTGCTTTGTACTGTAGTGGCATGCCATTGGAAAAAATATTAGCCTTATCGCTGGAGACGGATTTTAAACAATTTAAGGGGTATTCCATATTTCGCCTGCTAAAAGAGGGAGGATTAAGTTCGG
The DNA here is from genome assembly GCF_039982535.1 of Aliiglaciecola sp. Taxonomy (NCBI): domain Bacteria; kingdom Pseudomonadati; phylum Pseudomonadota; class Gammaproteobacteria; order Alteromonadales; family Alteromonadaceae; genus Aliiglaciecola; species Aliiglaciecola sp. The sequence continues at coordinate 159 of NZ_JBDWYG010000046.1, forward strand.
GAAACCAATTCGAAAAATGGATGGATAAGCAGTTAGAAGGTAAAACCTTTTCGCAACTCTCTACGGAGTTAAGCATAGTCGCTACAGATGTTAATGGTGGCGGTCCAGTGATCTTTAATCATCAAACCACGCCAGATTTAAAAGTTTCTCAAGCTGTTCGATTTTCAATGTCTATTCCATTAATTTTTAGCTTTAAAACCTATGGCGATCACCTTTTAGTGGATGGCGCAATTTTGGCGGAGGATGCGCTTTTTAGAAATTGGACGGGAAGTGACGCTAAAAATGTTTGTTTCAGGTTGAAAAGTCAGCAGATACAACAGGTACGAAAGCGGCAGGTATTTTTTCATTTACCTGAATATATATTTATGCTGATAAAGACCTTTATGACAGCTCTATCAAGAGAGTATGTGCACGCTGAGCATTGGCATAACACGATAATAGTTGATACTGGAACCTACTCTTCAGTTGATTTTTCTCTGACCATAGAGCAAAAAAAAGAGCTTTATCAAATTGGCTATGACACTGCCCACGAATTCTTACCCAAAAAAATCACACCATTGCAGTAAATTCTAATAATCTATTGTTAGTTAAGCAGTTCTGCTAATTTATTGGTAAATAATTCAACCATTACTTACCTAACATTGCACTCAATGGTAAAAGTACAATTTGCGCCATAAATAACGGCACATTTCCTTTTAAATACCCCACACAAATGTGGCTTACTTTAGCAGCACTGCCTGACATTGGGATCTCTGGCGTGACGACAATATTCAACACGTCGTTGCTGCGCAAACTTTCTAATTGTCGTTTATCAATACACAATTTGTGAGACGAATAAATCATCGGATCTTTTATTAAGTCGTGACCGATGGCTTGGGCGCGTTCCAACAAAGCAGAAGATAGCAAACTCATTGGATACATTTGTGGAAAGCGAACTTTATCAGCAAATTCATCGATATATTCAGATTGCTCGCCAAAAGCACTGGTTAGGAAGTTTTTCGCATTGCCAACAATCATGTATTTACGCTTCAAAAAACATTGGCTTGCCTGGTCAAATGTACGATCTGCGCGCATTCCCCAATCAACATCCTCTGGAAAGTTATCGGGCAGTTGAATAGGATTATATTCAGACTCACGCTTAAATCCCAAAATAACGGCTTTATCATTTGCTTTTAACAAAAGACGATTAGAATGCAACTCTCCGTCACTACTCTGGCTCTTTTTAGTAGCTTTAATATCTAGACTTAAAGTATCACCGGGATTAACAACGCCAGCAAAAGTAAATTCGAAAACACTGAAAGGTAATCCTTTAGTATCCTCGTCGATATTCAATTCAGCTTGCCTATGTTGAAATTGAGTTTCGATAAAACAGCCCAATTGAAACCCAAGAGCAATAGGTCCAGCAAAGGGATTATCTACAATCCAGTTCCAACGATTCTTATCATGAAACAAGTTAAAATCGTCTGTTGAGTTTCGCGCCGTTTCAATGTGAATTTGAGATAGCTGATAGCTTTTCAATTAAAATCCTCTCTAGAATTATATTCAACCGATGTTTAAACTAAGGTATAACACAGAAAATGCGGTATTTGTTTGACAAATAAGGACTTTAACCCGACACTTTAGTATTAACATAGTTTTTATTTTGAAAGATCCCCTATTAATAATGGTCAATAAACATAACAAAGGAAAGTTGTAATGACAGAAATTTCTGCAGACAGTATTTCGGGTCATTTTTCCGATTATTTAAAACCTGTATTTTCGGAGTCTGAACAACACAAAAAGCACTCTTTTGGTATACGCCATCAAGTGTATTGTGAAGAACTCCACTTCGAGCCTGAAAATATACAAAAAGTTGAAACAGATGATTTTGATGATCATGCATATCATTGTTTAATTCAGCACAAGTCTAGTGGGCAATATGCTGGAACAGTTCGGCTTATCACCTCAGAAAATGATGATCAAAAATTACCTATTGAGCTCTATTGTCAAAATGCAATTCAACGTCCAGAGCTTTTTCCAAATAATTTTGATCGCAACGATATTTGTGAAATATCACGCTTGGCAGTCCCGTTAGAGTTTAGACGAAGAAAAATGGATAATTTCGACGGTGCCGCGCTCGGTGTGATAAATAAAGAAATATATTCAGAAACAGAACTTCGCTGCTTTCCTTTTATCGCCGTTGGATTATATCTATCTGCAACTGCAATTTTGTTAAGTAAAAACATCCACCATTGCTACGTAATGGTGGAGCCTAGATTAGCTAGAAGTATGCGATTTGTTGGGTTACCTTTTGAACAAATTGGCCCAGTTATCGATTACCACGGAAAACGTGCTCCTTTTTACATTCAACCACAGTCTGTTGAAGATAATCTTAAACCGGATTTTAAAGCATTATTGAACAATATAACGGCTGAAGTTACTCCTCAGATATAGATCATGAATAAGGGTTTAAGTCTTTTGACTACAAGCTGTGCAAAAACATAACGGAAAGCAAATTATTTACCGTTATTAAACGACAATACCTAACACATTGAGAGTGAGAGTTATGTTTAATTATAAAGAAGCATTTTCACGTAATATTGGCTGGATGACCGAACAAGAACAAGAGGTACTTAGAAATACCAAGGTTGCAGTTGGTGGTTTAGGTGGTGTAGGTGGAGACCACGCTATAGTTTGTGCAAGGCTTGGTATAGGTAACTTTCACATTTCTGATATGGATCAGTACGATTTAGTAAACTTCAACCGCCAGGCCGGTGCTTCAATGAAGACGTTAGGCCAAGAAAAATCTAAAGTTATGGAAGACATCTTGGCGAATATCAATCCCGAGTCTAGTGTCAAAAATTTTGACAAGGGAATTAATGATGAAAACCTTGAAGACTTTTTGGACGGTGTGGATTTATATATTGATAGCTTAGATATATTTGCAATGGATATCCGTAGAAAAGTTTTCAAACGTTGCTATGAAAAGAATATTCCATGTATTACTGCAGCACCAATGGGAATGGGAACCGCAGTATTGGTTTTTATGCCCGGCAAAATGTCATTTGAAGAATATTTTTGCTTAGAAGGTTTAGAGCCAGAAGATCAGTTTTATAATTTAATTATGGGCTTATCTCCAGCGATGTTGCAACTAAGCTATCTAGTTGATAAAAGCAAAGTTGATTTTTGGGCAGGTAAAGTTCCTTCGACCCCCATGGGGATTTCTTTGGCTGCTGGTGTATTAAATTCTAATGTATTGAAAATACTACTGAAACGTGGAGAAGTGTTGCATGCCCCTTGGGGTTGGCACGTAGACGCATATAAAAATAAATCGAAAAAAACCTGGCGTCCTTGGGGTAATAAAAACCCTATCCAGAAGTACATCATGTTTCCAATGGTCAAAAAAGCAGTTGGTAAAACCAAGCCTAGCTAAGTTTCTAAGCGCTTTTATTTAACTAAATATTAGCGCGTTATAACCTAACGAAAATATCTCCTGTAAACCATTTCCCGCCATTATTTAGAGTGATTAAGCTCTAACTCCGTAATTATATTTTAAATAGATATACCTTGTAGAGAAGAGCTAGAACTCCAGGTTTTGCTGGTCTGAAAGCATTACAATTTAAATATATCACTACCAAAAACCGCTTATTCTTAATCAATGAGTCTTAGGTGAGTCAAATCACTATTATATCAAGCAACTACATTAGAAGTTTAAATCTTTCGGCCATAACAAAAGAGCATGGGATAAGGTTATTTTAGGGTTAGGAGCTAACTTGGATATTGGCAGGAGATTGAACGTAAAGCTACGAAGAAATGTTAAGTTAAATGAATTAAGTAGAAAATTATTAGATTTTTTGTAGAACTATCAAGCAATAAAAAACCCGGTGATTAAACCGGGTTTTTAAAATACTTTAAAGCAATCTTAGCTTTTACGTCTGCGAGCTGCACCAGCAAGACCTAGAAGACCAAGACTCAAAACTGCTAAGCTTGAAGGCTCAGGAATTTGGAATGAAATTGAACCGTCGTGGTTACCATTTAGAGTATAAGTACCGTCTAAGTTATCAGTAACTACTACGTCGTTAGGGTCAGTATTGAAATCTACGAATGAGAAGATATCAACCATATCACCTAGTAAATCAGTCATTGAACCGTCTTCGAAATTAAATACGTCACCTGCGGCAACACCGTTAACTGTACCTGCACCTACAGAAGAAACCATAGTCTTCAAAGAAGGACCACCAAGACTCTGAACAATTGAAACAAAATCAAGAGTAAATAACTCTGTAAATTCAGAAGTGTTAGTGAAGCCAGGTTCAAAGTAATAGAATGTAATATCACCTGAAGTGTAGTTAGTTGCTAAAGATGGACCAAGAGTACCAGATAGTTCGAATTGGAAGGTTAGACCCCAATCGCCGTAATCGTTGTCACTTTCAGGACCAAAGCTGTTTGGCAAGAAACCTTCAACAGCATTAAAAGCAATCGCTGAACTTCCCGCTGGACCACTAGTGAATCCACCAGTAGTAGTAATTGCATCACCATTGCTAGGACCATTTGCGTCCGCATCTGTAACAAGGGTTTCAGACTGATAGTTGTAAGTCGCCTGATCTAACCAACCAGTAGTAGTTGCTCCAGCAGCTTGGTTTCTAAAGTTATCGCCGAAATCAGCACCAACATCGATGTAAAATTGGTCAGCCATAGCAACAGAAGAACCCGTTGCTAAAATTATTCCTGCTATTAAGGATTTAGTTTTCATGTCTATTCTCCAGCTTAAAGTAATTTATAAGTTTTAGGTTGCAAAGTTGCCAATATTTCACAAGCTTTCCATGGCTAAAGATAATGCACATAGCAGGCCAACTTGCAAGTCACTGTTTTTTAACGTTTTTATTATTCCACCTTTTTGTCTCTGTTAAAAAAACTGACACTTTAATTACCCTTAGCTGAGAATTTATTGATTAGCCTTAAGAGAATTTTCATAATGTACACGGTAACTTTGATTGCTAGGTTCAATATCAAACGCTTTTTTACTTATTTCGATAGCGCGCTCGATTTGCCCGTCCTTTAATAACGCAACTCCAAGGGTATCCAACAACTTAGGGTTTTCAGGACGTAATGAAACCGCTTTTTCCGCGTAAGTAACGGCTTTACCACTGTCACCAGATTCCGAATACAACCACCCTAAGTTATTCAAGGCAATTATATTTTCTGGTAAAAACTTCACTACCATTTCGTAATGTTCAATTGCTTTTTCAGGCTGCTTGTCCATATAAATTTCAGCTAAACGTCCCCTTACATTCACGTCATTGGGACGTTTCACTAAGTGATTTTCAAGGAAATCTATTGCCGAATCAGCGTTTTCTAAGTTAGCTTTCGCTTTGGCTATTAAAATTGCAAAGCGACCATCTAAGCTCGCATTATAAGACTCTTCTAATAGAGGTAATGACTCTTTAATTTTACCTTCAGCAAAAAGTATCTGACCATTAATACCTTTTACGGTTACTATTGACTTAACTTGGTCTGGCAGACTGTTCATCAATCTTTTGGCCACCAATACATTACCACTCATTAAGCTATAGTGTATTTCCATTACTTTCAGTTCAGGATCATCCTGATGGTGCCCTAACGCACGTTTAACTGTATCTAGCGCACTTGAAAAGTCTCTCAAACCATCGTTAATATAAATTGCACCACTCCAAGGGTCTCTTCTTTTAGGCTCCAATTGCTGCCAAGTTTCATAAACACTAAGTGCGTCTGATGGTTTATTGAGGGCTAAATAACTGTCAGCTTTGCCTTTCCAATAGAATAGAGGCATATCCTTAGTCGGTTTTATATCCTCTAAGATAGTAAGTGCTTTTTGAGGTTCAACCGCAAATATAAGTGCACGAGCGTAGTTTAGCTGTTTCATCAAATCGTCTGGCTGCTTTTCATACATGGACTTAACTAAATCCAATGCTTTCGCCTGCTCATCTTTTCCTTGTTGTGATGCTTCAACAAAATAATCAAAAGAACCTTGAACATACTCTGGATTGTTCTCAGCAGCGGTTTTAAGAAGCGTAAGCGCTTCTTCGTTATTTCCGTTTTGCTTCGCTAATTCAGCCATAAACTTTAGAGAAGATGGATTATTAGGCGCCAGTTCCAGAATCTCATTGTGGGTTTGTTCGGCCAACGTATTTTGTTCTGACACCTCATAAATTTCTGCTAATAAGTTATGTGCTACAACTTGCTTTGGAGCATAGGCAATCCAATTTTTAGCTACTTCTATAGCCATTTCGTAGTTTTGCTCACTCACGTATGCTTGCGCCAACATCAATCTTGCAGTATCCATTTCAGGAGATAACTCAATAGCTGATTTTAAATTATCTTTGCCTGACTCATCTTTAAGGGATAGTTTTAAAATACCAAGACGAGTTAACTCTTCGGCGTTAGTAGGGTCGGTTTTCTTAGCCAACTCCAACATCTTTTGCGCTTTTGAGTCATCTCCACTTTTAATTAAATCGAATCCAGCTTGAGTAAACAATGTCACATCATTCAAGTCATAAGTGCCCATACCACCAAGAGTCTGAGCTGCGTCTGTGCTATAGCCTAAACGCAATTGTATTTCAGCAAAGAGTCTCTTTGCTGGGTGTGATTGAGGAAGTACGCCCTGCACTGCAGCTAAGTGGTTATGCGCTTGCTCTAACTTCTGCAGGTTATAGGAAGCTACACCTGCGATAAGGCGAGAAGTTGGGGAGTTTGAGCCAGAGGATATTGCTTGCTCCATAGATGTTTTTGCCGCAGAGTAATCTTTGTTATGGAATTGAACGATTCCAATAAACTCATTAAGCTTTGGATTATCAGGCAGCTTTTTAAGCAAGCTAACAGTAAGCGATTCTGCTTTGTCGTATTGCTCATTTCTTAGTAGTGCATCGATAAGCAAAAAGTTCCCTTGAGCATCCCCCGGCTTTTGCGCAACATATTCAGTAAAATCTTTGATTGCAGTCGCATAATCTTGCTGCTGCATACTTAATTGCCCTTGCAGTAATACAGCTTCCATGAACTTAGGATCGTCAACCAGTAACTCTTCAAGAATAATTAATGCATCTGTAACTTCACCATCATTTAGGGCATGGTGTGCTCTGCCTAGGCGGCTGTATGAGGAATCGGGGTAAAGTTCTGTAGCACGTTTAATAGCTAATTTAGCTCGTGACACTTCGTTTTTACGAAATAAAGCTAATCCTTTATATACTTGGGCTATAGCCTCAGTTTCGCTAGTAAGTCCAGTTAATCGTTCGACCACTTGAATGATTTCATCATCTCGATGTAAGAAGTTGAGCGTCCCTAAATAAAGGGGTAAAACTTCATTTTTAAAATAACCGCCCTCGAACGCAATCTTAAGTTCTTTTTCCGCGGATTCAGAGTTGCCACGCTGAAAGTATACTGAGCCTAGTAAAAATCGTGCTCTTAAGTTTTTAGGATCCGACGATAGAGCATTTTTAAGAACGATGACGGCACTTTCAGTGTCATTTTGTAAAATTGCTTTTTCCGCTTCATCGATGTATTCGGAAGGTGTTTTTTGGCTACACCCCATCATTACCAGAACAACAAGCAATACTCCGTATTTTTTAACTGAACACATATGTTTCTCTTTAAAGTTGGTATGAATTTTAACAAATAAGAAGACCCTAAAAAGGGTCAAACTATGATGATGTTAGCACTGAAATAGGACAACAACTAGGCAATTAGCCCACTAGAATCTATTAGTACTTTGGTATTTAATTGAGTCTTATCAAGCCCTTTAAATTGCTTGTGATTCACTAATACAACGACGATATTGGCTTGTTCTAGAGCTGATTCAACGGGTAATAGCTCAATATCGGCTGCGATTAATTTTTCCGGTAATTCATGAATATTAGGTTCTACGGCGAGCACTTTACCCAAGCCCATTTGCGCTAGTTTAAGTGTTATATCTAATGCAGGGCTTTCCCGCAAATCGTCTATATCAGGTTTGAATGCTAGCCCTAAGCAGGCAATAACCGGTCGTTTGAATTCGTCTGCGGCCTTTTCTATTTTATCAATGACAAAGCCAGGTTTTCCGTCATTAACTTCCCTGGCTGTACGGATCATTCGAGCGGTGTCGGGAGCTGAATCGACAATAAACCAAGGGTCGACTGCAATACAATGTCCACCCACACCAGGACCTGGGGTTAAAATATTCACTCTTGGATGGCGATTTGCCAATGCAATTAGATCCCAGACATTAATATGCAATTCATCGCATATCATTGATAACTCATTCGCAAATGCAATATTCACATCACGGAAGCTATTTTCAGTCAGTTTGGCCATTTCTGCAGTACGAGCGGTGGTTTTTAAACAATTACCACGCACAAACACATCGTAGAGCTCAATTGCTTTGTCACTACATTCGGCTGACATGCCACCAATAATTCGGTCATTTGATACAAGCTCTTCTAATACTCGGCCTGGCAAGACGCGCTCTGGACAGTGTGCCACGTACATATCCGGTTCTTGACTGCTGTGCCCAGGAAAGTGTAGGTCAGGACGAAGTGCTTGTAACCATGCAGTTAGCTTTTCTGTAGCACCAACTGGAGAAGTAGACTCCAAAACAATGAGGTTACCTTTTTCTAAGACTGGAGCGATGGCATTGGCCGCTTTTTCAATAAAGCTTAAATCTGGCTTTTTGCCTTCTTTAAATGGTGTGGGAACAGCTATCATAAAAGCATCGGCGGGTTCGGGCGTTAATGACGCCTTGAGTTTCCCCATAGTCACTGCTGCTTGCACAACCATGTCTAAATCCGGTTCAACAATATGAACTTTACCTTGATTAATGGTATCAACAGCTTTTTCAGACACATCAATACCAATGACTTCGACACCACGAGAAGCGATTACTGCGGCGGTGGGTAGACCAATGTAGCCCAAACCAATAACTGAAACTTTAGCAAATGCCATGTTTTTCCCTTAGTTATTTATTATTAAATTCGCTATTCTTTGGCATGCTTTTCCATCTCCGTAAGGGTTATGGGCAAAAGACATGGCCTGATAAGCTTCCTCATCATTTAATAACGAAAACGCATTTTCGATAATCTTATCGTAATCTGTACCAACTAACTTAACGGTGCCAGCCTCTACGGCTTCAGGCCTTTCCGTGGTATTGCGCATTACCAGTACAGGCTTACCAATTGATGGTGCTTCTTCTTGCACCCCTCCGGAGTCGGTAAGAATGATATGCGCTCGACTCATTAGGTAAACAAAAGGAAGATAGTCTTGAGGGTCGATTAGAAATACATCTGGCGTGTTGGCAAGTAAACGATTGACGGGTTCTTGTACATTTGGATTTAAATGCACCGGATAAAGAACTTGAACATCTTCTTGTTCGGCCAAGGTTTTTAACGCTCTACAAATATTTTCAAAACCATCGCCAAAACTCTCTCGACGATGACCAGTGACCAATATCAGCTTTTTATTTTCATCTAAAAACTCAAAACGGCTAGCAAGTTCATTATTCAAAGAATCATCTGTAGCGATTTTACTTTCCACTTGAATCAGGGCATCGATGACCGTATTACCGGTTACAAAAACAGAGCTCGATGCTACATTTTCAGCCAACAAATTCGCTTCGGCCTTAGGCGTAGGAGCAAAATGTAACTTTGTTAGTGCACCAGTTAACTTGCGGTTAACCTCTTCTGGCCAAGGGCTATAAATATCACCAGTGCGAAGCCCCGCTTCCACGTGACCGACGGGTATGCGCTGGTAAAATGCGGCCAAAGAAGCGGCAAAAGTGGTGGTGGTGTCACCATGAACTAAAATCAAGTCGGGTTTAGCTTCACTGAATACGTCCCGTAAACCTAACAATGCTCTGGTGGTGATATCATAAAGATCTTGTCCAGGCTGCATTAAATCTAAGTCAAAATCTGGAGTGAGTTCAAAAAGTGATAAAACTTGATCAAGCATTTGTCGATGTTGCGCTGTCACACAAACCGATACGTTTAAGTGACTATGCTTTTTCAGTTCGATAGCTAAAGGTGCCATTTTAATTGCTTCGGGACGGGTCCCAAACACCAGCATGATATTTTGATATTTCATAATGACTCTTTACTAAAAGGAGAGGATTAAACTTTGGTTTCAACGAATCCGCACAATGCGCCAAAGGTTTCAAATATATCTGCACTTATTTCATCATCGTCCACTTCAACACCAAAGGTATCTTCTATAGACGTTAGCACTGTTACGACAGCCATTGAATCAAATTCAGGTATTGCTCCTAACAGTGGTGTATCTTCATCAAATTCAACATCACTGGATAATTGTAAAACATCAATTAAAATTTCTTTCACAGACGCGGCTGTATTCATACTCTCAGTACCTGTATTATTGTATTTTTTAGATAGATTGGACATAAACCTCTATCATCCATTGATGTATTGTTCCATTATTTAAAGTAATAAGAAATAGTTGCAACCCATAAACAAGAGATTAGTATTAAAAATGGTAACGTTTTTTGATGAGTTAGTATCTGAATCTGCTAAGCAGTATGCTCAAAAGTCAGCCTTAATTTTCAAGCAAACGAAAATATCCTATGCAGAACTTGAAAGCAAAATCTTAGATTTAGCCGGTGGTCTTCAATCTATTGGAATCAAACGCCATGATCGGGTTGCGGTTTTCTTGCCTAAATTACCTGAAACTATAATTAGCTTATTCGCAATAAGTCGAGCAAATGGTGTATTTGTGCCAGTAAACTCGGTTTTGAAAGGTCCACAAGTTCGACATATATTAAACGACTGTGATGTTAAAGTACTTATAACTAGCAGTGACAGGCTCAAATCTTTAGAGCCGGTACTAGCTAACTGCCCAGCCCTGCAACACGTGATTCTAACCGACAAGCTACCCGCGTTTAATATTGAAGGTATCACTTTCTCTCTAATGTCTGATTTAGAGGCTCAACCATTAACTCAGGTTCACCGCACCGATAATGACATGGCAGCAATCTTATATACCTCAGGCAGCACTGGCAGACCTAAAGGAGTAGTTTTATCCCATCGCAATATTGTAGTAGGCGCAATAAGTGTTGCTGACTACCTTGAAAATGATCAATCTGATGTGATTTTAGCTTTGTTACCTTTAAGCTTTGATTATGGGCTAAGTCAAATTACTACGGGCTTGTTGTGTGGTGCGACTGTGGTATTGATGGATTACTTTTTGGCGGGAGATGTGGTCAAAGCAATGGCTCAACATAAGGTGACTGGTTTAGCCGCTGTTCCCCCCCTATGGCAACAACTTATGAAAGCCAAATGGACGACAGAAGCAACCGAGAGCTTACGTTATTTTACTAATTCCGGCGGCGCTATGCCGCAAGTAACGCTAACACTTATTCGTTCTACCTTCCCCAATGCTAAGCCCTACTTAATGTATGGTCTCACCGAAGCATTTCGCAGTACTTATTTAGATCCTGCCTTAGTGGATGAGAAAATAGGTTCTATGGGTAAAGCTATTCCTAATGCTGAAGTCATGGTTGTTCGCGAAGACGGCACTGAATGTGATGTTGATGAACCCGGTGAATTAGTCCACAGAGGTCCTCATGTTAGTTTGGGCTATTGGAATGATCCTGCGAAAACGGCTGAACGTTTTAAACCTGTACCAGCCCAATTGGACGGTTTAGTGCTTCAAGAAATGGCGGTTTGGTCGGGAGATTCGGTTAAACGAGACGCTGAGGGCTTCCTGTATTTTGTTGGACGCAAAGATGAAATGATTAAAACCTCTGGCTACCGAGTGAGCCCCATGGAAGTTGAAGAGGCCTGTTATCAAGGCTGTAGTGATATTGCTGAAGCCATAGCCAGCGGAGTGAAAGATACGGAATTAGGTCAAGCCATCACCCTGTTACTTGTTCTCAAAGAGAATTCTGACCTTAGCGAAAAAGAAATTTTAGCAATGTGTAAAAAATCTATGCCTAATTTTATGCACCCTAAATACGTCGAATTCAGAACGTCGCTTCCGCGCAATCCTAATGGTAAGGTTGACCGCAGTTTGCTCACCAAAGAAGTAAAGGAAAAGTACGAAAATGTCTAAGCCAGTTCCCGTGCACGCTCCCATGGATCAATTTGAGACTAAAGATCAGCAAATTTTAGTGGGTGGAAAAAATCTTGACACCATTGAGGCGATAATCGATAAACCTGTCTTTTATGCCTACGATAAAAAAATCGTAAAAGCCCAAATAGACAAATTTAATCAAGCAATACCAGATGCCATTAAGCTGCACTATGCAATAAAAGCTAACCCTTATCCCCCTCTAGTAAACGCCATGTGTGAATGGGTTGAAGGATTTGACGTTGCCTCACAAAAAGAAATGCTAATCGCTCTGCAATCTGGGATGCCGGTAAAAGACATTAGTTTTGCAGGCCCAGCAAAACAAGAAAACGAAATTAAAAGCGCTATTTGCGCAGGCGTTACCCTGCATGTCGAGTCAGAGTTAGAATTATCACGAGCCATGGAAATCGGACAAGAGGTTGGTATTCTGCCGATTATAGCCTTTCGAGTTAACCCTGCCTTTGAATTAAAAGCATCGGGTATGAAAATGGGGGGCGGTCCAAAACAATTCGGCATTGATGAAGAGCGCTTGTTCGAAATTTTGCCAACCCTAGACTACAGCAAAATGCAATTTCGGGGTTTTCATATATTTTGGGGCTCTCAAAACCTAAAACAAGAAGCCATTATCGACGCTCACAACAATACTTTTGAATTAGCTCAGCGTCTTCTGGACGTTACCCCTGTTGACGTCGAAACTGTGAATTTAGGAGGCGGTTTTGGTATTCCTTATTTTCCAGGAGAAACCCGTCTAGACCTAGCACCAATTGGTGACAACTTAGCGTCACTTTTATCCCAATACCCCAACCTCGCACAGCTAGAACTGATCATCGAATTGGGGCGCTTTATTGTTGCAGAAGCTGGAATCTACGTGAGTAAAATCACAGATAAAAAGGTCTCACGGGGTCACACTTACCTAATGACTAATGGTGGTTTACATCATCACCTGTCTAATTCGGGAAATTTTGGACAGGTAATCCGCAAAAACTACCCAGTGGCTATAGGCAACAAAATGAACTTAGGTAAAGGCACAGAAGCAGTTACCGCTGTTGGCCCATTATGTACTCCGTTAGACACCTTGGCCGATAAAATGATGTTATCAGATCCTCAAATCGGTGATTGGTTAGTCGTATTTCAATCTGGCGCTTACGGCCCAACGGCAAGCCCTCAGGACTTCCTCGGACATCCTCATGTAGTTGAAGTTTTGCTTTAATTAATCGTTAATGAAGAGCAATAAACGCGGCATTAAAAAGCTCGCCATTGCAGCATTTACTGTGATATTTATCGCTTCCTCTGCGGCGATAATATTTTTGCAGACGGATTATGCAAAAGAGTTGACGATTAAGGGCCGTCAGTACGTACAAATTAATTTGCATAAAAACTGGGGGATAAGGCTCAACATGCTAAAAGGCTTAGACTTGCTTCTAGGCCTTGCCCCGAAATCAGAATTGATTCCATTTGATAAGGCAGCTTCTGAGGTTGGCTTTGACAAAACCAAAATATTTGATTCTCACAGTATAAAAGCAATCTCATTACAGGCTTCCCACTTTTATTCGGTAAAGAGTACCAAAGAGTTACGAGCTGCAATGTTGAAAGCCCAACAAGGTGACGTAATTCTACTAGCACCAGGCCAATATTCAGTGCTTAAACGCCTTGAAGTTAGACACCATGGTACGCAGAAACAACCTATCCGCTTGATAACCAGTGTCCCTGGTACCAGTGTTTTAAACATTCAGAATACAGAAGGTATCTACTTAAATAAAAGTAATTGGCACATCGAAAACATTGTTTTTAATGGCGATTGTGGTGAACAAAGGTATTGTGAACACGCAATTCACATCTATGGTAATGCTGACAACACGCAATTAATTAATAATCAATTCATCGATTTTAATGCTGCCTTAAAGTCCAATGGAAATTACCAACAGACACCCGCAACCTTTGCTGACAATGTACTAGTACAAGACAACGACTTTTACAATCAAAGCGTGCGCAATACAAACACGCCTGCGACACCAATTGATGTAGTTGGTGGCAATAATTGGCTTGTTGATAACAACTTTATCGCCGACTTCGCCCGTCAATCCACTGGAAAAATATCCGTAACCTATGGTGGGTTTATGAAAGGAGGTGGTTCGGGAGGTGTGTTTAGTAATAATGTTGTGAATTGTGCTTGGCACCTACCCTATCAATCAAGCTTAGATGTACGCGTGGGTTTGTCTTTTGGAGACGGCGGAACTCAACAGCAGTTTTGTCAAAACAACGAATGTTACTATGAGCATTCCGGTGGAGTGATCAAAAATAATTTAGTGCTCAATTGTATCAATGACGTCAGCATTTATTTGAACAAAGCCAGTGAAACCGAAATTAGTGGCAACACCCTTTTAAACTCTATCGGTATAGATGCACGCTTTAAACAAACTTCGGTGAAAATAAATAACAATAGAATTGAAGGCAGAATAAAAGCGAGGGAGAATGCATTTATAAGTGAGCGTGACAATGATATGGTTAATTAATCACTCTCAGCTTACCCAGTAAACATGAAAAGCCTATTTATACCCTGTTATTTTTTAGTATTTTTCGCTCTACCTAGCACAGCACAAGTATTCGACAACAGCGTCACTTACAATTACGCAAGTAATGTAGCCCGCATTTATTGGCCTGAAGGCAACTTTGCCAAATTTCACCAACAATATGCCCAGCATATCAATAAGTTTGAAGTCCAAGATGTGGATCGGGAGCATACCGTTAGCATTGACTTATCAACGGTGAAATTAACTAATCCTCTTGTGCTTACCCTTTCAGCAGCTCCAGGGAATAAGGGGGTTGCCGATTTCTATAGCGTAGAAAAAGGAGGGTATAAAGCGCCTCAACTAACGTTCCTTGAAGGGGACAAAAAGCGTCTACTATTGGCTGAAATAGACACCTATGTCGCTAAGAAAAATCGTAAACCAGATGGTTCAAAACCGATTGTTAAGGCCGGTGGTGGCCATACGGTTTTATTAAAATTCCAATTTGCTGAAAATATTGATTTAAATTCCCTTAAACAACTTAAATTACTCCTCACCACGACGAATCGTCAATACGGTAAGTCTTCATTACAAACCCATCAAATAGATTATGTTCCACCATCTAGGCAACCAAATACTGAAGGAATTGCAAGCAAGTACATCCTAGACAAAGGAATAGAGCAAGACAGCGCAGTTTACTATGCCGACGATTTTAATAAACAGAGCTGGTTAAGCGATATAAAACAAAGCATAGGTATCTCTGAGCCTATTTGGCAAAACACTGGAAAACTGCAGTTTGTAGAGCATCAACAGGTAAGGCATTTTAGCGGTCAACCAGGAAACAGTGTAAAAATGCCCTTCAGAACCTCTCGGAATTTAGCCGGTAATCTCGACTTCTATTTTGCCAAACAGTCGGGAAGTGAACCCGAAGAAGCCTATTTTAGATACTATTCCATGTTAGCCCCAGGAGCAAAAGTAAGCGGTGGAGGAAAGTTGCCAGGATTCGGTGGAACTTACAATAAAGCCGGTTGGGGTGGGCGTGCAAACAACGGCAAAAATGGTTGGTCTGCCCGAGGTTCGTTCTACAAGTCAGTATCTCCCTCAAATGCAGACTGGGGAGGACGAATGCCAATTGGTAGCTATCTTTACGAAGTGGATACTAGAAACAAATATGGTAAATCGATACCCTGGGGAGATGAGTTGTCAACCATGGAGCCAGGCCGTTGGTATGCTATTGAACAATATCTAAAATTGAACTCCCCCGGTAAAAAAGATGGTATTTTCAAAGTTTGGATTGATGGAATACTAATTTATGAGCGCCATAATATGCATTTTAGAGACACTGAGAAACTTAAAATAGAAAAAGTGTGGTTGAATTACTATTTTGGAGGCGTTGCTAAACCTAAAAACAACTTCGATATGTACCTTGATAATATCGTGATTGCATCAAGTTACATCGGGCCAATAAGAAAATAGCCGCCAAATAGGCGGCTACTGTTAGAAGTAAAATTCCATACTCAGTTGTACAAAATCATCACGGCGATATTGATAAATAGGCTCTTCAGGAGTATCACTAGAGAAAAACCAAGCATCAAGTCGCCACTTCCAGTTATCACTGATTCGACTAGAAGCTTCAATAAAACCAGAGCGGCTATTGCTTTCATCTAAATCTTGCACGATACCAAACAAAATTTCAGTGCCGTCGATGTCATTATAAACAATTCGAGTTCCGAGCATTAAATCGTTTTGAGACGGGGTTAGCAGAGTATTGTCTCGTCCATCGTATTGGTATTCCATCAGCCAGCCCAAATCGAATTGGCTGTCAAATACACCCACAGTAGTATATTCAAATCCGCCTACCAGGGCTCGATAATCTTCAGCCGTTGTATTACGACTAATACCTTCGAACTTGATCAACCAGGATCCCATTACAGCAAGAATATCGACTCCAGCTTGTTGCATCTGTGGATAATAAGGTCGAAGTGCAGTTGACTCGTCATTAAACTCAGGGACTAAAATAGGCTCTCGAGATGTACCATCAAAATAGGATAGACCAATTTCCCAATTACCAATAGAGTGCTGCCAACGCGCTGCCCAATCGATATTATTTTCTTCATCACTGGATTCAAATATCGGGTTATCGGTATCAACATTTAAAGCAAATCTAGGTCGCCCATCTACTCCAGCAAAAGTGCGTTCACGGAAGTAAGGTAGAACAAAAATGGAGGTGGTTCCCCAATCTTTAATTAACGAAAGATTAACCATGGGTTGGCCAAGTTTATCTTCCCCATCAATTGCTTCTATTGAATCGGTTTGATTAATCACATCAACCAAATGAAGGGACTCTGTTTGCCCCCAAAACACTTTCCCGACTCCGGTACGCATTTCCCAACTGTCACCCACGTGCAACCAGATTAGTTCACGAATATCTGCATGGGTTCGCTCATCGTCATTTTGATCTATCCGGTAGAAAGGCTTAAAGGAGATGCTGTCATCCCCATCATTAAAGGCTTTATAAATTTCAGCTTCACCATAAACTGAAAAATTTGCTCGGCTTTGCTCTTCATACAGCGCATCTTGCAGAAAATAACGTTGTTCAATTACTGCCGAACCACGAACTTCAATATCACTGGCCGCTGAATTTGCGCCAACAAACATTAAAGCCAGCAATGCAAAAGTTGCAGGATTACCTTGCCCTTTTGAGACTATTCTTGTCAAAGTCACCGTCCTCTAGTCCAGTTTTAAACTCAATTTCATGGGTAATGAGCTCAGTACTTTTTCCATTTTGCTCATTAAACATTTCAGTGCGCAAAGCGCGCCAGTATTTATCTAAGTATAAAGTATACTCATCCAGTTCAAGGGTTTTTAATAAACTGTTTTTCTTATCGTAATATTCAATTTTGTATGGAATATAACGTTCCTGATCAATCCACACTTTTTGTCTTGCATAACCTGAAAATTCATCCACCGGTGTTTGTTCAACAACAAACATTTTGCGATTTTGATAGGTTTCATCAGCAATGTATTTAAAGGTGTATTTTTCAACTTCGAAAGCGGTCATATCTTCATAAGCGAATTCACTGCCCATGAAAGGACCTGATTTATTTCGAGACGCGATACGTTTGACTCGCTTCAAAGCGGGTAGATAAATCCATTGTTCATCAGGCTTTTTAGCATGGGAGAAATTGAGGAAAGCCGTTCCTTTTACGTCTTTAGGTTCATCAAAAATAGTTAAGGATTTATCGCCGCCATCTAATACTTCGAGGCCTTGCAAGCGCATAGCTCGCTCAGTTTCCTGACCTTGAGAATTACGCAGCACCATAGTAAGTTCAGCTACTGAATCCCCCCAACCACGATCTCGTAATTTACGCTCTTTAGCGATTTCTAAACCTTTTTCCTGCGGAGATTGTGCAAACCCCTCTTTGCCGATTGTGCACAAAGTGAGTAACGTAAATACAATACTTAAACGCTTAATGTGCATTTGATTAATTTTCATTGCTGGCTTCCTCAGACAAATTTTGTTTGTCAAACATCAGTAGAAACGCGGGTAAAAACAGGAAATCGACCGCTAAAGCTACCACTATAATAATTCCTGTTAGCAGTCCCATATCAGAGTTTAGTGCAAAGCTGGATAAAGTTAACACTGCAAACCCTAAAGTTAACACCACAGTTGTAACCCAGAGTGCTTTTCCAACGCTTGCAAAGGCATACCTTACTGCATTTTCAGCGTTTTCATTCTGTTGCCGTGCGTGCTGATACTTACTCAAGAAGTGAACTGTGTCATCAACTATTATACCTAAAGCCATGCTTAATACGACTGACAACCCCATATTAATTTCACCAGAGTATAGACCCCAGATACCGAAGCCGATAGCAGCTGGCAATAGATTGGGAATTAAACTAATAGCCCCCATCTTCCAAGATTTCAGTGCAAACATTAAAATCACACTAATTAAAACTAAGGCAAGAACAGTCCCTCTGAGTAGGCTATTCATATTGGCTTCACCAATATGAGCAAACATCAAATTCTGACTGCCTGCAGTAAGTCGTAACTCGGGGGCATTATCCTCCACCCATTGGTAAGCTTGCTGTTCAAAAGCAGTAATTTCTTTACTGCCAAGAGTTTCCATAGTGACAAATATACGGGTTCCCGATTTATCAATATTCAACTGGTTATTTAGGTCTAAATTAAAAGGCAGTGACATTTCATACAGTAACAAAAATTGTGCGGCCATCGGCTGGTTCTCTGGCAATCGATAGTATTCAGGATCATCACCATGCATATTTTTATTCAAGCGCAAATAGACGTCACTGATAGAGGACACATTATCAACCTCTGGCCGAGCTTTTAACCACTGACTAAATTCGTGAATATGTTTAAGGCTGGTAGGTTCGTTTATTCCAGACTCTTGTTCCGTAAATAACGCAAAATCTATAGTTGTCATGCCACTTAGAACTTGTTCTTGATAATCTGCCGCTATTTTAAATTCAGCACTGTCATCAAAATATTCAACGGGCGTATCATTTATTTTATTCATAAATGAGGCCCCTATAGCAGCAACAACCACTACAACAGTAAACGGCAATATGCGTTTATGATGGGTAATAACCCACTCTCCAATCTTTATGAAACTATCATTTCCCGATTGAGATTCGTTAGTCACCTTAATGGGTAAAAGTCTTAATATTGAAGGGAGAAAACTAATCGACATAACAAACGCGATCATTACGCCTATTGCTGTCAATGTTCCTAAATCAGCCAAAGCCGGCACATTTGAAAAGTTTAAGGTTAAAAAGCCAATAGCGGTCGTTGCGCTGGTAATAAAAATGGGTTTAACATTCAGCTGCATACTGGTTCTTATTGCTTCTACTTTTCCTTTCCCTTGTCGCAATTCGTACAATAAAGAAGCGATAACGTGCACACAATCCGCAACGGCTAGGGTCATTACTAGTGTAGGCACGTTTACTGTCGCTGTGGTTAAATCAAAGCCAATCCAGCCACCAACTCCCATTGTAGATGCGATTGAAAAAGCCACCACTAATAGCGTCACAAAAGTACCCACAAAAGATCTGAGTAACACGCCTAACACCACCAAAATGACAATAAACATGAGAGGAACTAAAGTGCCAGCATCACCTTTTGCTGCAGTTTCAAAAGCAGAGTTCATAAACACGATTCCAGTGTGATGGAATTCGTGATCTGGATATAACGATTGATATTTATTGGTTAACTGTTTGAGGTATTCAACAATTTCGCCTGTTTCTTTGGTTTTATCCCCATCAGGAAGATTCACTGTCACCGAGACTAGCGCTACTTTACCTTGCTCATCCACTAACCGGTTGAGTAAATTAGGTTCGGCTAAAGCTACCCGTTTTACTCGTTCAACTAACTCATTACCTATGCTGTCAGAATCAAGAATGAGTTGTTCAACGATCATGTCATCTTCTTCAGCCCATGTGTGCTGAAAGTTAGCGATTGAGTCTACCCGGCTAGACAAAGGCGTTTGCCAAGCATCTTCAGTAAAATCAGAAATCAGTTTCAATGTAGTTGGGTTAAAAACACTTCCGCTTTTCGGTGAAATGAGAATATTTGCATTTTCATTCTTACTGAAAATAGCCTGCATTTCATCAAATGCAATTCGCTGGGGGTTGTCTTTTTCAAAATAAACTTTGTAATCACCATTGAAAGCTAATTTCTGTGCTCCAGTGGCGCATATAAAAACAAACAATAGACTTAAGAAAATTGTTAACCAAGGTCTATTTAAAACGATATTCAACCACAAACTGCGCATTGTTCATCCTCTAAAGGGGTAAATTGGTCGCTTTGCAAACATTTAATATTGATAGCTAACAATACATCAATACAGTTACAAATTCTTGATCAGGATAATGATTAAGATAATAGTTTAATCCTTAAACAAACACCTAAATAGGTGTACCCAAGTCTCTGTATTTTGAACGAATTAATATTTATTGATACCCCTACGTTCGTTGTAAAACAAGCTCAATTCCGTGTTAATTCAATACTTCAGTTAAGTAGTCCCTTTGTATAATCGCAAATTTCGATCATATTTTTTGCAGTTTTTTTTGATCTTTTGTTAAAAACATGTAGTATTAATTCCAACTGGTCAGATGAGCGGACGTGTTAATTATGAGTATTAGAACAAGTTTAAAGAAAGTTTTACCCCCAATTTCAGTAACCGAACAAGAAGCCTTAGATGCTGGTGATGTTTGGATTGAATCTTCAATTTATCAAGGTAAGCCAGATATGCAGGCCTTGAGAGATATTCCAGCTGCTAAGCTGAGCAAAGATGAACAAGCCTTCTTAGATGGGCCTGTTAAAGAACTTTTAGGAATGATTGACGATTTTGAATTACAAAATAGCAAGCATATTCCAGACGAAGTGCTTACCTTCTTAAAAGTAAATAAATTTTTCGCATTAATAATTCCAAAGAAATTTGGCGGATTAGAATTCAGTCCTTATGCAAACTCAACGATAGTAGCAACTATCGCAGCCACCAGCGGCGCAATAGCGGTTACTGTTATGGTGCCTAACTCATTAGGCCCTGGTGAGCTGTTAATGCACTACGGTACTGAAGCACAACAAAACCAATGGTTACCTAAATTAAGTATTGGTGAAGATATTCCTTGTTTTGCGTTGACTGGCCCTGAAGCTGGTTCAGACGCTGGTGCAATTCCTGATGCAGCCTACGTTACAAAAGGTACATGGGAAGGCGAAGAAGTCATTGGTTTAAGTGTTAGTTGGGACAAGCGTTACATTACTCTAGCCCCTATCGCCACAGTCCTTGGTTTAGCATTTAAAGTGTTTGACCCTGACCAACTATTAGGTGACTCCCTTGAGTTAGGTATTACCTGTGCACTTATCCCTAAAAGCCACCCAGGTGTTGAATTAGGTAATCGCCATGATCCAATGGGCGTGCGTTTTTACAATGGTACTACTCGTGGTGAAAATGTATTCATCCCTATGGACTTTATCATCGGTGGCCAAAAGAATATCGGTCGTGGATGGCAAATGTTGGTGGCATGTTTAGGTGCTGGCCGAGGAATTTCACTTCCGGCAATGGGCGTTGCTACAGCGCAAACTGCATTTAAATCTACTGCTGAGTATTCATTTGTCCGTGAACAGTTTGGTGTGCCTATTGGGCGCTTCGAAGGTATTCAAGAGAAGCTAGCCGATATTGCCGGTAAAACCTTCGTGTTAGAAGCGATGCGAGTGTTAACCACAGAAGGCCTTGGCCTAGGGTTAAAACCCTCGGTTGTAACTGCCATTGCTAAATATCACATGACAGAGCTAGGTCGAGATGTATTAAACTCGGCTATGGATGTGCAAGCAGGAAAAGCGATTCAACGCGGTCCTCAAAATACCTTGGCAAATGGCTATGCCGCATTGCCAATTGCAATTACCGTTGAAGGCGCGAACATTTTAACTCGAAACCTAATGATATTTGGTCAAGGTGCAATGCGTTGTCATCCTTACCTTAAAGAAATGGTTGATTTGATCCACAGTGACGACAATGCTGCGGATGCTGAATTTAACAAAGTGTTAAGCAAAACCGTCAAGTTTAGTGTGGCCAATTCGTTCCGTTCGATGTTGAATAGCTATGTACCTTTTGCTCGTTCAGCTAAAAGTGCTATGCCTGAAGTGAAAAAATACGAAAAGCGCTTGAATGCATTATCTGCAAAACTTGCGCCATTGGCTGATTTATCACTATTAGTGCTAGGTGGCGACCTGAAAAAAGCAGAGCTTTTATCTGCTCGTTTAGGTGACATCATGAGCTATACATATGCAGCTATGGCAGTTGTGCGCTTTTATGAACAAAAAGTGTCTAATCGTGCTGAAGCTTTGCCATATTTTGAATACGCTATTCAATGGTGTTTACAACAAGGTGAACAAGCACTGGTTAATTTCGTTAGTAACTTCCCCAACACGGCAACTCGTGGTTTGATGAGAGTACTAACTAATACCTACAGTTCTTCAGTAAAAGGCATTTCTGATGACTTAGTTCGCCAGCTTTCATCAGCGACTATGCAGCAGTCGAGCATTAAGAAAGAACTGACACACTTAGTACAAACTAACGTAGGTGATGGTAATTACATTAATGAACAAGCATTTGATGCTAAACACGCAGCCATGCCTGTTCTTAAAAAGATTCAAAAACAGTTACGTCAAACTCCAGTGGTTCCTGCGTTAACCTTTGAACATATTGTGAATACGTTTGCTGATAAAGGTCTCTTAACCACTGATGAAGTTAGCTTGGTTATGGATTACAACGAAAAACGTAAACTTGCTGTTAGAGTTGATGAATATACTTTTGAATTAGAATTAGTGGATATTCACCAAACATCAGAAGCGGAACAAGCCGACGCAGCTTAAACAACTCAACCGTCATCGGCGGGGCATTGTATAGAAATTAAAAAGCAGATAGTAATATCTGCTTTTTTTTGTGCAATTTTTGTTTAATTTGCTCTGTAATTATGTAAAAAGTCTAAATGTGATGCAGGATAACTTCTCCATTGATAGCATCACTCCCAAAAAAACGCTACCATCACTGGTAACACTAGAAGAATATTGTTTAATCAATATTTCGATTCTACCCCCATCAAAAAATTCAAGATTTTAAAAGGCTGGATGAGACGTAATGGCAAACGAGCGATTAGATAACGATCTACCCAACATCGTTCTAGATAAAGAAGATAGAGAAGCTTTTCAGCGCACAAGAGCGAAAGAAAAAACCAAAACTAAAAAAACCAGCAGTGCTAGTAAAGAGCCCAAAAGCGGTATCTCAGGTGCTTGGTTGTTCTTAGTATTGCTGATTGCCTTGGCTGCGTGTGGAGCAAGCTACTGGCTTTACCAGCAAAAAGTTCAAAGTGATGCAGAGTTGGCCAATGCCATCAGTCGCGTCTCTGAGTTGGAACGTCGATTGTCTGCAACCGGTGAGGAGATGGACCAATCCGCTGGCGCCTTAAGAGTCACAGTATCAGAGTTGACTGAAAAGACCGATGAGTTATGGGAACAAATGGATAAACTTTGGGCTTCCGCTTGGCGCAGAAATCAAACTGACATCAACCAACTTGCTGAAAATGTTAAAAAACAAAATACCCAAACTCAGAAAAAGTTAGGTGTCATGGAAGGCGACTATTCTACGGTTTCAACCAATTTAGCTATTTTGGAAGAGCAGTTATCACAACAAGCAAATGAGTTGTCGCAATTAAGTACATTGTTAGCAGAAGTGAAATCAACAAGTAACAATAGCGCCAGAGAAGTAGGCGATATTCAGGCCAAACTGGTAGCTCTTGACCAAGTAAATGGTGCCTTAACTCGCAGAGTGGCTGAATTGGAAAAGTGGCGCAGAGAAGCACAAGTTACAACAACTGTTCCATAATCACTCTTAATACACTGTTGCTAATATCAAAAAGGCTCAATATTTTCATATTGAGCCTTTTGTATTTTAGCATCAACGCTAAGCTAGCAACCCCAGCAATACTCACTGGATGACAAAGAGCTACTGTTGTCTTTATCCCAAGCCTTTCTGCCATCACTATAAAAATACACATTGCCATCACCTGCTTGAGAAGTCCCTGTAACAGGGGTGGCCGTTATCATATAGCTACTTCCAGATGCTGAAACAGTTTCAATGGTGAGGTCATATTTTTTCTTTGCCGCAGGCTCAGAAGAAGGTGAATGCTGATGGAAAATGGCAGGTTTACCGGTATCAGCCGCAGATTCTGCAGCACCTTTATAGGTATAAGTGGACGCTTTATGACGTTCCATTGCCGCAGCTAACGCCATTAAATCAGACTGTGCTGCGCCTCTATTACTGGTTTTCAAATAACCTTGGTAACTTGGGTAAGCAATACTGGTAATAATACCGATAATTGCCACCACTATCATTAATTCAATTAAGGTAAAGCCTTTATTTAAATTACGCTGCATAATCATTCCTCTTATTACTCCCGCTCAACTTCGGTTTTCCAACTGTTTTTTAGCACCCGTTCAAAACGTCCGTAAATATTTTCCGCTAAACATTCAAATGCGGTACCACATGCTAGAGGATCTCCATCCTCATCCACATCAATCACCGCTGAAGTACACTCTGTACCTAAGCACACCACTGGTGTAGTGATATCTTCGATAAGTATTTTAGTTTCCGGGGCAATACCGGTTTGCTGTAGTTGCGCATACCTGTCTTCATTGGAAAACTCATCATCATAATTTAAATCTGTGACGGCATTAGCATTGACCAGGTTAACCAAGTAAGCACGGCTATTTCCCGTTGGCGGTGCACAAGAACTATCACTGGCAGTGGCCGGCAGATAGGTGGTAAAGAATAATTTATAATCAATGATCAAAGGTGAGGCTAAGACTTTTTCACCGCCAGCTCCAAGGGTCAAGTACCAACCATGTTTACTGGCAAATTCCGAAGTAGCTATTTCCTTGGTCGTTTCATCACTCGAGGTCAACGAGTGCGCTGTCGCATCGTATAAGTCAGAAACCAGGTAAGGCGTTGCGGGCATCGTATAATTACCATCTTCATCAAGGGTAAATACCCCTTCATCTTTAATCATATAAAAATGATCTTGAATGACGCTGTTCAGAGGTTTTGCGCGATAGCCTGATCCAAGTGCTACGGCATAATAATGATCTGTACCAAGATTAATCTCTGAAACATCAGGACCATAGAAGAAGCGTCTATTATCTGCGGCTGAATCGCCGCCAAATTTAGCCATTACCGCGCCAGTTACAAGCTCATTAACACTACTGCCATTGTGAATGTCTAATCGAAACAGTTGTCCGCCCATATCAGCTACATACATGTGATCAGCAAAGCCATCCCCTTCCCTATCAATTACTGATACTCGAGCGGGAATACTGTACTGCATATCCGTTAATACTAAGTCTGCATCAGAGTTACTGGCAGTCCACAACAAACTCCCTGTGTCTGCGTCTACCATATAAACTGCGTTACCCACAGCATCAGCACTGCGAAGTTCTTTTTCATCTTGTGAGTCATCATAACCACCAGCAAAAATTAGTACATCTTTTGTTGTTGAACCGATTTTAACTTTGGTTACAGTTGGTCTTGACCAGCTTTGCCCTAATTTTTCGAATCCGGTGCTACCACCGCGTATTTCAAACTTTAAGGAAGGTTGAGTTTTATTGGTGATATCAAATGCGTAATAATTTCTGCCACCTCGACGCATGCCAACATAGAGGTACATGCTGCTGTCTACATTGCGTAAAACCATATCTCCATCTAAGCCGTAAATATGATTGTAAGAAGAGCCATCTTTGTACAAATCATATTGGTTCGAAAGTAACTCTTTGGGCATCACAGCAAAGTTTTCACTGCCCGAAGTGGGGTCGAAAGAATGCAATAAACCATGATTGGTAGCGACTAAGATTGCACTATCTGTTGCCGTGTAGTTGACTATTATGGGCTGTGAATGGATCGGGTCACCCATGGCTAGACGAACATCTGAATAATCACCATCGCCATCTTCATCTCTTACATCTACGCCCCTAACCCATTTCAGAATATCGCTTCGTAACTCTGCCGAGTCGGGTAACGCTGAAACCGCGAGATCATCCTCAGTGATATTTGAGTTACTTTCATGGATTTGATTAGCATCAACAGCAATTGCTCCTGCGCCATCAAAAGCATATATATTCCGCGTGAGGTTCATTCTGCTTGCAGCCCCACCTTCTCTAACATCATTTCCATCAGCTAACACAGACCAATAACTATGGGCATTTTCAGAAAAGAATCCGGTACCTTCATCTACTGCTTCTATACCATTTTGATCTAGCACTTTATCGCCGTCTATTCGGTAACGTTTTAAATTTCCTGGCCATATTGCGCCTTCAGAAGGCTTGAAGAGAGCAAAGTACAACTCGTCATTATGGGTCAAACGATTTAATTGGTTAACCGCTACACCGGGAGAAACAAAGGTAGTATTAACATCTTTAACCGTTTTTAAAATTGAAGAGAATGCTGTAACCAAATCAGCGGAGTTATCAGCTTCATAAAAACCGCCACCACCATTAATAGCAAGTTGGTTTAAAAAAGCGCTGGCATCGCTGCTGGTAGCAAAACCAATAGTGTGAGTTATGATCCGCGTATCTATAGCTGAATCACCCAAATCACCAATGTTTGCAACTAAATCAACACCGCATTTTTCACCACCACTACCGCTACAATTTTCACCTAACAATGTTTGAATTTTGGTTACACTGTGATTGTAATTGGCTTCACCATCAGATAATAAAACAATGTGATTATTAGTTTGGCATTGTTGATCTTGGATTGGAGTATCATAAACAGCGCCAGAGGGTATGTACTCACTAACACAATAACCTGAACTTAAGTTATCTTCAGAACAACCATAGGGAAGCACTGAATTATCGCCGATATAAGATAATCTATGGCTTACCCTTGTACTTTTTCGTACAGAGGATGAAACCGAACTTGGTCCACGCTGTAATCCATAATCAACAGCACGGCCACCATAATAATTAGTTGCCTCGAGTAGAGTATCAACAATAGGTGTATAACCATTTGCAGTTAACTCATCTACCTTTCCAATTAAATGTTCCCTTACAGTAGAGGTGCTTCCTGGAGTAGATAGCCCTTCATATTCCACCACCAATATCGGTGCAGCAGAAGGTTTGCCATTATAAGAATAAGCGCCTCTGTTACCTGTAATATTAGACACCACAAACGACATATCATTACCAGACTCCCAATCCCCGCGGTCCACTATCTCTTGAACAATAGCCGACAAATCAGGCGTCTCGTAAGTGTAGTTTTTATACCAACTTGGAATGCTACCCCAGGTTACCGACGCAGAGGTTTTAGGATCGTTTTTAAGTCGATACCTTGAAAAATATTTGAAGCTACTTGAGTCACCGTCATCGATCCCTCGAATAACAAAAGATGCTCCACTACCAGTGCGATTCTGATACCCCGTAAAGCGAATATAAGCATTGGTGATGACTGCATTTTGTGGCAAAGCCAGACTTCTGAAGCGCATGCCAACATAAGCATTATAAGATGGGTTAAAGGTTAACTCAGTACCTGTCGATTCATAACCATTAGTGCGCTCTTCCGCGTTGTCATCATTAGAAGCCACTTGATACGTACTGTTGCCTCTTACACAACCGGCTGGCGAAGAATTATCGTAAGCCACAACTAATTGCACACCTGTGCCCGAACCATCCTCGAAAGACTCAACTTTACGACTACTCGAACTATCGACACTTGAACCTTCAATAATCACGTTTAAGTCGTTTTTACCACACCAACTCGTTTGATCAATAACCTCTTGCAATACATTTGTAATATCGGGTGAAGGTATAGTTTCGCCGGCTAAGGGCCAACTATTATCACTGCTCCATTCAACTTCGTTTGCTGTAAGGGTTCGGCCAGAGATATTAAAATTAGTATCATCAAATTCAGTTCCATCAGAAACCAACTCTGCGCGTATTTTGAGTGTTGTGGCAGAGGTATTTAGCTGCGCCGAGGTAAAGCGTAAATAAGCGCTAGTAATAGTCGCACCTTGGGGGATATTCAACTCTTGAAAACGAAAACCGCTGGTAACTACTTCAGTTCCATAAGAAAGTCGCACATCAGAACTAGTTAAATTTACACTGCCCGAAATTTCGTGGGCATCATCATTACCACTAACAATAGTTTTAGTGAGTACAGGCAATACACTCGAATCTATTTGACTTACCGGATAAAGAACTGGACCACCATAGTCGGAAAAACGCATTAAGCCTGCATTGATGTTAGTAACTGAACCTAAGGTTTCTTTCAACGCATTTTGCACTCGTAACATACGCGTTTCACCGGTACCGTCTTTTGAGTCCATACTGCCTGAAGTATCCATGATAAATAATACATTTGGATAATATTCAACAGCGGCATCAGAGCTACCAAGGTAAATTTCTAAATCATCCGCAAAGGCGGAAAACATAATCATCCAGGAGAAGAGACAAGCAGTCCCCGTATGCAGCGTTTTTTTAATAGACATAATACAAC
Source organism: Aliiglaciecola sp. (assembly GCF_039982535.1). Taxonomy (NCBI): domain Bacteria; kingdom Pseudomonadati; phylum Pseudomonadota; class Gammaproteobacteria; order Alteromonadales; family Alteromonadaceae; genus Aliiglaciecola; species Aliiglaciecola sp. The sequence goes on from NZ_JBDWYG010000046.1 coordinate 28,789, forward strand.
CTCGTTATTGTGACGCCGGCGCAAAAACCGATGCACTTAACGTGTTAGCCACGGCAAATTTAGATCCTTCCATTCTTCCGCAACCTTTAATAAGAAAAACATGACAATTTATGTTACTTCCCCCTATAACATTACTCGAACCTAAACATGCCCTTTCGGCAATAAAGGCCGTTCTAGACCAGCTAGTAATAGCCGGGTTGTTATCGTACAGCCCTTCAGTATCATGCACAGTATTTGTGCTCAAACCATTGGCTGCAGTAACAGCACGATTCGTCCAATCGTCATCATTGAAACAACTCATATCATCATTGACTAAATCTACGGCATCGCCCATTCGGGCTTGAGATAACGGATCCAGCTTATCTGGATCAGATAGTAATACTTCATCCTCGGATTCAAATACCACTCCTGCAATGGCAGACTCAGCGGCATCAAAAGCCAAAGATTGTTTTTCCATTGATACGGCCATTTTATTTTGCATTAAACTACTGGATACCGATGCCACACCAAGCACGGTTAAGCTCATTAATACCAACAGTGCAAACACCATCACTAAACCTTGTTGTTTCATACTTTTCTACTTCGCATTAGATTCTTCGCATTTCGTAAGGTAATTGTGGTTTCAAATAACTTAAATAGCCGTTTATCAGAGGGGGAAATGGCCGTTTCGTTTAATAGTTTGAAACTGGGTACTGAATTTAACGAGACTTCAGCATCTCCTTTAAGTAACAGCGCAATTCGAATCGCTACCACCTGACCATTATCGGCCAAAATAGCGGGTAATTGCTCCGCTGTAACGTAACTGACCGGTCTGCCGGAGTTATCTCCGGTTAACAGGTTATTGGTATACCCATATTGAACCTGAAAACTCTCAACTTCATCCAAGATAATTGTTGGCGAATGCCCATCGTGTTCTACAGCAACTTTTTGACCACGTAACACCCGCCCATCAAAACCTCTACATTTAAGGGTTTTGCCATCAACAAAATATTCATTAACAACAAAAAAATCCTCATCAGCAGCGTAACCTAACTTATAACCGCGACAGTCGGTTTGTGCCTGTAAAGCAATTGCTACTTTATCATTCGCCCCTGCAGCGCCTTGTGCTGAACCAACATCATTAAATGCAGCAAAGTCGCCAGGTAAAATAACCGGGTGGTTGGTAACGAATGCACTTTCTAACACAATATCTTGATCAGTATTTAACGCAGGATCTAAAACATCATATAAACCCGCCATTAAAAACTCATTGCGTAAACGGGTGATTATAAAACGCCCGCTTTCTTGGGTAGATGCTAAAGAGCGATTAAGCCTTTCAGTTAAACTATTGCTCACCAATACTTGGATAATCGCCCCTGTGATAAGCAGACCCAATGCCAAGGTAATCATTATTTCAACTAAACTAAAACCTCTTTGCGAACGATTAAACGCTTTCATAACAACACGTCCAATTTGACACAGTCGCGGGGTTCATCTTCGTCAATTAGGCACTCTGCATTTAAGGTACGATCAATATTCTGCCAATTTTCTATTGGCCAAGATAAAACGATACTCACTCGGGATCCGGTGCTACATACCTCAGCATCAACAACATTGTTATCTTCACAGCTAACCGCAAGGGTTACTGTAGGATTGGATGAAACCGCCGAACAAGACGCTTCATAACCATCATAAACTGCAAATTCAGCGGCGCTACACTGGCCACCATCACAATCAGGTATATCGGCAGGTTTTGCCAAACAAAAGCAATTGTAGTCTGAAGCAGAGGACCCACATGACAGGTTATTAAAATTGTAAACGTCACTATCAAAGTAGTTTTCATCCACGACTAAGCCATCGCCAATCAGAGACATTCTTGCACTGGCACGAAGTCGCTCACTCAACTGCTGTGCAACCATTACAGACTGTGATCGATTTAAGGCATCCGAGTTTGAAAAGGAACTAATAAACTGTAGGGAAGCGACACCCAATATGCCAATTGACAGAATAAATAGCGTCACTAACACTTCAATCATACCTACACCTGATTGGCGCAGAGATTTGTGCTGATTAGTTTTACTATCGATCACACGCATTTCTCAATTCTCATATTTTTTAACGTCTTCGGGTTAGCTACTCTAAACCAGTTAACTTGCTTCCTACGGAAAGATTCTCTTGATGGTAGTAAATTTAGCTTAGTTAGGACAGGTTTTGGTTATCTGAAGCGCGGCTTAGGTATGAAAATGAAGTAGTAAGACAAATATAGATACAAAAGGCAGGATTTAAACTTTCTCGTTAAAATGCATGAATTACGATTAAAAACAAGAAGTTAGATTATAGACATGGTGATAATAAGCGAAGTTCACGGGCCTTTTATTATGCTTTCTTATACTTAAAGGTTGAGGCAAAAAAAAACCTAGATACATCACCCGCTGAATGAGAAACAACGGGTAATTTACAGTTCAGTTATAATTGGCGGACTCTGAGCTCTTTAGGCACTGCAAACTCGATATTTTCTTCACGACCAGGGCGCTCATGGGCTTGGCTGGCTCCCCAACTTAGCAGTTTGTCGATAACTTCTTTCACTAGTACCTCTGGAGCTGATGCACCGGCGGTTACCCCAATATTCTTCGCGCCATCTAACCATTCTTTTTGAATACACTCAGCACTATCAATTAAATGAGCTTGTGCGCCAATTTTTTCAGCCAGTTCACGCAATCGGTTTGAGTTAGAGCTATTTTGCGCGCCGACAACAAGCAACACTTCACAATCAGAAGAAAGCTCTCTCACTGCATCTTGGCGATTCTGGGTGGCATAACAAATATCGTCCTTGCGAGGACCTTCAATAGCAGGGAATTTTTCTCGGAGGGCATCAATAACATCAGCAGTATCGTCGACTGACAATGTAGTTTGACTGCAATAATATAATTTTTCTGGATTTTTCACAGGTACATTGGCAACATCGTCTACCGACTCAACCAAATAAATGCCACCAGCATCATTATTATATTGCCCCATAGTACCTTCTACTTCAGGGTGTCCTTGGTGACCGATTAAAATACACTCGGTCCCCTTTTTACTGGCTCGCATCACTTCCATATGAACTTTAGTGACCAACGGACAAGTAGCATCAAACACCTTCAAGCCACGACTATCTGCTTCATTTCTAACGGCTTGAGAAACACCATGAGCAGAAAAAATCACGATACTATCGTCAGGAACTTCACTTAGCTCATCAACAAATTTAGCACCCCGTTGTTTCAATCCGTCGACCACAAATTTATTGTGCACAACTTCATGACGCACATAAATGGGTGGCGCAAACATCTCCAGCGCTCTTTCAACTATTGTAATAGCACGGTCAACACCGGCACAGAAACCTCTTGGATTGGCTAAATGAATCTGCATAAGTTACACACTTAGCTTACGCTAAGGATCTCCACATCAAAAATGACCGTTTGACCGGCCAAGGGATGATTAAAATCAACGGTTACTGAGTCTCCAGCTACATCGCGAATAATCCCAGGAATTTCACTACCATCAGGCTGACTAAAGGCAATAATAGCGCCGACTTCAATGGGCGTCTCAGCAGAAAAACGAGACTTATCCATATGATGAATATTATCCGGATTTGGCATGCCAAAGGCTTCTTCTGCTTCTAAGGTAAAAGCTTTCTTGTCACCTTCTTTTAAACCCAATAAACAGGATTCAAAATTAGCGGTTAAACTGCCGTCTCCCATTTGCAGCTTAGCGGGTTTGTTATTCACCCTAGTGCTATCTGCAGCTGAACCGTCAGACAATTTAAGATCAAAGTGCATTAGCACCTCACTGGATTGATTAATTTCCAGCATTATCGGTTTCTCCATCTTTTTCTTTATTCTTAAACATGTCAATAATTAGCAAAAACGCGCCTAAACAGATGGCACTATCAGCAATATTGAATACAGGCCACTCGTACTGTTGATAATAGACGTGTAAGAAGTCGATTACGTAACCATATACAATGCGGTCGTAAACGTTACCTATTGCTCCACCTAAAATCAGACAAAACGCCACAGGCAACATTACCTGATGTTTCTTAGCACTTTTTAACCAACGTAAAATCACCACACTAACGGCTACGGCTATTGCGGTAAACATCCAACGTTGCCACCCACTAGCATCATTTAAAAAGCTAAATGCCGCACCGTAGTTACGGGTATGGGTAAAATTAAAAAAAGATGTAATTTGGATAGATTGATACAGCTCCATGCCTGCTAATACAGCATGTTTACTCCACTGATCTAACACCACTGTAAGGACAGCGAGCCATAAAAAGCGTAATCCAGTTTGCGAGAATAAACTAAGCATATTGTCTCGACTCGCCAGCACCTTCTACGTTGTCGATACAACGATGGCACAACTCAGGGTGAGTCTCATCACTGCCCACATCTTCACGATGGTGCCAACAACGAACACACTTAGCTGCCTCTGACTTGGCAATATCTAACCACAATTCAGGAATTTCTGTAGAAATTGCGTTATCTGGCTTGGCGCTCACTTCTACTACCTTAGCGGTAGAAGTAATCAACACAAAACGTAACTCATCTTCTAACTGCAACAATTTATCGGCTAACTCTTTGCTAGCATAAAGGGTAACTTGCGCTTCAAGGGAAGCTCCTAATTTACCATCTTTACGTTGCTGCTCTAACGCTCGGTTCACTTGCTCTTTAACGGCAAGAACTTGTAACCAAAATTCATTGTCGAACTTGCCAGAACTAGCTTGTTTTGGCAATTCATCGTACCAAGTACCAGTGAAAACAAACTCATCACGTTTACCTGGCATTTGTTGCCACAACTCTTGTGCAGTAAAACTAGTAATAGGGGCCATCCAGCGCACTAGGGCTTCAACAATCCGATATAACGCCGTTTGACAAGAACGTCTAGCGTGACCATCAGCCTTAGCTGTGTACTGGCGATCTTTAATAATATCGAGATAAAAACTACCTAGTTCAATTGAGCAGAACTGCATCATTTTCTGACTAACCACCAACAAATCATATTTTTCGTAGGCTTGAATGATCTCATTTTGAACTTCTGCGGCGCGCCCTACAGCCCATTTATCCAATTCAACTAACTCTTCAAAAGGTACTAAGTCAGTTTCTGGATTAAAGCCATTTAGATTCGCTAAAAGGAATCTAGCCGTATTACGTATGCGGCGATATGAATCCGCCGAGCGTTTCAATATTTCATCAGATACAGCGATTTCACTGCGATAATCTGTAGATGCCACCCATAAGCGCAAAATATCAGCGCCTAACTTGTTAATCACTTCTTGGGGAGCCACTGTGTTACCAATAGATTTTGACATCTTCTTGCCTTCACCGTCGACGGTAAAGCCATGAGTTAACACTTGTTTATATGGCGCATGCCCTTTTTCAGCAACACTGGTCATCAATGACGACATAAACCATCCACGGTGCTGATCTGAACCTTCAAGATATAAATCAGCAGACGCTGGAATATCATCACGGCTATCCACTACAAAATGGTGAGTCACGCCAGAATCGAACCACACATCTAAGGTGTCAGGAACTTTCACGAACTCTGTAGCGTCGTCACCCAAAAATTCTTGGGTATCGATATCCCACCATGCTTGGATACCACTTTCTTCAACTAATTTGGCAACTTTTTCCAAAAGCTCATCAGTATTCGGGTGCAAATCACCCGTATCTTTATGAACAAATAGCGCAATAGGAACACCCCAAGTACGTTGGCGCGATATACACCAATCAGGGCGACCTTCCACCATACTTTCTATTCTGTTTTGTCCCCACTCAGGGATCCATTGGGTTTTGGCTATTTCGTCTAATGATTGTTGGCGTAGACCATTTTTATCCATACTAATGAACCACTGAGGGGTAGCACGGAAAATGATAGGCGTTTTGTGACGCCAACAATGAGGATAACTATGAGTGTAAGCATGATGATGCACTAAAGCTTTGTGCTCAACTAACACATCAACAATGTGCGAATTGGCTTTTAAAACATGCTCACCTTCAAATAATTCAGTACCTGGTAAATAAACACCATTTGCACCCACAGGGTTGGCCACTTCTAGACCATACTTAGCACCAACGTTAAAATCGTCAACACCGTGACCTGGAGCCGTATGCACACAACCTGTACCAGACTCAGTGGTAACGTGATCACCTAAAATAACCGGTACCGTAAAGTCATAGAATGGATGCCATATTTGCTGATTCTCTAATGCATCGCCGTGGCAGTAGCCTAGAGCGTGATAATGTTCAAAACCAAATCGGTCCATACAAGCACTAACTAGATCAGAGGCTATCACTAACCGTTCTGGATTCTCGCCTTCAACTTGCACTAAGGTATATTCAAGTTGTGGGCTGACACAAACCGCTCGGTTTGCCGGTAACGTCCAAGGTGTTGTGGTCCAAATAACCACTGACACAGGGCCTTCCCCAACATGATTTTCGGGATGTTTAAACGCTTCCGCTATGGCGTTTTGATCTTTTGCACTAAAGCGCACATCAATGGATGGAGATTGTTTGTCTTGATATTCAACTTCTGCTTCCGCTAATGCTGAACCACAATCTGTACACCAATGAACTGGCTTGAAGCCTTTTTCCAAATGGCCTGAACGCACAATACCGCCTAGCGCTCGAATAATGTCGGCTTCAGAGGAGAAATCCATGGTTTTGTAGGGTTTGTCCCACTCACCCAATACGCCTAAACGGATAAAATCAGTTTTTTGTCCAGCAATTTGACGCTCTGCGTATTCACGGCACTTTTGCCTAAACTCTGCAGCTGTGACTTTCTTGCCGGGTTTGCCGACTTTTTTCTCAACCTGAAGCTCGATAGGAAGTCCATGACAATCCCACCCAGGTACGTAAGGTGCATCAAAATCAGATAAGGTTTTGGATTTAACAATAACATCTTTAAGAATTTTATTTACCGCATGACCGATGTGAATATTACCATTCGCATAAGGAGGGCCATCATGCAATACGAAAGGTGTCTTACCTTTTTTAGCATCGCGAATAGCGTGATATAGTTTTTTCTGAGTCCACTGCTTCAGCATTTGCGGTTCCCGATTAGCCAAATTTCCGCGCATTGGGAAATCGGTTTCGGGTAAATTCAACGTATGTTTATAATCGCTCATTAAGGCTAAAATCCAATTCTTAAATCTATTTTAATCAGCGCACAAAAGCTCGCGAGCTATTTGTGCATCAAACTCTATTTGTTTCTTCAATAATTCGAATGACTCGAATTTAATTTCGTCTCTTAATTTCTTAATAAATTCTACTTGAATCAACTGTCCATATATTTGTTGTTTAAAATCAAATATGTGGACTTCAAGTTGAGAGCGTTCTCCGTTCACAGTAGGACGCTTCCCCACGTTAGCCACGCCATTTAGATAAGCGCCTGCAAACCTGACTTTTACGGCAAAAACACCTTGTATAGGTGTTTGACAACGTTTCAGTAATACATTGGCAGTAGGAAAACCTATGGTTCTTCCCCGTTTTGCACCATGCACCACTTTACCGGCAATAGCAAAAGGTCGACCTAACATGGCTTCCGCTTCAGCAATATCGCCATTTGCCAAAGCCGTACGAATTTCAGTAGAGCTAATGCGACAATCTTTGCGCAAAAAGCTTCGCGTGCTAACAACCTTGTAGCCGTGCTCTTCAGCATTTTGCTGTAATAATGCAAAATCCCCTTGGCGACCTTGCCCAAAACGAAAGTCATCTCCGACAACTAAAAACTCAATACCCAACTTTTCGATCAACAGATGTTTGATAAAATAATTAGCACTTTGACTGGCAAACTCCCGGTCAAATTTGATGCATAACAGACGGTCAACACCAATTAATCTAAGTTGTTCGAATTTATCCCGTAATCGACTGAGTCGTGCGGGAGCATCATCAGGAGTAAAAACTTCCTCAGGCTGAGGTTCAAAGACCATGACAGTGGAAGGCAGCCCAAGATTTTTAGCCTGTAGGACTAAATTTCGTAAAACGGCTTGATGACCCAAATGAACACCATCAAATTTGCCTATTGTTAACACACATCCCTTATGGCTCTCGCGGATATTGTGTAAACCTCGGATTAATTCCACTGCTTTCCTCAATTAAAAAACTAAATTTTTTCACTTCATTCAAGGGCGGGAATTATAACGAACTGTACACGTAAAGAAAGTCCATAGGTGTTATATACTAGCAAAAGTCTGTATTAGGCGTTAAAACTCACTCAAAACGAAGAATTTGCCGGTCTATATAACTCTATTTTTACGCTTTATGGCTTTAGCGGACTTTGTGTGTCCCAACAAAACTACTCAGTCTGACACCCACTAAAAGTAAAGTAACTACAAATGAAAAGAATCCAAATATTATTAACTTAGCTAGCTCGAGGGCTTTAGATAAGGTATCCATGCTTCTCCACATGGCTATATCGGAATTGAAGTACTGAATAACCAATACCATAACAACACAACCCGCTAGCACTTTAAGCAAAAACACTAAGGTATTGGTGGTGATTTGAAACACCCCTAAACGGTGTAACTGCACATATAAAAGAGTCGCGTTCATCGTAGCTGACATAGCGGTTGCAATGGCAAGCCCCACATAACCATAAGGAATCGCTAAGGCAATATTGAAAAATATGTTTGCTACCATGCAATAGATACCAAAACGAACCGGGGTTTTTAGATCTTGACGAGAGTAAAAGCCTGGCGCTAACACTTTCACTAACATAAAGCTTAATAACCCTGTGGAATACGCCATTAGACTATAAGAAGCCATAGTTGCATCTTCCGACGTAAAAGCCCCACCGTAGAAAATAGTTAACAACATAGGTTCAGCCAAGACAAATAAACCTGCGGCAGCTGGCGCACCAAGTAGGCACACAACTTTTATTCCCCAGTCCATACTGTTACTAAACGACTGCCGATCTTTGCTCACATATTGTTTTGATAAAGTCGGCAATATGACTGTCGCAATGGCAATACCAAAAAGTCCTAAAGGAAACTCTAACAATCTATCTGAATAATATAGCCAACTTACTGATCCCGTCATTAAGGTGGTGGCGATCATTGTGTCAATAAGCAAGTTAATCTGACTCACGGAAACACCAAATAATGCAGGTATCATTAAGGTTCTAACTTTACGAACTTTAGGATCCGACCAAGCCCATTGGGGTTTTACCAACACACCCGCACGGTACAGAAATGGAATTTGAAATAAAAGCTGCATCATTCCACCAATAAACACTCCCCAAGCCAGTGCAAATTCAGGGTTGTCAAAATAAGGTGATAGATACAACGCACAACTAATAATGGCAACATTAAGCAAAACAGGCGTAAACGCCGCCACGGCAAATTTATTGAGGGTATTTAAAATCGCACCAGATAGACCAGTCAGAGAAACAAAAAATAAATAGGGAAAGGTAATTTTTAACATCAACGCAAAAGGTTCGAATTTATCTGCCTGAGGACCATCATTTAAGTAGTCCACAAACCACCCTGCGCCAAACAGCGCAGCTACCACTGGCGAGCCGATAACGCCTAGAACAGTGACTACGGTTACAATAACACCTAAGGTACCTGAGACCTTTGCGATAAATAGTTTTAGGTGGGCTTCATCCCCTTCACCTTTCACTTCAGATAGCACCGGAATAAATGCTTGAGCAAAAGCGCCTTCAGCGAAGAGTCTACGTAAAAAGTTGGGGATTTTGTTGGCCACTAAAAACACATCGGCGGCCGCACCGGCACCAAGCATATTGGCAACCACCACATCACGAATTAAACCAAGAATCCGTGACAAAAACGTCATAAACGAGACAATAACACCGGATTTAAGCAGCTTTTTTGACAAGAATGATTCCTTTACACCGTATCCGGTAAAAACTCAGGGGACTATATTATTATGTGTGCGATATTATGCGTGATAAAGGTGAACTGAGTCTATACTCAGTCCTGAATCCAAGCTAAATTAACCTAGTTGCTGTAAATATCAATTATTCCGTCAAAACTGTTTGACAAAGGCTTATCAAATAGGCACAATCTGCGCCCTTGAATTTTGACTAGATTTTTTTCGGGAGTTTCAAATTGGCTAACATTAAGTCTGCTAAGAAACGCGCAATCCAAGCTGAGAAACGTCGCCAGCATAACGCTAGCCGTCGTTCAATGGTTCGTACTTACCTTAAGAAAGTAATCGCTGCCATTGCTGCTGGTGATAAAGAAGCTGCTACAGCTGCTTACACTACAGCTACTCCTTTGCTTGACCGTATGGCAACCAAAGGTTTGATCCACAAAAACAAAGCTGCTCGTCATAAGAGCCGTCTTGCTTCACAGATCAAAGCTCTGTAATTACGCGTTTTAGGTAATACATTAGAAAAAGCGCTTATGGCGCTTTTTTTATGCCTGTTTTTTACCCTTTCCACTGCGATTATTGCACTAACCCGTCGTTTATATTCAAAAGCAGTGAATTAGCCTGTCATCATTTATTCAAATAAACGTCACTAATCTGTCAATCCCCTAAGTTAACTTGCAAACCCCATAAACAAACTTAAATTTGTTGTTGCTTTGAATAGCAGCGAGGAACTTATTTTGCCTAGTTTTTACTTCACGTTTATGGTGCGCGCATGAAAAAACAATACAAAACAGTTTGGTTGTCAGATATTCATTTAGGTTGCAAAGATTGTAAAGCTGAGTATTTACTCGACTTCCTAAATAACCACCAATTTGAAACGATTTATTTGGTGGGAGACATTGTTGATATGTGGGCCATGAGTAAACAATTTCGTTGGCCAGACAGCCACAATCAGGTTTTACACAAAATTTGGCAATTATCTCAAACAGAAACCACAGTTATATACCTCCCCGGAAACCATGACCAACCATTGCAAAAATACAACGGCATGGAGTTTGGCCATATCAAAGTTCTGCGTGAAACAATTCATGTTACCCAAGACGATAAAAAACTCTTAGTTTTACATGGTGACCAATTCGATGAAGAAGTATGTTTCGGGCCATTTCATGCCTGGATTGGAGATAAAGCTTACGATTTATTGTTATTTATAAATCGTTGGTTTAACCGTATTCAAACCTTTCGCGGTAAACCCTATTGGTCTCTGGCAGGTCATATCAAAAAACATATTAAAGGCGCAAATTTAGCCATTGATAGATATAAACAAGCTTGTTGTAACAGAGCAAAATCTCACGGACTTGATGGCGTTATTTGTGGTCATATTCATCACCCAGAAATATGTTCAAAACGAGATGTTATTTATTTCAATGATGGCGATTGGATCGAAAATTGTTCAGCCCTAACTGAGAATGAAGAGGGCCATTTAGAACTAGTATATTGGACGAATTTGGCTGAAAAAGCCCAAGTAATTCCGATTAAACAGGCGGGTAAGTCGAAAAACTCACAAGCAGCTTAAAGCCATTATCAGAAAGCTTAACGTCACAAATTTGCAAGAAATGTGGCGTTAAATTGTCATATTTGCTCGGTAACATCCGCAAAAATGCAGATACATTTAGGTTTGAATATGTTCACTGTTGAAGACGTTATCAAAAAACATTACCCACAAGCAGAAAACAACCCTTGGGTATCAAAACCCCTGCAATTCGCTTTGAGACACCTACTTCATGAAAAAGAGATGTTGGAATTTGGACAAACCTACCCAAACATCCAAGGCATAGATTTTATCGAACAAGTCTTAGCCTATTTCAATATCAGTTACTCAGTCAGAGATATTGAAAAAGAGCGTATTCCCAGTTCTGGGCGAGTGGTAGTAATAGCGAATCACCCTATTGGCTCATTGGATGCCTTGGCGTTATTAAAACTATTATGTGAAATAAGACCAGACGTAAAAGTCGTAGCTAATCAAATGCTAATGACTTTAGATCCCCTGCAAGATATGTTGCTCCCAGTCAATAACATGCAAGGCGGTACGCCCAAAGAACATCTTCAAAATATTCATCAACACCTTAAACAAGAAGGGGCTGTATTAATCTTCCCTGCTGGCGAAGTGTCACGTCTACGCCCCCAAGGTGTCAGAGACACTCGCTGGAATTCAGGATTTTTAAAAATCGCGCGCTCAACCAACTCCCCTATCCTGCCGACCTTTATTGATGCTAAAAACTCGCCTCTTTTTTATGGCGTATCTATGTTGTACAAACCACTGGCTACCGCGCTATTGGTAAAAGAGATGTTTAAACAAAAGCGTAAACACTTACCCATTAGAATCGGCGAAATCGTGCCAGTAGAGTCATTCAATCACAATACCTTGTCGCGCACACAACATGTCAAACTGTTTAAAAAACACTTGTACAAGATCGCTTCGGGCAAACGTGGGGTATATAAAACCCAAACTGCCATTGCACCACCAGAAGACCGTAAAGCCTTATCCAAAGCCATCAAAACGGAATGCGAGTTATTAGGTGAAACCGGTGATGGCAAACTCATTTATTTGTATCAATATGGAAAATCATCGCCCATTATGCGCGAAATAGGTCGATTGAGAGAAGTTGCCTTTCGAGCTGTGGGAGAAGGCAGCAATCGCCGTAGAGATATAGACAAGTTTGATAATCACTACCTACAACTCATTTTATGGGACAGAGATGATTTAGAAATTGCTGGCGCTTATCGTATAGGTGATGCAAAAAGAATTGTCGAAAAATATGGTGTAGACGGGCTTTATTCAAGCACCTTATTTAATTATAAAGACAGCATGCAGCCCTACTTTGAACAAGGTTTAGAGCTAGGCCGCAGTTTTGTGCAACCCCGCTATTGGGGTAGACGTAGTTTAGATTATTTGTGGTATGGAATAGGGGCTTTTATTCAGAAAAATCCTCAATATCGCTATTTATTTGGCCCTGTGAGTTTAAGTAACACTTACCCAAATGCCGCCAAGAACGTCATTGTGCAGTTTTATCAAATGTATTTCCCTTGCCAAACATGCCTAGCTAGTTCAAAGCTACCGTTTGAAATGAGCGAACAACTCAACTCACCTTTTAGGGGGAATGATTACAAAGAAGATTTCACGACCTTAAAGCATTTGTTGGCGAATATGGGCATGCTAGTGCCAACCCTATACAAACAATATTCTGAAACCTACGATGACAATGGCCTACAGTTTTTGGATTTTAATATTGATCCTGACTTTAACGACTGTATTGATGGTTTAGCATTAGGTGATATTTCAAAAATGAAAGCCAAAAAACAAAAACGTTATTTGCAGCAAGAAATCAAAAAAGCCAGCTAATGGATAATAACAACCAACATCAACTTATTTACACAGCAGTCAAAAAAGTGGGCTCTACTGGTACTTCTAGAGCTAGCAACTAAGCAGCGGATATTAACGATTCACCATTGACTATTGCAACTGAATCGCTATATCGTTGCTGCTAAGTAAACTACTTAAATTACTGAGTAGCTCTACGCTGATGTTAGGAGAAATACTTTGCTGCGCTTTTTATTTTTAATACCCATTGCGCTATTTTTGATTTGGATTATTTACCTAAAAACCCATGGCTATAGTTTAGATGATGGCAAAAAAGGATTTATTAAAATTCTGGTAATTTCATTAGGGATTGCAGCCACCTACCTGTTGTTAATGTGGATACTGTGAACATGCCCCTCAGCTAAAGAACTTGCTGTTACAGGCTTTAGCGTTTAAGCCACCCAAACAATTTATTTGACGCTTGTTACCAGCAGCCTTTGGGCAAACGTTGCATTGACTGATTAATGCTTAACAGGCTACAGGCTGAGTCTTTTTTCTGGTTATTTTGTGCTGTCGCAGTTAATACAAAGGTTATTCCTCCTTTGTTTTCTGTCGCAAATATATAGTGTTCAGAATTTTTTAATCCCAACTCCTCTGCATTTGCGTAACGGCCATGAGTCAAGCGAAACTGTCCTTGCAAAAGGGTGCTTTCAAACAACTCATTTTGCGCCTGCTGCCTGCGAGACTTTAAAATATTACTGCTAAAAACGTTACCCGATACCGCTACCAGAATGGCAATGATTGCCAAGGTGATCATTAATTCAATTAAGCTAACTCCCTTGCTCATAAAACTGTACTCCATCTTTTTTAAATTTTCATATACTCAATATCAGTAAAGCACATGGAAAAATTCAAAGGGTATTGAAAGTGCGTATAAATCAAAAACATCGGTTTAAAAGGACTTTTCTTCCGGGATTTACCATTTTGGAAGTAATGGTAGTGCTATCAATTATTGCGTTGCTTTCGGCAGTTGGAGCTCCGTCAATCATGCAAACCTTGCGTCACCAGCAATTAAAAGGCTCCTTACAGACCAGCTACTTTTTATTGCAACAAGCGAAATCAACAGCCATAACTCAGAATAAACAAGTAACCGTTCAATTCGAAAAAGGAGAAAACTGGTGCATAGCACTTAGTGATAGTGGTCCTTGTGATTGCCAATTGCATGCCACGTGCAAAGTAGATGAAATTGAATATCGGGTTTCCGCTGACGATTATCCAAACGTTTTATTTTCAGATATAACCATGGGAAAGAACCAAGCTATTATCTTCGATGGTGTGAGAGGAACAGCCATTGGCAATGCAGGTTCTGGCGTATTTAGTAATGGCAATGAAGCAGCCAAACTTATCGTCAGTAATTTAGGGCGCGTTAGAATTTGCATGCAACACGGACACTTAGGCGCGTTCCAAGCATGTTAAATTCATTATCAAAACAGCTCGGATTTTCACTCATTGAGTTACTCATTGCGATGACAATAGGCTTGGCTGCAGTATCGAGTTTAGCCGCATTTGTGGGTAACAGTGCAGCAACCAATAGCAAATTTTTGATGCTAATGCGCTTGCAGGAAGAACTCAATACAGTTGCAAATCTGATCTCAACGGATTTACAAAGAGCAGGTTTTAATGCTGATATTAGCGCTGCGATAAAGAGTCCAGATATCTACCTAAGCCAATATCATCATCCTATTGTAATCGCCATGCACCCGAAAGAACCCGACAGTAGCTGCATTTTGTATGCCTATGATAAAGACAAAAGTGGCGTTATCAATATCGAAGGAAATAACGAAAACTACGGATTTCGACTCCGCAATAATGCTGTGGAAATGCGACAAGATGGTGCCGACTGTGCAGCCGGTGGTTGGCAGGATCTTACGGATAGCAGTGTAACGCATGTGGATGAGTTACGATTCACTATCATTTTCACCTCCCAATCCACAATGGCGATTCGCTTGCATTTAGCGGCTTCGGTGAAACAAGACAGCAACCTCAGTCGACAGATAGTTCGAGATGTGTTTCTGCAGAGTCAATACGATGCATAAATTTTCTCCTGCAAGGCATGTGGGCGCAATAATGTTAGCAACTGTCACATTGCTGCTTCTCCTTAGTTCAACCATCTTGGTTTATTCAGCAAGAGTCAGCATGGCTAAAAATAGAATTAGCCTTAACACACAAAACCATGTAACTGCGGAAAATTTGGCGGCAATGGGAAGCTTCCAGTTGCTATCCCAAATTAGCGAGCAGCCATTGGAGAAGCTAAGTGAACAAACCCTAATGATAAAAGGCCAAGGACAAATTGTAATAGACATGCAAAATACCCAAATCGAGCGCTTTAATCAGCAAATGCATATCATTGAAATTCGCTCCAAAGGGACTTCGGAAGATAACTTAGCCACTGTAAATTTGTCCCAGCTTGTTATCTCTTACCCGTTACTCCGTGCATTACCTAAAGCACCGTTAATAGTCGGTAAGTCTTTGTCTATCGAAAGCAAATTAACCTTAGTCGCAGACCCTAACGGTGCAGGAACGGGGTTACCCTTGTCCCTATGGATGGCAAATGAGTTAGATATGGCAACGTTAGACTTAGTGAGCTGTCAGCTGTATGAATATTTAACTAACGACTGTGAAGTATCGCCTTTGAGTGTGGAACATAACAAAAACAGCGACATCATTGATAATCCCGGCACTTTTCCCAATGATGTTTTTGCTTATCTAACTAACTTACCCGCTAAACACAGAACACAGTTTATGGATGAAGCCGATAAAGTTGTTTCTCACTGTGAAGATCTCAGTCATGCAAATTCAGGCTTAATATGGGTAAAAGGTAATTGTAAGCTTTTAAAAGACACCACAGTAGGTACAACTGAAGACCCTGTCATGTTGATTGTGGATAAAGGCAGTTTAACTTTCGCCGACAATACAAAAATCGTGGGGATGGTAATGATGTTGACCCCCTTAGACTCTATTTTAGCTGCGCAAATCCATGTTAATGGTGCTGCACTGATTGATGGAGCCTTGATTGCGACAGAGTCAATTGCCGTTACCAATCAACCGTTAATAATCAAATATAATGCTGATGTCATAAGTAACTTCCAACAAGATCCAAACAATTGGCGAATTGCCCGTGTGCCTAACAGCTGGCGAAATTTCTGATGGCTCAAGGTAACCATAAACGACTCACTGTAAACTATGGCTTTTCGCTCATCGAAGTGATGATAGCCTCTTTATTACTCCTTGTGGGAGTAACCGGCTTCGCCACCATGCAAACTCATATAATGACTTCTAAACAGTCCTTAGACATGCATGCCACTGCGGTGCAAATCGCAAAACAAAAAATGATTGAGCTAAGATATTTTGAGCAAAATAGAAAGTCTGAAGTTATACAGAACTTTCAATCTATCGCCGACGATCAAGGGGGAATTTCTCACTCTGGTGAAATGGAAATAGTCGAAAATACCCACACTGAAAACACCCTAAAATTTAAGCAGCACTGGCAAGTAAGGGAACAATATTTTGTGGATTCAGACGAAGATGGTAAAGCTGATAAGTGGGTGACTAGTGAGTCTGAGATTGTGCCTTCACCATTACCGCCCTTGCCTGCTAGAAAGGAAGTTAAAGTTCAGGTTAGTTGGATAGATGAAAAAGGTGATTCGAAAAAATATGAGTTAACCAGCTTCATTGCTCCAATTCCTACCCATAGGAGTTACCACGCTTTTAATAAGACAGAAGATTCTGAAGTAACCCCTGAACGACAAATGCCTTTGGCGCATTATAAAGCGCAAATGTTCCATAAAATAGATAAAAACACGCTGCAAACCAGTCTTCCTATTCAACTCCATAAGCAACAACCTATTAGTCGACTGGATACATTTAAGCTTGTTTACGATGAAGACTCCAAACTCAGCACTGCACAACAGCAAAGAGAATTAGCTTTTAGCCAATGCCGATGCAAATTATCTGTAAAGAGTAACGCTAAGACACCGGCCCAAATAATAATTGATGCAAACCAACTTAACGTTCAGCCTGGCAAATGGACAACCAAAATGACAGGTATACCAGAGCCAGGACAATCGCCATTATGTTCCTCTTGTTGTCGGGATCACCATGATTCAGAGGCGATGTTAGAAGAGCAAAATTACTATAGAAAAGAATCTGATTCGCCACATACACATTACAAATTAACGGATGATGGAAAATACCTTAAGGCAAGCAATAGCGGTGACCAATACGACGAACTATGCCGATTTCAAAGGGTAAATGGAGAGTTCGAAATACTAGCGGATTTACAGTCTTTGCAAACTATCGCTTTTCTTAAAAATCAAATGACAACAGCATTCAACTCCGAGTATCAAAAACACGTATCAGACTTACTCAAGAATTTTATTTTAGGTAAAGATTTACCCGTATCACCATTGGAAAAAACAGTGACCCTTGTGCCTTCTGCTGCACAATTAGAGCTAAGAAGTCTATATATAGAAAGACTTACAGAAGAACACAAAGTAACACTTCAACAAATGATCTTAAAAGACGACTCTGATTGGCTCAAACTCACTCCATTTTTAGATGTTGAGTTAACCATGCATGCTGATTGGAACAGCGGTGACAAAGCGGTTGCCCGAATCACGAATCAGCCTAGAGAAACTAGCTTTTCTCCTAAAGACCAACTTTATGCTTCTTATAGCAAGGGGCGGTTAGTAGCACTCGCTACAGGAAACACAAAACTTACCAATAGTCTAAACAGGGGGAATGAGGGGCTTACCGGCTCTCCAGCAATTTCAGTGTTCAATCTATCTCAAGTTACTTCAAGCAGCCCTATGCAACTAAAAGTTAAAGAAGGTAACTTACATGGTCTAGTTGTAGACATATATTGTGTGTCGTCAGAAGCTGATCTTGAGCAGCCCTGCTCTGTTACTCAAATGCTGGAGTTGAGTAAACTGAAAGTTACCCCCGAAAAGGAAGGGTTTAGCTGCAGTACTGAAATAGCAGCTCACCCAAGTACAAGCTTTTTCAATTGCTCAATGGTTCCTAATGGTTGGATAGGCACTATTGCTGTTGATAGCAGCCTGCTAGAGGCAAAGGTAAGTCTTTTTTGGAAAGATCCCAGCGGTAAGCTTACACTAGGCAATAATTTGGGTATAACAACCCCCATAACCGCAACATCACACTCTGAATATTGGCTGATAGTAGAATTTAACAGTTAAGCTAAATATTGCATTTTTAGCCAATATACCACCCCTTGAAACTTCAGCAATCAAATTAAAGACATAAAAAAGGCCAGTGTCACTGGCCTTTTACAAATTAATTTAAAAATAATAATTTATTGAATATAAACTTCAACATCTGCATCTGCTTTCAATGCTTCGATTAGGTTAGTAATTTCAATTTGCGAGTGCATTTGTTCTAATTGACGTTGCATTACTGACACCTGCTCTGCCGGAAATTCTTCCGAGCTATTTACATGATTTAACTGAACTACACTGATGTCACCGTTAGTTAACTCAACCACCGCTTTGTTTTGTTCTTCGTTGGGAGACAACTGAAACACCTTGTCAACTACTGCCGCAGGAACGTCATTACCAAAACGACTAAGGTCAGCTTGTAACTCCCAGCCAATATTTTTTTCTGAAAGTTTATCAGTTATATCAGAACCACTTTCTAACTCTGCTAACACCGATTGTGCCCAGACTTTCGCAGCTTCCTGCGCTTTTTGAGCCGTTAGCTGAACAACAATCTCTGGCTTAACTTCCTCTAATGACTTGGTACGCTCTGGTTCATGCTCTTTAACACGAATGATCATCACATTATTTTCACCAATGGAGATCACTTCACTGTTAACTCGATCACCAATTAGCTCGTCTGAAAAGGCTTGATTAACGACTAACGGACTGGAAACTTCAGTTGGCGGAGCATTTTTAGTAAACAACGCTGTAGATTTCACTTCAGTGTCTAAGGCATCAGCTACTTCGATTAAATCGTTGGGCATTTCAAACGCCAGCTCAGCAGCCGTATTTTGCAGTATGAAAAACTCTTCAACCGCTTTTTCACGTCTAACCTGCTCTGCCAATGTGTCTTTGACCTCAGCAAAAGGAGTAACTTGTTGATCTTTAATATCCGTAAGCTTGATAATTTGTAAACCAAAATCTGATTCAACAATATCGGTAATGTCACCAACATTTTCTAAATTAAATGCTGCATCTTCAAACTCTTCGTCCATGTCGCCACGTCCGATATAATCAAGATCACCACCATTTTCGGCTGAAAAGGCATCATCAGAAACTTCAGACGCTACCATCGCAAAATCTTCACCGCTACGTAAGCGTGTTAACGTGGCTTCAGCTTTCTCTCTAGCTGCATCTTCATCTTCACCAAACTCAATAAGAATAAGTGAAAGCCTTCTCTGTTCTTCAGTTTGGAAATCATTAGAAGAACGATTGTATAAGTCTTCTACTTCTTCGTCGGTAACTTCAATTCCTGCCATCAAGTCATCGGCGTTAAGCTCAATATATTCTAAGCTTACTTTTTCTTGGGTATCAAACTGAGTCAGGTTTTGTTGATAATAAACTTCAATATCCTGATCACTAATTTCAACTGAATCAGAAAAACCGCTAGATGCTACGGTGAAATATTGAATATCTCTGGTCTGAAATTGCAAAGCAAGAATTTTAGAGGCTTCAGACTCAAGGCTAAACTCGCTGCCTAACATCGCGCTGACAAACTGCTGACGTGTCATTTCGCTGCGTAAATAGTCTTTAAACGTACTAGGTTGAAAACCAATCTGACGCAATGTAGCTTTGAAACGTTCATTATCAAAGGACTGACCAACCTGAAATTCAGGCATACTCGCGATGCTTTTAAGTACTTGTTCTTCACTAACACGCAAACCAATTTCTTCGGCAGCTTGCTCCATCAATTTATCGGCAATCAATCTGTCGATAATATTTCTGCGAAACTGACTTAAATAAGCGCTATCGGCAGCTAGTATGCTGAAACTTTCTCCGTATTGCGCTTCCATTCTTGCACGTTCATTTTGATACGCACGATCGAATGTCGTTTGGGAAATTTCACTTCCATTTACTGATGCAGCCGCATTACTAGATGAAGATACATAACCACCAACGCCCGCGAAGACGAAACTTAAAATAACTAAACCTAGGATCACAACAGCCCAAGTGCCTTGGGATCCTTCTCTAATTTTTTCCAACATATGCGTCTTTTATCTCCGACGGACTAATGAATTCAACCGTATTAAACTTTTTTCAAACGGTAATAAAGCGGCAGGATTATAACGTGAAAATTGGTTTGAGCACCAGTGATATACCCAAGTAAACGGAATTCAGTCGCGGTTTATATTGATTCCATCACAATTATCCGGATCCGAAGCCCAATTACCTTATTTGTAACGAATAAACCATTGGGATTTGCTCGTTGCAGTATTGCTTTATTACACATACAAAAAGGGCGATGATTTCTCATCGCCCTTTTTTAAAAGACTAAAATTCTTAGTTACAAGAATCTTTAAGAGCTTTACCTGCTTTGAAAGAAGGTACTTTCGCTGCAGCAATCTGGATAGTTTCACCAGTTTGCGGGTTACGACCACTTCGAGCTGAGCGCTCACGAACTGAGAATGTACCAAAGCCAACTAGCGCTACTTGATCGCCGTCTTTAAGAGCTGCAGTAACTGCATCGGTAAATGAATCAAGAGCACGACCAGCAGCTGCTTTAGAAATATCTGCACCAGCAGCAATACTATCGATTAGTTGAGACTTGTTCACAATAGATCCCCTTCATTTGTTTTTATTTATTGTTCCGTACATTTTTTATTACGGTGACGTTATAGCAAGCTTAATTTTTAATTTCAAGCATTGATTTACAATTTATTTACACTTATTGAATCGCCTCAATCCCTTTTGTGATAAGGGTTCTGACGAATCTGTGCTAAAGGCTACCATATCTTTTAACTTAGTGAAGCCCTAAAATTCAAAAAATATAAAAAAAATAGCCGTTATTGGCTATTTTTTCTTCGATTGCACTTTTTCAGTGCTAAAACCTTCAGGATTGTCCTGCAATGCCAAGCTCAAAACTTCATCAATCCACTGCACAGCGTGAATATCTAAGTCTTGCTTAACGTTGTCAGGAATCTCTTCTAGGTCACGTTCGTTATCTTTAGGAATGACTACAGTCTTAATTCCACCACGATGAGCAGCAAGTAACTTTTCTTTTAAACCACCAATGGCAAGTACTTCACCTCGCAGAGTAATTTCACCCGTCATTGCCACTTCAGCTTTAACCGGATTACCTGTTAACGATGAAACTAACGCCGTGCACATGGCAATACCAGCACTTGGGCCATCTTTCGGTGTCGCCCCTTCAGGAACGTGAACATGTATGTCCCGTTTTTCATGGAAATCTTCATTTATGCGTAATTTTTCAGCACGACTGCGAACGACTGTCATTGCCGTCTTAATTGACTCAAGCATTACGTCACCCAAAGATCCCGTAAAGGTTGTTTTGCCCTTACCAGGTACTGAGGTTGTTTCAATTGTTAGTAAGTCGCCTCCCACTGACGTCCACGCAAGACCAGTGACTTGACCTATTTGATTGCTACCCTCAGCTTTTCCGTAGTCAAAACGTTGCACACCTAAGAAGTCTTTTAGATTTTCTTGGTTAGCAACGACTTGTTTTAAAGATTTGTCGAGTAAGATATTTTTCACCGCTTTACGGCAAATTTTGGAAATCTCTCGCTCTAAACTACGTACACCGGCTTCACGAGTGTAATAACGAATGATACCGATAATGGCAGAATCTTCGATTACCAACTCACCTTTTTTAAGTCCATTTCGAGACATTTGTTTTTCAACAAGGTGACGGGTCGCAATATTTAGCTTCTCATCTTCTGTGTAGCCCGATAAGCGAATAACTTCCATACGATCCAATAATGGACCTGGGATGTTCATACTGTTTGACGTTGCAACGAACATCACATCAGATAAGTCGTAATCCACTTCTAAATAATGATCGCTAAATGTGCCATTTTGCTCAGGATCTAACACCTCAAGTAAAGCTGAGGAGGGATCACCACGCATATCAGACGACATTTTGTCGATTTCATCGAGTAAAAATAGTGGGTTTTTAACCCCTACTTTAGCCATTTTTTGGATTAGTTTGCCTGGCATTGAACCAATATAGGTTCGTCTATGTCCACGAATTTCAGCTTCATCGCGTACACCACCAAGAGCCATTCTCACGTATTTACGGCCAGTTGCTTTAGCAATTGACTGCCCGAGTGAGGTTTTACCAACACCAGGAGGCCCAACAAGGCATAAAATTGGTCCTTTAAGTTTTTTAACACGCTGTTGAACGGCTAAATACTCTAGGATTCTTTCCTTCACTTTTTCCAAACCATAATGGTCGGAGTCAAGAATATCGTCTGCTTTGGCTAAATCTTTTTTAACCGCACTACGTTTATGCCAAGGTACATTAGCGAGCCAGTCTATATAGCTTCTGACCACAGTGGCTTCAGCCGACATAGGTGACATCATTTTAAGCTTGCGTAGCTCAGCAGTTGCCTTATCCTTCGCCTCTTGAGGCATCTTGGCATCTTCAATTTTTTTGGCTAACGCTTCAAATTCGTCAGGAGTCTCATCAAGCTCGCCCAATTCTTTTTGAATGGCCTTCATTTGCTCGTTTAGATAATATTCACGCTGACTTTTTTCCATTTGCTTCTTAACCCGAGTACGGATTTTTTTCTCTACTTGAAGCAAATCAATTTCGTTTTCCATGAGCGCCATCAAATACTCTAAACGTTCGTTAACGCCTTCCATTTCGAGTACTTTTTGTTTTTCAGACAATTTCAGGGGCATATGCGCGGCCATTGTGTCTGCTAAGCGAGCCGCTTCTTCAATACCACTAAGAGAGGTTAGTACCTCTGGTGGGATCTTTTTATTAAGTTTAACGTAACCTTCAAACTGAGAAATGGCAGAGCGTATCAATACTTCCTGCTCGTTCTCAGCAACCTCTTGATCTTCTTTACGCACAACCTCTGCAACAAAAAAATCATCAGTTTGTAAAAAGGTTTGAATTTGACCTCTAACATTCCCTTCAACTAACACCTTTACAGTGCCGTCAGGTAGCTTTAGAAGTTGTAATATGGTCGCGATGGTACCAACTTGATACACATCTTCGGTTTCTGGCTCATCTACGCCAGCGTCTTTTTGGGCAACCAAGAAAATCTGCTTATCTTTGTCCATTGCTGCTTCTAAACAACGGATAGATTTTTCTCTGCCAACGAATAATGGAATAACCATGTGGGGATACACCACCACATCACGCAATGCCAATACTGGCATTTCAATGCGATCAACTCGCTCATCTGTCATGCTACATCTCGTTTTAGTTAACTGCTAGAAAGGTATTGATTATGTATATGGGGTTAACACAGTAAAGTTCAATTGAATAACACTACGATACTATGAATTCTTATTCAATTTATATTTTTGTCTTTAAAAATCAGAACGTTAAATAAAATCACAATAAAAAATAATTTACCTACTGGTAATCGAGTGAGGTTTACTTAGAAAAATCTATGAAGATTAGGAGGGGCTGACGCTTGATGAAGTGGTATATAACAATAAAGGCTCCGAAGAGCCTTTAAATTTCAATAGAGTTTATTCTGATGCAGCTTTTTTATCGCCACTATCGTAAATAAGAATCGGTTTAGACTCGCCTTTGATAACCGTTTCATCAATGACGACTTTGCTCACACCTGTCATCGACGGTAAATCATACATGGTTTCTAGCAAAACACCTTCCACGATAGAACGTAGTCCACGGGCACCGGTCTTGCGTTCCATTGCTTTAGCAGCAATTGCATGTAAGGCATCTTCACGGAACTCTAACTCTGTATCTTCCATAGCGAACAACGCACCATATTGCTTAGTAAGGGCGTTTTTAGGCTCTTGCAGAATTTGAATTAATGCTTCTTCGTTTAACTCTTCTAAACTAGTTAGAACTGGTAAACGACCAATAAACTCAGGAATCAATCCATATTTAACCAAGTCTTCAGGTTCTACTTTTTTGAATAGTTCGCTGGCAGCTTTTTTGTCATCTTTATTTTTGACCGTAGCGCCAAATCCAATACCTGAACCTACAGCTGCACGCTGCTCAATCACTTTATCTAGACCGGCAAACGCACCGCCACAGATAAATAAGATCTTAGAGGTATCAACTTGTAAAAACTCTTGTTGTGGATGCTTACGCCCACCTTGAGGGGGAACTGAAGCAATAGTCCCTTCAATCAGTTTCAACAATGCCTGCTGAACACCTTCACCTGAAACATCGCGGGTAATCGATGGATTATCTGATTTTCGAGATATTTTATCTATTTCATCAATGTAAACGATACCACGTTGTGCTTTTTCCACATCGTAATCACACTTCTGCAATAACTTTTGAATAATGTTTTCAACATCTTCACCCACGTAACCCGCTTCGGTTAACGTAGTCGCATCTGCCATGGTAAAAGGTACGTCCAATAGTCTTGCAAGTGTTTCAGCAAGCAGAGTTTTACCACTACCCGTTGGCCCGATAAGCAAAATGTTACTCTTACTTAACTCAATGCCGTTGTGCACATCACCGCTTCGTAGTCGCTTATAGTGATTATAAACCGCAACAGACAAGACTTTTTTAGCATGTTCCTGACCAATTACATATTCATCTAGGTGACTATGTATTTCTTTCGGCTTAGGTAATGCGTCCTGCTTTTTCTTCGGTGAAATTTCTTTAATTTCTTCGCGAATAATATCGTTACAAAGTTCGACACACTCGTCACAAATGAACACCGAAGGTCCAGCGATAAGTTTACGCACTTCGTGCTGACTCTTACCGCAGAACGAGCAATACAATAGCTTGTTGTCGCCGTCTGTGTTTTGCTTATCACTCATTTAACAATTGCCCCTTCCATTTCGTCGTATCGTTTTGTATTTGACTATTTAGCTCATATTGACGATATGAACTAGACGATATACTACTTAAATTACTATTTGGTATTAAGCGCATCTGCTCGACTTGTCAACACTTGGTCGATCAAACCGTACTCTTTTGCTTCAGAAGCACTTAAAAAGTTGTCACGGTCTGTATCTTGAGACACTTTTTCATAGTCCTGACCGGTATGTTCAGACATCAAACGATTCAACTTCTCTTTAATAGACAGGATTTCTTTAGCATGTATTTCAAAATCTGATGCTTGTCCTTGAAATCCACCTAATGGTTGGTGAATCATCACCCTAGAGTTAGGCAAACAATAACGCTTACCTTTAGCTCCACCTGATAACAAGAATGCACCCATGCTGGCAGCTTGCCCAACACATACGGTACTCACATCAGGTTTAATAAAGTTCATAGTATCATATATGGCCATACCTGCCGTAACAGAACCACCTGGAGAATTAATATATAAAAATATATCTTTCTCTGGGTTTTCAGCTTCTAAAAATAGCATCTGTGCGACGATCAAGTTCGCCATGTGGTCTTCAACTTGACCAACCAAGAAAATGACATTTTCTTTTAACAGTCTAGAATAGATATCGTAAGAACGCTCACCCTTTGCAGTTTGTTCTACTACCATGGGGACAAGTGCGTTGAGTGGATCGATTGGATTATTCAACATAAAATTACTTCTTCAAAAATAAAAATGCTCGGTAATTACCGAGCATTTAATCAGGTGCTGACTATTGAAGTCAATTACCAAAGGCTTAAATTACTGTTGTTTGTTCATGATATCGTCAAAAGCAGTGTCGACTTCTTTAACTTTAGACTGACTTAGAACCAACTCAACTGCTTGCTCTTCAAGGGCAACGTTTTGAATTTGCTGTAGTAATTCATTATTTGTTTTGTAGTACTCAATGACTTCTGATGGATCTTCGTAAGCAGAAGCAGTAGTTTCAATTAACTGCTCAACTTTTGCGTCATCAACCTTAATTTCATTGGTTTTAATGATTTCGCCTAAAATAAGACCAATTGAAACGCGACGTTTAGCATTTTCTTCAAACAAATCAGCTGGTAATTCAGGCATATTTGCAGTGTTGCCACCTGATTGTTGTTGGAAACGTTGCTTAGCTTGTTCACGTAAAGCTTCAATTTCTTGGTCAAGAAGTGCTTTAGGAACTTCAATGCTGTTTTGCTCAAGCAAACCAGAAATCACATCTTCTTTTAATTTAGCTTTAAGAGTTTGATCAAGTTCACGTTGCATGTTCTTACGAACTTCTACTTTAAGATCTTCAATATTGCCGTCTTCGATACCGAACAATTTAGCAAACTCTTCATCAACTTTCGGTAGCTCTAAACCTTCAACCTTAGTGACAGTGATAGTGAACTCTGCATCTTTACCTTTAAGGTTTTCAGCATGGTAATCTTCAGGGAAAGTGACTTTAGAAACAACTTCTTCGCCTTTCTTAGCACCAACAAGTGGCTTTTCGAAGCCAGGAATCATACGATCTTTACCAAGCTCTAGAGGGAAGTCTTCAGCTTTTCCACCGTCGAACTCTTCACCATCGATAGTACCAACAAAGTTGATAGTTACTCGATCATCTTTCTTCGCTTTACGCTTAACTTCTTTCCAGTCAGCGTGTTGCTTGCGCAAAGTATCCATCATGTTATCAAGATCTTTGTCGTTAATTTCAACAACCGGCTTTTCGATTTCAATTTTGTCGATACCTTGAACTTCTAGTTCAGGATAAATTTCAAAAGAAGCAACGAATTCTAGATCTTCACCGTCTACATCTTTCTTCATTTCGAAGCTAGGCATACCCGCTGGGTTCAATTTTTCTTGTACCACTGCTTCGTAGAAGTTACGTTGCATGGCTTCACCAGCTACTTCTTGACGAACCGCTTGACCAAAGCGTTTTTTAATTACAGTGACTGGCACTTTTCCTGGGCGGAAACCATTAATACGTTGGGTTTTAGCCAACTGCTGTAAACGTGACTTTACTGCTGAATCAATAGAATCAGCAGGAACAGATATGGTTAAACGGCGCTCTAGGCCTTGAGTCGTCTCGACTGAAACTTGCATTATTATTCCTCAACTATGCGTCACATAACGCGTAATTCGAACTCGCAGCAACTGATAAATAACGTTTTAGTTTGATGTATTTATTTAATGTAAAAACAACAGGCTATTTTAGATACCAATACTGCCGTATGGTGCGGACCTAGTTGGTCCACCTCGGTTAAAAAAGACGCGACAGTATACAGGCTGAGAGTTATATAGTCGAGGGCAAAAATTAATTTAAATGGGCTGATTTATATGTGTACTAAAATTGTTCGAAAAACCAAGGCGCTCCCCCTTAAAATTTTCACCTCAGGGGGAAACCCTCCCCTGATTGCATAACTGCTTAATATGTGGAATATTAAATTCAGAAAAGTGACTATATTCCCGAGCCCAATTTGAACCCAAAAGATATGCTATTGCATCATCTACGATGCATATTAACGATTTCTGGTGCGAAACATATAAGTATGTTTCATCCCCAATTTAATTGGAAATCAGATCGCGTATCAGCGAGCTCCGTTGATCCCATACCGCAACTCTCAAACACTGAAATTAGTTTATATAATGCTAAACAACCAATACGGGTATCAACAGAAAAAGAAATTGAATTCAAACAGTTAGATGAAAAAACCATACTAATTCAAGCCTCTGATTTAGTTTCCACTAACATAGCCGGTTTAGGTTATAATGACACTGATGCTAATTTGTCAAAACCAACGCCTTCTCGTCGCACTCCCATAAAGCCTTTTAACCGCGATCAGTTTTATTTTATAAAAATAGAATTTAGTCACACTTTACCTTCTTGGTTAGTACAACCTGACAATAATTTAGACGAGTCAAGCTCAACATATGCGGCGTTTGAACAGTTAATTGTTTCAGCCGGTATGCAAAGCAAATTAATCAGTGACTATGTGTTTTTGTTGTCAGACCCGCTCACTAATTTATGCTCTAGGTCGGTTCTGCAAAGTAAAATTGCTCAACTTAGTCAATCTTATTCCATTGGTTTGGTGATGGTTCACTGTATTGATTTTCATCAAATCAATAAAAAATTTGGGCATCAATTTGGTGATAACGTCATTCAAGAGATTGCAAGTAACCTCAATGATATTACACGTGACGGAGACATTTTATGTCGATTTGGTGGCGCACTTTTCGGGGTTGCATTTCCTGTTAATGAACAAACCGATGTCGCCAGCCTCGCAAAAAAACTACAGCGAAGTTTACAACAAAAACAATATTTAGATGGCGCAATCAACTTGCTTTTCGATTTAGGTGCAGCAATTGTCGAGCACAATCCACAAGTAGGTAGCGAAAGTGAGAGTGCTAACACGCTAATAAATCGCGCGGATCAGGCGTTAAAAGTTGCCCAACAAGAAAATCAGCCTTCGATAATTACCTGGCACAAAGATGATTTTAATTTATATCAGCAACAATTTAATTACTTAGGTGGAATTTTCACTGCCGACACTGTCACTGATTACCGTAACATGTTGTTATTATGGGATATATCCTCATTAATAGCTGACAAGTTTAACTTTTCACAATTATCTCAAAGTGTGGTGCAACGTTTAGCCCAAACCTTCGATTTTATGTGTGCCGGGATAGTGAGCAATGAAGAGAAGAACCAAAGTGAATTTAAATATTCAATAGATTCTGATGATAACGCAATATCCTTGACGAATAAGGACCGTGCATTTTTAGCTGAAATCAAGCAAATGCAAAAAGTAGCGATAGAAAGTCGAAAGCCCTCAGAGCGATATATGGGCAATGCACTTCTGTTAGTTTTGCCCCTAGAAATTGAAACCCAAGATTGCTTTTTCATTTGTGGGAATGCAGAACGATTTGAAGTGAAGCACGATACCAAGGTTCTTCTGTCCGGTTTGACTCGACAACTCGGTAAAGCGCTGCGCAGAAGTCGTTTAGAAGAGGAGTTGAATCGAAAATTAGAAAGTCAAAACGAACAACTGCAAATTGAATTGGCGCAATTAAAAGAAGGTCTACAAGTCAGCAGTATTATTTATCGCTCTCAGGCTATGGAAAACTTAATGCGCCATGCTAAACGTGCAGCGCTAACCGATACAACCGTGTTAGTAACAGGTGAAAGTGGCACGGGTAAAGAACGATTAATCAATGCGTTACACCAAATGGGAAACCGCAAAGATAAAGCCTTGGTGATAGTAGATTGCGGATCTATTCCAGAAACCTTAATTGAGTCTGAGTTATTTGGGCACGTTAAAGGAGCGTTTACCGGAGCCCAAAATACAACGTCAGGAAAAGTGTTAGATGCCAATGGCGGCGTTTTGGTTTTAGATGAAATTGGCGAACTGCCCCTTAATATGCAAACTAAACTGTTGCGCTTTGTTCAAGAAAAACACTTTACCCCCGTAGGCGGAAATAAAGTCATCAATGTTGATGTGAAAATTATTGCGGTTACCAATCGCGATTTGGCGCAAGAAGTAGATTTGGGTCACTTTCGTAAAGATTTATACTACCGATTGAATGTTCTGACCCTACATAATCCGCCTTTACGGGAAAGAGTCGAAGATATTGCTTTATTGGCAACTCACTTTTTGAAGAAGTTTGCTGAACAATTTAAAGTTGAAAAGCGCACTTTAGCACCAGCAACACTTGAAAAAATGATGCATTATCCGTGGCCCGGAAATATTCGTGAGCTAGAAAATCGTTTGATGCAAGCGACACTGCTTAGTGAGAGCAATACTATCGATTGGGAGCTATTGAATATTCATGATAATGGTTTCGAAAACTCAACGACTCATAACGTCACTTCCCAACCTGAAAAGATTGACCAACCCCAAAATACGTCGTTGACTTCTCACCACCAGAGTAAAACATCCATAAAACCGGCCGCCCTTGAACAGCCTAGTTTTACGCCAGCTCAATCTTCAGAAATTGCGCAGCCAAATGAACAGTATTCTGCAAAAACCCTCAATCCCGAGCTGTATTTTTCTGAGTTGTTAGACGTATTCAAACAGATGTTGGCCACCTCAGGACAACATCCTAAGTTCTTTAATGCTCCCTTTGGCATCTGGATTGAAGATGAATTAATTTTAAAAACCTATTTAGCGACTGACCGCAAGATGCGACTAACCGCTGCTAGATTATCCATATCGCAAAGTACAGCCCGCAGAAAGGTCGATAAAATCCTAAAGGACATAGATGATGGTTCATTAGAACGCCCTGCGGATTGGAGTCAATTTAGTGAAGTATTGATGCCCATTGCTACCGGAGATGTTCACATAGCCAATTGTGTGGCCAAGATAAAATTACTTGTTCTAGAAGCAATTTTACATACTCCGGTTTATAGCATGGCTCAAGCGGCTGAAATGTTAGGCGTGAGCGAACCTACGTTTTATAAGCTAAAACGTGAACTAGATAATGCTGATTGAGAACCTTTGAACCTAAAAATCGCAGCTAACGATACCCCGCAAAAAATGCACGGCTTGTAATATGCAGGTAACGCCTAGCTAGTTTAAATTGAAACACAATTTAGCTTCAAATAATCTTATCGACGGCGCGATTTAATATCTAGAATTTTAGAATCTTTAGTTAGGTTTGCTTGTACAATTCGTACATAACCTTCATCAATGACGTTATCGATATTCTGGGTCAATGTATTCATGATACCTACAGGTGGCATTTCTTTTGATTGTATAATTCCAGTCCATTGATTACGCCCAGATTCTTTGGACTTATACAAAGCATTATCTGCCAATAGATGCACCTGCTCCCAACCTAGCGAGTCGGGGTAATGATGAGAAAACGGATAAATACTATAGCCAATTGAACAAGAAAGATGCATTTTTTGCTTGAGGTCTATGTCAAAACCGTAACCGGCTATTTTGCTTCTTAAACGCTCAGCTAAAAGCTCAATTTCCTTAACTTCCTCAACTCTGCCCATCACTAAAAATTCGTCCCCACCCCATCGTATTACGGTATCAGACTTGCGGCATACCGCTTTCAACAAATCACTTACCTGACAAATTACTTTATCACCAGCATCGTGACCATAGGTATCGTTAATGGGTTTGAAGCCGTCTAAATCAAACATCAGGAAAAACAGTCTTGGTCCGCTGTCCGCGTCGAACTTCCCGGAGCTGAGAGATTGTTCAAAATCACGGAAAACACTCGCACACTGCTGCTCTACAATACTGTTTAAATAGCGTCTGTTATGCAGCCCAGTTAATTGATCGGTGACACTTGCGTTGAGTAACTGCTCATTCACTTCGCGTAACTCTGTCGTTCTACTTTTCACTTCCAGCTCAAGTTCATGACGATAGTTTGCTTCTTTCGCCAACTTGTTAATATAAGAGCGATAGACTAAATACACAGCGCCCAGAATCAATAAACCATAAATAGTATAAGCCCACCATGAATACCAAGGTGCGGGCAGCACGGTAAGGGCCACATCTGCACCTTGTTCATTCCAAATACCGTCGTTGTTTGATGCTTTCACTCTAAATAAGTAATTTCCTGCCGGCAGGTTGGTGTACGTAGCCTTACGAATATCCCCTGCTTCAATCCAGTCATTATCAAAACCTTCCAATTTATATAAATAACGATTATTGGTTGGTGAAGCAAAATCTAACCCGGCAAATTCAAAAGCAATTAAATAATCTTTATGGGAAATTTGAATGTGGTTACTTTTTTGTCCAGAAGAGTCCAATGCAAAGACTTCATTCAACTTTTGAAATTTGGTTAGAACAACCGGAGGAACATGTTGATTAGGCGCAATTTGTGAAGGATAAAATGAGGTTGCCCCGTTGGTTCCACCAAAATAAAGTTTGCCACTTTTTGAGCGGTAATAGGCCCCATTGTTAAACTCATTACCTTGTAAACCATGGGAGCTATCATAATTTAGAAGTTCAAAGGTATCAGGGTCCAGCTTACTAATACCTCGATTAGTGCTCAACCATAGAAACCCAGACTCATCTTCTAGAATGCCAAAAACACTGCTACTCGGTAGACCTTCATAACGAGAAATCCGTTCGAACTCAAATTTACCCAACTTTCGATTCTCAGCGGAAAGTTTTGCAACACCAGCGCCTCGAGTACCAATCCAAATATTTTCCTTTGAGTCTTCAAAAATCGTCCAGACTTCTTGACTACCTAAAGAGGTTGGATCGTCCACATTATTTGGGATCCGCATAGCTGTGCCCGTGGTAGGGTTGAATATATTTAAGCCGGCTCCCCAAGTACCAATCCACAATAGACCATTTTTGGCCTTGTAAAGGGTCATTAACCTGTTGCTGCCTAAAGTCTGCAAGTCGGTGTCATCGGATAAATACCGTGTAAACGTTTGGCTTTTAATATCGAACAGATTCAACCCACCACCAAAAGTAGTGAGCCAAAGCTTGTTATTCCCAGCTGATTTAATCGATGTGACACCAGGTGCGGACAAAGCCTGAGGGTTTGTTTTATCGGCTGCATAATGAGTAAAGGTCATTGTTCGAGTATCAAGTTTACTCATACCCTGATCTTGATAACCGATATAAAGCTGATCACCATTTTCAGAAAACAGCGACATAACAGTATTGCTACGTAACGTATTATTGTCATTTTCATCGGCTACAAAATGTTGAATATCGCCGGTTTCCACATTTAAGCGATCTAAACCGCCTATTGAACCAATCCAGACATCATTATCTTTACCATCAAAAAACGTATTGATGTAACTTCCACTTAAGCTTTTCGACTTATCAGCTCCCTCTCGGATATGATCAAAGTTCGAAGTTGCCGTATTCCATTTGTTCAAACCTTTAATACTACCGACCCAAAACACATTGCCTCGGTCTTGAAATAAATAGTTTAGCTTGCCATCAGAAAGGCTGTAGGGATTTTGCTTTTCAGGCTTAATATGCAAAAAAGTCTGGTTGTCGTTTTCCAACCTGAACAGACCATCTGAGGTTGCAAACCAAATTCGGTCACTGCGATCTTGGTATATATGACTGACTTTTTGATCAACCAAGGCCTCAGGTCGCCATACCTTTGGAGCATCATCCCCTTCTGGCGAAAACCTAATAACTGTTACACCATTGTCGCCACCTAACCAAAGCCTTTGCTGGTTATCTACCGTTAGGGTTTTTATTTGTTCAGATTGAATACCAGTAAGACTATTCATATCGACAGCATCGACGAGAACCTGGTTGGTACTGGTATCAAGTTTGATAACTCCTAGCCCCGAAGCAGCTACCCACAAATTGCCTTGATGATCTTCGGCAATACTTTGAATGATAAATTGCTTTGATTCATCAGCGGTAATTGGCACATTTGTAAAATCATCGGTTGCTGGATTATATATATTTAATCCTTTGTCACTGCCTAACCAAATTTGGTTTTTCGACGAGTGGAACAATACTCTGACCGTATCGGAATTTATACTGCTGCTATCATTCGCCTGAAATCGATAGTGCTTGAAGGTTTGTGTACCTTTATCAAAAACGTTGACGCCATTGCGTGTACCAATCCATAGCACGTTTTCTTGGGGTTCGATGATTGAGTACACCCAATCTGAGCTTAAGGAATCTTTACTTCTTGAACTGTAAGTGAATACTTTAAATTGATAACCATCATAGCGGTTCAGTCCCTCTTGAGTACCAAACCACATGTAACCTTCGGAATCTTGAAATGCAGTTAATATGTTTTCTTGGGATAGCCCCTGATCTAGGGTAATCCGTTGAAATTTAATATTTTCATTGTCTGCTATCGCGTTAAAAGCACTAATTATTGCTACTAAAGCAAGGACTAGTTGCAATGTTAAATGTTTAACTGGCATCAATGACTTCATAAATCCATTTTATCCTAAATGTTGAATGCCGGAGCATCTTAGATGCCCCATAAGGCTTGAGCAACTAAATTTAACACGCTTTTATCAAAAACAGCCAAGCTGCATTCAATGAATGCAGCTTGATTTCCTAGTAACTCGTTGTTGATTAATCTAAATCAATATCTAGCAATTTATTGGTTTCTTGATCATCGTTTACAACGGATTCGTCTAATAAGGTTTGATCGACAGTCTCAATCGACATGTTGCCGTCCCATATAGAACCCTCTATGGAAGATAACGCGTCCCAAATTGAACCTTCAATTGCAGATAAACCATCCCAGATTGAACCTTCCAGTCTATTGGTGCCATCCCAGATGGAGCCCTCAAGACTTGATAAACCGTCCCAAAGTGATCCTTCAAGTGCGGTCGAACCATCCCAAATTGAACCTTCTAGTACAGAAAACCCATCCCAGATAGACCCTTCAAGTATTGTAGAACCATCCCAGATTGAACCTTCAATGGCAGTAGACCCGTCCCAAATTGATCCTTGAATAGTTGTAGAACCATCCCAGATTGAGCCTTGTAGAGCAGTAGTCCCGTCCCAGATAGATCCTTCAATAGAACTTAAACCATCCCAAATTGAACCTTCAAGTCTACTAGTTCCATCCCAAATAGAACCTTCAAGTCTATTAGTACCATCCCAAATAGAGCCTTCAGCTACAAAACCACCATTACCAAGGGCTAGTAGTAATTGACCTTCCTCAGTTACGCGAGCTGGACCTTTAAAGTGAGCAACTCCGTTCAAGTCAGCCTCAATATCTAAACCAACGTTAGCACAACCGTAGGCGTCACTTGTTACTGCGGCATAGGCATTAATTAGACCAGCACCTTGAGTAAATGGACCGTAATACTCACCTGTAGAAGGATCTTTAACTGCCGTTGCAGAATCAATTAAGCGACACTTCACATCATCTGGCGACAAGCTAGAGTTGTACTGCAGCATAAGAGCTATTGTGCCAGTTACCACAGCTGCGGCTTGCGATGTACCAGAAACTAAGTGGTAGTCTTCGCCTGTTTCAGATTCAACAAAGTTTTTATTTTTAAGTAAGTTTTTGTTCATTTTAGAAGCGATGTGGCCACCAAAAGCGACGATCTCAGGTTTAACAAATCCTTCTACCGATGGTCCTTTCGACGAGAAGGTTGTCATACGGTCATCGCTTGCATCGTCAGGTGTATAACTATCAGTCAATGCGCCAACGCTGATAATGTAAGGATTATTTCCAGGCACAGTTACAGTCGCATAATCAGAGCCTGTATTACCTACTGAGGTTACCACTACAATACCGGCATCCCATAACCGCATTACAGCTTGGTTAATCGGGTCGCTCCAATAATTCGATTGTACACTAGCGCCCATAGACAAATTCAACACACGAATACGATAACGGTTACGGTTCTGGTAGATATAATTTAATCCATCTAACACGTCTGTGTAGCTGCCATTACCTGATGCATCAAACGCCTTAACTGAAAGTAAATAAACATCCGGAGCAATACCGTTAAATTTACCTTCATCCGTTTTAAGGCTACTAGCGATAATGCCGGCAACGTGGCTACCATGACCATTTTGGTCATCGTTTAAAACTCGATTCTTCCTACTTTTGATTGCATCATATTTATAAAACGCACGTGAGCGTTCATATTGATTTTGCAATAAGTATTTACCCTGATCTCCGCCCATTAATGTGCCACTGTCTAATACGGCTACAGTTATGCCTTTTCCAGTAATGCCCTTTTCATGCAACAAATCTGCTTGGGTTTGAGTAGCAATATTATTGTCGATAGCGAACTTTTTAACTTGGCCTGCAGCATCTGCTGATTTACCGTTGCTATTAGCCATAGTCATCACATTTCTATCTGCAGTGACGTTCAGTCCGGAAATATTGGCCAGCTCATCTACTTGTGAAGTAGTTAAGTAGGCACTAATTGCGTTAATAATAGGGAATTCTCTAGCCACAGCTCCGCCAACGCGTTCTACCGCAGAAACTAAAGCATCGCGACCTAAACCTTGAAGTATATAAGATTGCTCTTTTGCTACATTCTGGTTAACCACCATTTGTGGGGTATTGCCCGACTCAGTGAAGAAAGGTACGCTGCTACTGTTGGCTTGAGTTGTCAGCATCACTGCTGAAACACTGCTAAAGAAGGAAAGGGCTCCAACTAACAATGTTCTCTTATCTGTAAAAAAACTCATTTTATCACTCCACTTCGGATAAATTTTAATCTCTAGCCATGTAAGTGCACAAGCTATGCCAACTTCAAAATAAATCGTAAAACACTGTTTTTAAAGTACATATTAATTCGACCCATCTTCTAGACTTAAAATATGAATCGTAAACTTAAATTTTGAATTAATATAAAAACAAAGGTTCAATTTTTAAGTCACATCTATCAGTCTAATTAAATTACCTTCTAATTGGGTTTCCAGCACTTAGCTAAATGATATTTAGGTAAATGGGCACGCAGATTTTTTAGTATTGAATTAATGCGCTATTGGCTTACGATAAAAATATCGAGGTTTTTAAGCTAAGGTATTTTGACAAACAGTCAGAAATGGCGTGAAGCTGATTAAATGGAGTATTAAATTAGGCATTGAGAACCAAGCCAGTGATGGGTATCCTGCCTATACGACAATAACATCCCACTCACGAGTTGTTTCCATGAGTAATAGCAAACTTATTCTCTCTTTCCTGTTTATCGCTATAGCCGCGTTGTGCTATATCATGTTTGGTCCATCCAATCACCAACCCGTTGAGCTTTCGGATGAGGTCAAAGATGAGCTGTTAAATACCTCTGAGCAGTTAGTAAATCAACAAACGAGTAGCCCTAATGTTCAAGGCGGAGTTAGCGAAGTAGATCTGGAAGGGTTACCCCCTAGCTCGTTGAATATTTCATTAATAGGTGTAGTGGCAAGTGATGTGGATATGGAAGCTTCAGCAACCATTGAATCTCGCTTACAAGTTCGCACTTACTTTATTGATGATCAAATCGCTTACACCAACGCGGTTATTCAAGAAATCAAAAATGATAGAGTGATATTGTTAAATGAAGGTCAACGGCAAGTTTTATTACTCAGAGGGACAACGTCAGGGGATAACAATTCAGCAACAGCAAACGCTACTAATAATCTAACCGAAGATTATGATAACAATACCAATAACCAAGACACAGCCAGATCAATTGGTAACCGTCCTAAGCGATTAGAGCACATTATCACTATTTCACCTTTCGACAACAATGACATATCTGCAGGTTTCAATGTGCTTCCAGGGATGAACCCCAAACTCTATCGAAGCGCAAAATTCAAACCAGGAGATGTTTTACAAAAAATTAATGGTAACGATATTACCACTGAAGAAGGTCTTGAAGCCGTTCAAACATTACTTCCCACTGCACAAACTCTGATGTTCAGCGTATTGCGAGGTGGTCAGGTAATTAGTTTGTATTTGGATATTCCGTCTGAAAACCTAAATATTCAAAGAAATTAGAATTTGGATGATAAACAAGGATGTTTAACAATTAACATTGTAAAGATACAGAAGATAAAAAAAGGGAATAATTACGATTTAACAGT
The DNA here is from genome assembly GCF_039982535.1 of Aliiglaciecola sp. NCBI lineage: Bacteria > Pseudomonadati > Pseudomonadota > Gammaproteobacteria > Alteromonadales > Alteromonadaceae > Aliiglaciecola > Aliiglaciecola sp. The sequence continues at coordinate 66,517 of NZ_JBDWYG010000046.1, forward strand.
ATTTGAATAATACTAAAAGATAGAAACTAACAATGGTGCGGAAGGAGAGACTTGAACTCTCACGCCGTGAAGCACTGGAACCTAAATCCAGCGTGTCTACCAATTCCACCACTTCCGCAAGTGGGGTGGACGATGGGGTTTGAACCCACGACCACCGGAATCACAATCCGGGGCTCTACCAACTGAGCTACGTCCACCACTGTGTTACTCTTTTTACACTACTTTATTTTTACTTGCCAGACAAATAACTATCTGTTCACTCTTTTCACTTTCGTCAAAAATAAATTATCAAAAAGTGTCACTAGATATCAAATTCATATCCAACCGTTCCGCTGGCGCGTCCGGCAGGATTCGAACCTGCGACCACCCGCTTAGAAGGCGGGTGCTCTATCCAGCTGAGCTACGGACGCTCTACGAATCTGAACAAGCAAAAAAATGGTCGGTGAGACAGGATTCGAACCTGCGACCCCTTGGACCCAAACCAAGTGCGCTACCAAGCTGCGCTACTCACCGAACAATCGTTGCGATAAAAACCTCATCGCTTCGAGGGGGCGCATATTACCCACTTGCCCTAACCTCGTCAAATACTTTTTTATAGATTTTTTCTAACTGGCTAATTATGAAACAATTAGTCTATAAAATATGCTTTTTATATGCTCACTTACTAGAAAAAGGGCGATTTAGCATAAAACCGAAAAAATCATTTTAACAAAGCATGATCAGCGGGTAGTTTATTTTTTATCCATATCGCTAATCTATGTTTCATACTGAGCAAATCTTCAGAATCCTCTCCCAAGGACGCTATTAATTTATCGTTCACTAACAATCGATAGATAATTTCAACTTTCTCTTTTTGTCCCATGGTTTCACTGAAACCGTCAAACCCACGATTCTTCGCATAGGTTTCGCCAACACTAATCGCCATTTTTAGTAATTGCTGCTCATTTTTTATTTTCTTCAAAGTAATTCCTTACATCAGAAATAGACACTGTGTTTATTTGGGTTAGTAAATTTAAACACTTTTATTTGAATCAGGATAAAACCATATACCATTCTTCTTTGGGGAAAAACCCAACTGCACCAAATAGTTTTCATGTTTCAAGCTGTCAGCTTTTGCATAAACATCAGCATAGTCAAACTGAGTCTTTAAACGCTGTCCTTGTCCCAGCACAAAGTGCCCTATTCGACAATCTCGATAGGCTGGAATGACAAAATCAAAATCAACAATAAAGTGATTATTTTCGTCTGGGTAACCAGAAAGTAACCCTGCCACTTCTGTATTTTCCATCATAAAGTAAAAGCGACGATTCTCCTGCTGCATTTTTTTGAAAAAACGAGGAAAGTGAAATTCAATGTCTTGACGATGATAATCAAGGAAAAAATCCACATAGTTAGAGGGCATACTCACCTCTAAGACAGAGAAGTGTTGCTCGGCTTGCATTAGCATTTTACGTAAATAAACAATATTGGTGATTGCAATAAAACCATTCAGAAAGGCCACAGGCGAAGCGCCAATAATAATTCCATAGATGCAAAATGAAGATGCACCAAATAGGTTATACCAACGAAGCCGTACAATTGAGTCTCGAGTTAACGAAAACGCGATTAAAGCAGATGCACAATAGCCAAAAATTTCTACACCAGTAAGTTGCAAAGGAAATACCCTATTCTAATATTGGTTATTTAAACCATTTCAGTTAAACATAATTGGATTATACGTGAGTTCTATGGCAAATCCTGCTTATCCCCAGAATAATTACTGTCTACCTAACAACTAGGCATAATTAATATCAACTCACGATTGCTTGGCCAAGCAAGGTTATGGGACAATAACCGCATCTGAAGATTTAAAAGCTAAACACATGACAGCACAACTGATAAACGGAAAATCAATTGCCAAGCAGGTAAGAGAAAACGTCGCTTCTCAAGTAGAAGCCATTACGGCCGCGGGAAAAAGACCACCCGGTCTTGCAGTCATCAAGGTGGGGCACGATCCAGCCTCGGGCGTGTATGTTGCAAATAAACGTAAAGCCTGTGATGAAGTTGGTTTTGTTGATAAAGCCCATGATTTACCAGCGAATATTACTCAGCAACAGCTGTTGGAATTAGTTGATACACTCAACCAGGATGCTGAAGTCGACGGTATCCTGGTGCAATTACCTTTACCTGCTGGTTTAAATGCTGAAGAGGTACTAGAACGCATTCGTCCTGATAAAGATGTAGACGGTTTCCACCCTTACAATATTGGACGTTTAGTGCAACGTATGCCTGCTCTACGCCCTTGCACACCAAAAGGTATAATGACCCTAATCGAATCAACAAAACGGCCAGCAAAAGGCTTAGACGCAGTCATAGTTGGTGCTTCGAATATCGTCGGTCGTCCCATGTCCCTTGAGTTATTGTTAGCCGGATGTACCGTCACCACTTGTCATAAATTTACCCAAGATTTAAAAAGTCACGTGCAAAGGGCCGATATTTTGGTGGTCGCCGTTGGCAAAGCCGAATTCATCCCTGGCGATTGGATTAAGCCCGGTGCAATCGTTATTGATGTGGGAATTAATCGTCAAGCAGACGGCACTCTAGTTGGCGATGTAGAATTCGACGTTGCGAAGGAACGTGCTGGATGGATCACTCCGGTTCCTGGCGGTGTAGGTCCAATGACTGTGGCCAGTTTGATTGAAAACACCTTAGAAGCCTATGTGAAGTACCGCAGCTAGTGACGAGCGCAAATGAACAACTGGGTAACCAAGCTATTGAAGAGACCAAAGCTTGGTTAGATCAGGTAGTTATCGGCTTAAATTTTTGTCCATTTGCCAAACGAGAAGTGCAACGCAACGCCATTCGTTATGCCTATAGTGAGTCGAAAAAAAGCAAAGATGTGCTCAAGCTATTTGCTCAAGAAGTCCAGTTATTAGATGAAAATGCGGAGATTGAAACCTCACTCATTATACTCACCAACGGCTTTAAATCATTTTTTGGTTATTTAGACGTACTTGATTTAGCCCAATATTGGTTAGAAGAAAATGACTATTTAGGGGTTTACCAGGTGGCGAGTTTCCACCCTGAATATGTGTTTGATGGAGAGCCGGAAGATTCTGCAGCAAATTATACCAATCGATCCCCCTACCCGACCATCCACCTGTTACGAGAAGCCAGTTTAGAAAAAGCAATTAAGGCTTATAAACACCCTGAACAAATTCCCCAAGACAATATTCGTAAAGCGCAAAGTATGGGTACAAACGCACTTAACGCCCTACTGCTTTCTTGTATGAAAAATTAAAGGTGTGAAAAACTAATTAAAGTGACGAAAGTGTTGGAGCACCGAAAAAGAGCTTTAAGACATGTTAGGTGGTGTGTTCACTCACCTAACATTTAAATGAAGTACAACGTAAATTGCTTATTGTGGCGATTCACCTTCATCAATTGGAAATTCTTGCGGTAGCTGAATTTGCGAGCTCTTATCTTGAATAAAATCAGCGTAAACTTTATCTATTTGCCCTGCAGAAAAGCTAGATAACTGATAATTAACATCATACCAATACTTACCGAAATCACCTTCAAAGCGAACATAATCGGCATCTGCGTGTTCCCACAGCCACATATTTAGAATACGGCCATCTTCTAGACCCACTTCAAAAGTGGCGGTCACTGATTGCGGATCAAATCCGGATTCTCCAGCATCTACAATTTTGTCAAATTTCAGATTAACTAGATTATCGACAAAAGCACTTAAAATACTTTGGTATTTGAGCTCTTCACTTTCGCCTAAACCTTTTAACGTAAATCCATCTTCTTGTTCAAAATCTTTTTGAATTTCAAAACCTGCATTGCCTTCACGGCGCAGGTAACTCACTTGCTCTTTTAAGACATCCAAAATAGGTTGTTTTAACCACGCGTATTGATCCGTTGGTAAGTTAATGATGCGGTCCAACAGCCAGGTTTGTTTCTCGCCGATTAAGCGCGCAAATGATCCTTGGCCTAGACTCGCACGAGCACCAATTAACACCTGATAATCTTTAGTACCAATGCGTATTTTTATGAGTGTGCCTTGACTGTCTACCTGGTCAATATCCTGCAAACCTAAACGCGCAAAGTTTTCGCTTTTGGCCGTTTTAGCTTCGAATAAGACCGCTTTTGATAAACCATCCACCAGCTCCGACAATGCTTTTTGCTGCATCGGATACTCACGCTCACTCACGGGTAATACGGTTATCCATTGACCTTGCGATTGACGAGCATCAATTAAGCTTCCATTTGCATTGGAAACCTGTATTTGTTGAATCTTTTGAGCTTGTTCAGCAAGTTCAGGAAACAATTTCAGTTTTTCATCAGACGCTTGATTAGCGCCTATAGTTAGAAAGTAAATAGCCGCCGCTAACGCAGCGATAATAACGACTAACGAAACCAATTGTTTATTCATAGGGTAACCCCTCATCACCTTTAGAGCGTGTTCTCAATAGTCTTGCAAGTAACATAAGAACAAGCATTAATACGATAGGGGCGATGGCAATATTAATAAACTTCAACCAATTTCCCAGTTCCTCAATATCTTTATCCAATTGATGCCTTACTTCACGCAAGGCTTTTCGAATTTCTGTACGCTTTTCAACAAACTCATCTAATGCTTGCTGTTGTTCCGGCGTCATAACCAAACCAGCGCCTTCCACTTGCTGGTTTTGCAATTGCGCAAGTTGCTGTTCGGTTTCATCTAATTGCTGCTGTAAAAGTTGTTCTTGTTCGCGAAACTTGCGCTCTGCTTCAACTTTCAATGCATCCACGGTATTAAATGGACGTGCGAATGTACCGCGACTGCGAATACTAATAAGCGCATCACTGCCACTTAAATTCTCTACGGCATTGGTAACAAAATCGCCATTATTGGCAAAAGGCGTGTAAACAATTTCACCAAAGAAATTCGCCTGCTGCACCCAAAATCGGTCAGCCAATAGATCTGTATCTCCCACCACAATAACGTTTAATTGATTAGTGGAGGACATATGAGCACTTTCAACGACGCTATCATCTGGGGCTTGTTTATAAGCTGAAGAAGCCCTTCCTTGTAATCTAGCCGCCAGTACATGTTGTCTATTTTGGTTAGTAAATTCCCGAGCCAGTGCATTGGGGTCTTGCAAAGAAGAATAGGTAAACACGTCCATAAATCCGGAGTTAGCCGAAGATCGCATCAACGGAGTCCATCGTAAGTTGCTGCTATTAGACTTACTAAAGGCCCCAAACGACGCGCCATTAATAATCTCTAAGTTGGCAGTGGTAACGTCGTCACGGTCGAGTTGTTGAGATTGAATCCCGACAAAACCAAAGTGTCTAGCCACACCACCATCAGCAGTGCGTATGTCTAAGCCAAGCTCAGCATCAAGCAATACCTGACTATCATCAAACTGCAACCCCCAGGCATCGAATAAAGGAGTTAGGTTAGAATTATTGTCATCCGAAGCAGCCATACCGGCCATCATTGCCATTGGATCGGATTCATTTTTTGGGTCCACAAAAACAATCAACTTTCCACCTTGCATAACGTATTGATCTACTGCGTACAACAGCTTTTCATTTAACGATTGAGGATGGATTAACATCAGCACATCTGTATTGTCCGGTATGGTTTCAGCACTATTCGAAACCTGCTCCACTTCGTACAGTTGTTGTAACTGAGTATAAAACGTCCAAGCTGGGTCAAACTGACCTGTCATTGGATTTTGTCCACCTGCTAGAGGCAAGTCAGTTACCAAGGTTATTTTGACCGATTCAGGTTGTGATAGTTTGTGGATTAATTTACTGATTTCATATTCAAGAAACTTTTCTTTTTGAGGGTCAAAGAAACCAATGATTTCTTGGTCATCCAAAGCGTTAGTCGCCGCTAACCCCAAATATATGGCGTCTCCCATATTACCGAGGGTTGCAGCGGTAAGTCCAAACTCGTTAGCTTGGTCTTCAGCTTCTGAAAACGGTTCCGGATCAACAACATGTAAATTAATTTTACCATCAGCTGCTTTAGCGTATTCACGCAACATGGTTTCTACACGAGTCGCATAATTGCGCAGTGAAGTCATGCTTTTAGATGACTTATCCGAAAAAAAGAAATATAAATTAATGGGTTCATCAATATTCGAGACAATTTCCTTACTGCCATCCGATAGAGAATAAACTTGGTTTTCGGTTAAATCGAGACGAAGTGGACTCAACAACTGATTGTTCAGCACCGTTAACGCAAAAAATAAAACCGCTAACAAAATTAAAATAATAGAGGTGGAAAATTTACTCATCTTATTAATCCGCCTTTTTACGTTCAATAATCAATAAACTGGCGTACAACCAAATTACAATTGAAATGCAGAAGTAGCCCACGTCATTAAGGGCAATAACACCTTTGGCAAGTGACTCATAGTGAGTTAAAAAGCTGAATGAAGCCACCGTATCAATTAACATTGATGGCGCCCAATTTTTAAATGCATCCAATACAATATTGCTACCACTGACCACAAACAAAAAGCACACAACCACCGCTAGAATAAAGGCCACCACCTGGTTTTTAGTCATCGCTGACATACACATTCCAATTGCTAAAAATGCTCCGGCCATTAACCAACTACCTAAATAAGCTGCAACCACAACACCATTATCCGGTTCGCCTAGGTAATTGATGGTTAGCCACAATGGGAAAGTTAACAATAGTGACAAGCCAAGCACCGCCCAAGACGCTAGAAATTTTGCAATAACCGCCTGCAAGCTACTAATTGGTAAGGTCATCAATAGCTCGATACTTCCGCTTTTACGCTCTTCAGACCAAGTGCGCATAGCGATTGCTGGTACCAAAAATAAATATAACCAAGGGTGGAAATTGAAAAAGGGTAATAAGTCTGCTTGCTCACGCTCGTACAAACTACCAATAAAAAATGCAAAAACTGCAGACAGAATCAAAAATATAGTAATAAAAACGTACGCGACTGGTGTAGCAAAAAAGCTCGCTATCTCGCGTTTAAATAGTGTCGTAATCATCCCCATTATTGCTTCGCTCCCTGTGTCAATTCTCTAAACACCTGATCAAGACGGCCCGGCTCAACATACAAGGTATCTACGGGTAACCGACGTTCATGAATATGTTGGTTTACGTCATGCAATACATCACTGCCAGGCTCTGTTAACAAGGTCACTTTACCTGTGGCGCGATCTGGCAGAATATCAACTATCCCTGGCACATCTAGAAAACCAGAGGTATCAGATGGATAGCTCAAATGCAGCGTAATGGCATTATGGTATTTGGATTTCTGGATGAGTTCTTGGGGTGTGCCATTAAACTTCATTTGACCCGCAGCTATAATCATCACCCGGTTACATAGCGCCGAAACTTCTTCGAGTATATGGGTGGAAATAATTACAATTTTGTCTTTTGCAAGATTTTGAATGAGTTCGCGAACCTGATGTTTCTGATTAGGATCAAGTCCGTCTGTGGGTTCATCTAAAATCAATATCTGTGGATCATGCAATAATGCTTGGGCTAATCCGACGCGACGCTTAAATCCCTTAGATAAATTATCAATGGGTTTATCTAACACCGATTGTAAATCAATCTTATTAATCACATGACTAATTCGTTGCCGTTTCAAGTCTCCTTTTAAGCCTCGAATCGCGGCAATAAAATTCAAGAATTGCAAGGGTGTCATATCGCCATATGCGGGCGCCCCTTCAGGCAAATAACCTATTTTTTGCTTTATTTTTTTCGCGTCTTCGTAAATTGATAAGTCATCAATTAATATTTCACCATCATCCGGTGTAATAAAACCTGTGAGCATTTTCATAGTTGTGGACTTACCCGCACCATTTGGCCCTAGGAAGCCAACAACATCACCAGGTTGGATATCGAAACTAAGATGATTAACGGCGACAAAATCGCCAAAAATCTTCGTTAAATTTTTTACATAGATCATGTTATTCCCATTATGATCAGTGAGTTGTCCAAATTCTTAGTGAATATGGTACTCAGAAAAAAGAAATCAAGAATTTACGCGAACAATTAAGAAAATTTTTATTATTAATAAGACGTCAGAATGTCGCACTTTCAATGCAAAAAAGTGTATTAAAAATGCAACCTGATGCCAATATCTTTTAGAGTATCAAAAAAAGAGACCTAAACTCGGTAAAATGTTAATTTGTTCCAAGTTTAAGTCTAAGGTTGGTTCGGGAAGTGAACAATCAAATTGTAACAGATTAGCTTTTATATAAAGGTTTCAATCTAATGTCATTGTGTTGCAAAATGTGTCTTCTCATTCTCAACCATAAATTAAAATAAAAGATAACGTTTACAAAGGCCTACATGCCCATTGAAATAAGCCCCATTGGGCATATCAACACCCCATACAAAGAAAAATTTACCATTCCCAGGCAGCCTGGTTTAGTGACTGCTGCTATGGGTCAAATAACCTTTGCCCCAGGATTTAATTCTGCTGATTTTATTCGTGGTATCGAACAGTTCAGTCATTTATGGTTAGTTTTTCAATTTCATCAAACTGCCAATAAATCCACTTCGCCATTGGTGCGTCCACCTCGTCTTGGCGGCAATGAAAAAGTAGGTGTATTTGCGTCACGCAGCACACATCGCCCTAATAACTTAGGTATTAGTGCAGTTAAGTTCGAAGAGGTTATATTAGTCAATTCTCAATCCCGTATTGTGGTTTCTGGAATGGATTTACTCGACAACACGCCGATTATCGATATTAAACCTTATATTCCCTATTCAGACAGTATTCCCTATGCAGAAGCGGGATATGGACAAACTAAACCACAAGAGACGCTCGCGGTAACGTTCTCCCAAAGCGCACGTGAGCAATTGGCTATTTACCAACAACAACATCCACGTTTAGATATTTTGATCGAACAAATATTAAGTCAAGACCCTCGTCCGGCATATCACAAAACCAAAACCAGTGATCGCCTATATGGGGTCGCCTTGTATGACCTGAATATCCAATGGCGAGTGCTACAAAATGCCTGTGTTGTAGAGCAAATAAGTAAGTTATAAGACTAGGTCCCGTCTTTTCTGTTGAATCTGCGGTTCATCCCTCAGTTGAACTAACCTTTTGTCGCCTAACTAAACCTTTTTCGGCAACTAGAAGAATATCTCTTTTGCCTTTTAAAGGGTGCTGGTAGAATGTCGTCCGTTTACGATTTAAGAGCAAAATAAGGACCTACTAAGCTGATGCGTACCAGCCAATATCTATTATCTACCCAAAAAGAAACTCCTGCTGATGCGGAAGTAATTAGTCACAAATTAATGTTACGGGCAGGTATGGTTCGTAAACTTGCTTCTGGTTTGTATACTTGGCTGCCCAGTGGTTTGCGAGTGCTGAATAAAGTGGCTGATATTGTTCGTCAAGAAATGAACAAAGCCGGGGCAATAGAAATGTTAATGCCAGTGGTGCAACCTGCAGATCTTTGGCAAGAAAGTGGACGTTGGGATGAGTATGGTCCGGAGTTATTGCGCATCAAAGATCGACATAACCGCGATTTTGTTTTAGGTCCAACTCACGAAGAAGTTGTTACTGCATTAGTGAAAAATGAAATTAGCAGTTACAAACAATTACCCATAAACCTTTATCAAATCCAAACTAAATTTCGTGATGAGGTTCGTCCTCGCTTTGGCATAATGCGCGGTCGCGAATTTACCATGAAAGATGCTTACTCATTCCATACTTCAGAACAGTCATTACAACAGACTTACGACGGAATGTTTCAGGCTTACTGCAATATTTTTGAACGATTGGGACTTGAATATCGCCCAGTAATAGCAGATTCAGGTTCAATTGGTGGTGCTGTTTCCCATGAATTCCATGTTCTAGCAGAGTCCGGTGAAGATGCTATTGCCTTCAGCAATGGGTCAGATTACGCGGCTAATATTGAAATGGCAGAAGCTATTTCACCCGTTACCGAAAAAGCACCTATCATGGCGGTTAAAACACAAGTCGCTACGCCTAATGTGAAAACCATTGAACAAGTATGCGAGCATTTTGATATTAGTGCCGACAAAACTGTCAAAACGATTATCGTATTAGGTGAACAAGATGATAAAGGTCAGCAAGGTTTAGTAGCACTTGTACTGCGCGGCGATCACACTTTAAATGACATTAAAGCCGAAAAACTAGATTCCGTATATGCTCCCCTAACAATGGCAAGCGAGCAGCAAATTTTGCAATCTTTAAATTGTGAGATTGGTTCAATTGGGCCAATGGAGCTATCTATTCCTGTGGTTGTGGATCGAAGTGCCGCCCACTTAACTGATTTTGTTTGCGGTGCAAATAAAACAGGATTCCATTTTACAGGTGCAAATTGGGAAAAAGACATTGTCGATTATCAAGTTGCCGATTTACGCAATGTAGAAGCTGGTGACCCTTCTCCTGATGGACAAGGCTCACTGGAAATTAAGCGAGGCATTGAAGTTGGGCATATCTTCCAGTTAGGCGATAAATATTCCGAAGCCATGGGCTGTGGTGTGCTTAATGAACAAGGCAAGCATCAAGTACTAACTATGGGATGTTATGGAATTGGAGTGTCACGAATTGTGGCTGCTGCCATTGAACAAAATCACGATAAGTACGGCATTATTTGGCCTGAAGCAATTGCTCCTTTCAAAGTTGCTTTGATCCCAATGAACATGCACAAATCTCACCGCATTCAACAGGTTGCAGAATCACTTTACGAACAACTAGTGGCAGCGGGAGTAGATGTGTTGTTTGATGATCGTAAAGAACGCCCAGGTGTCATGTTCAACGATATGGAATTAATCGGTATTCCTCACACCATTGTTATCGGTGAACGCAACCTAGATGAAAACAACGTTGAATATAAAAATAGACGGTCTGGTGAAAAACAGATAGTTAGCATCGAAGATGTCTTATCCCTTTTACAAAATCAGTAGTCAGTAAGTCACAATACCAACCCTGTGGTTGGTATTGTGTCTCCTACATCCTATATCCATATACTTTTCAATAACTTTGAATAACTTTACATCTTATTTGTTGAATTGGTCAGTGATACGCTATGCTAATATCTGCGAATAATAGGTTCGTGCGGACAAACTGAAACTAAGAGATGGATTATGCAATTAACGTTTTACGGTGTAAGAGGTTCAATACCAGCACCGGGTCCGGAATATGTAAAATACGGTGGTAATACAGCCTGTGTGCACATTGAATTAGATGATGGCACAGACATTATTCTAGATGCAGGTACAGGGATTAAAAACCTCGGTCAGAAATTAATTACCAAACAAACCGATGTACATTTGTTACTTACCCATAATCATTGGGATCACATTCAAGGTTTCCCGTTCTTCGCGCCTATATACCAGCCTGGCAGAAACATATTTATCACCCCTGGTATGACGACACTAGAAGAAAATAACGCTATTTTAAATCAGATGTCTGGTAGTTACTTTCCTGTTCATCACGATACATTACAATCCAATATCGAACTCAAACCGATTCCAGAAGGGATAAATAGTTGGCAAATTGGCAGTGCTAAAATTCATCGCCATCCAATGAATCATCCCGGCAGTGGGAGTTCTTACGTGATAGAAGCCGATGGCGCTAAAGTTGCCTATATTACCGACAATGAGCTTTATCCTCCCTACCGCAAAGAAACAGACTTTTTACAATGGGTAGAATTCGCGATGAGTGCGGATATTATTATCCATGATGCTCAATATATGTTGTCTGATATGCCAGGAAAATCAGGCTGGGGACATTCAGTAGCAGAAGAAGCGGTAAAGTTAGCCTTAGGATGCAGAGCTAAACGTTTAGCACTTTACAGCCATGATCATATTAGAACAGATGATGATATTGCTGCCATTGAATCCCATTGTCAGGAAGTTATTGCAATTGCAGAAGATGATCTTCAAGTGTTTGCCGCTGCAGAAGGTCTGGCAATTAAGTTTTAACGATTAATCCTTCAAGTTATGGTCGACAACACAGTTGCGCCCTTTTTCTTTAGCAAGGTATAAACGTTCATCAGCTTTAACAAGTAAATCGTCTAGATTGACTCCATCAGCACCGTAATGGGAAATGCCTGCACTGAAAGTTATATTGACGGTTTGTTTATTGTATATAAACGGGGTTTCTAATAGCTTCTTACGCAAAGAATCAATTTGTTGAAAACTGTCCTTTGGTTTAGAGCCTTGCATGACTAAAGCGAACTCTTCTCCTCCAAAACGAGCGAGTAAATCGCTTTTTCGCGTATGCTTTTTCAGAAAATCGGCCACAAAACACAGTGCAGCATCGCCACCATGATGACCGTGCAAGTCATTTATATTTTTAAAAAAGTCCAAATCAAATAGCACGACAGACATATCAAGGTTATGCCGTTTAGCATACTCACTAGTTGCAGCAAACGAATCAATAAGCTTCATTCTATTGGCTAGCCCCGTCAATTTATCGGTACCGGCCAATTCCAATAACCGCTCTTCATTAGTCTCGCGATTACGCTCGTAAACATGGGCTAGGGCTATCATTAGTACCCCACTCAATATCACATTCAAAGATACAGTAACATTTAGTGGAATATCGTCCGTTAGAAACTTTAAATGAAATATACAAATTCCGAGAGTCATAAAAACAATGGAAAAATAAAGTCCAGGCTTTCTTCCCATTAATAGATAAGAAATGACAGGAATAGTCAAAATCCAAACATAGATAGACTGAGAAGAGTTAGGCACTGACAAGGCGAACATCATTATGGAGAAAAAAGGTAAAAGGTAAGCCGTTACCCAGAATTGAAAACGTGTTGTATTCATTATTCGTCGCCACACTAGAAAGGAAAAAATTCCGTATCCCATCTCTAATCCAGCTAAAATGTATAATCCTCGATAAATATTGATCAAACCGAAAACAAAACCACCTACAAAGGTGATCACTAGCAATACTTGTAAAACCTTGCGTCGGTATTGGGTGTTGTGGTCAAAATCACTATGCATAAATAGTCTCATACAACATAAATAAGCCTACAGATATACCAGTATAGGGGCAGCCAATCCATTTGCCATTTATTACTAAAAGAAATAAAAATAAACTTGTTATAAGTGACAGTCTAGTATTTTTGAAGGTAAAAAGGTACGTAATCCTTAAAGAATCCGCATTAATATTGCCACAATCGAAGATCAGACTGCAGATTTTTGCCGCGAGGTGACTAAGTTAGGCCGCTTTATAGCAATTTTTTCCATTTTGCTTTGCCGCATATAAGGCTTTATCCGCTCGATTAAACAATGTTTCTTGATTATCGCCGAATTGATACATCGTACTGCCAATACTGCAGGAAATATTGTACTTAGCTAAAACCACATTCTTACTCATAAGCCTTTGAATACGTTCAGCTATCTTACTATTTACAAGTGCATCACTACCAGGTAAAAGACAGCAAAACTCATCCCCACCAAAACGAAAAGCGTAATCACTATTTCGCAATGATTGATTTAGTACAGTTGCTACAGCAATCAAAACTTGATCGCCTTCATGATGACCAAAGGTATCATTTACTGATTTAAACTTATCTAAATCGATGACCAGTAAACCAAAGCTTTCGCTGGCACGTTTAGCATGACTAAGCAGTCTTATTAACGATTCTTGATAATGTACTCTATTGCCTAAAGACGTTAGGTGGTCTTTAAGAGCAAGTTGTTTAATTCTCTGAAAATCAAGGGCATTTTTTAAAGGAAACTTAAACAAACGATGCAAATCGCTGAGTATCGCGCTTTCCCGCAAGCTTAGTACATTAGAGAAAGAGTAGATTAGGGTCGCAAAAATGGAGTGCCGACTTACTTGGTCTAATGTTTTGTTATGTATCGATTTTTCTGTATTACCAAAGGTTAAAAAACCATCAGGATAATTAATTGTTAAGCCTTTTAGATTGATTTTTGCTTTCAACAGGCGATAGAAAAGTTGAGATAACTCCTGTAAATCAATACTCGTAGACAGTTTCAACATGACTTGATGGGACTCAGTATGACTCAAGCCACTTTTATGAGAATCTGCGCCAAACAAATTGTTGTCAGTCAATCCAGCGTCAAAAACCTGTGTCATATGCTCCAAAACGAGTGCTCCTGCCAATTTTTTGGCGAATTCGTAGCTAAATAGCCAATGAGTTAATTAGAAATGTCTTATATTTGGTTATTTAGCAATCACTGTGCCATTGATCGCTGCTAAGATTAAAGTAGTCGTGTTGCTATAGCTGGGCACTGAAGTTAATCCTCTTTAGTTAAACCAACACAACAACAAAATTAGCGAAATAAAGAGAATAGATTTATGCATGTGGGTTTCGCCAACATTTTAATATTGATGACCGTAGCGGTTTTAATTGTGTGGGGTTTTAGGCGTATAAACTTGCCGCCAATACTCGCATATTTAGCCTGTGGCGTGGCTGCTGGGCCACATATGTTAGCCATCATCGACCACCCAGAAGAAATCCACTTTTTTGCCGAATTAGGCATTGTCTTTCTGCTATTTTCCTTAGGCTTGGAGTTTTCTCTTCCTAAAGTTATGGCGATGCGACACTTGGTATTCGGCATTGGTTTAGCACAAATGATAATCACAACGCTGTTTTTTATGGGCGTAGCCAGTGTATTCGGGTTTGATTTAAAAGCTGGATTAATAATTGGAGGGATGATCGCCCTTTCCTCCACAGCCATAGTCATTAAACAAATGAGTGAAAGGGGAACCCTAAATACCACACGAGCGCAAATGGTCGTTAGTATTTTACTATTTCAAGATTTAGCTGTGGTTCCCTTACTTATTTTAGTGCCACTGCTATCAGATCAATCTCATACCAGCCTATGGTTTGCCATAGTAATGGCGTTATTAAAAGGCACAGTGGTAGTCGCTATTTTAATGTCCGTGGGTAAATGGTTGTTACCCAAGATATTCAATGAAGTGGCTCGGACTCGCACCGATGAACTCTTTGTACTTACCACAATATTAGTTGCCCTTGCCGCTGCAGGTCTAACCTATTCCTTTGGCTTATCCATGGCCTTAGGAGCATTCTTAGCAGGCATGATGCTAAGTGAAAGTCAGTACAGGCACCAACTAGAGGCTGATATTCGACCTTTTAGAGATATTCTCATGGGGTTGTTTTTCATAACCGTTGGCATGCGTTTGGAAATGCAAACATTGGCATCACAACTACATTGGGTGTTGCTTGGCCTAATCATAATCATGCTATTTAAAACCTTAATCATTGCTGTTTGTGGAAAGCTATTTAAGGCCGATAAGCTCGATGCTTGGTCAACGGCCTTAAAGCTTTGTCAGATAGGCGAATTTAGCTTTATCATTGCCGCACTGGCAGTCAACCATCAAATACTCAGTGCTGAGCAAGGCTCTCTTCTCATGGCTATCGGGGTGTTAAGCATGGCAATGACCCCTTGGCTGATTGAAAATAGCCTTTTAATGGCGAAATATATTATCGGAAAACCCCACTTACAATTAGCCCCTGGGGATGAAGATAATTACCACCCTAATATGCAAGATCATGTTCTTATTCTGGGGTTTGGCCGTGTAGGCCAATCTGTCAGCCGATTACTAACAATCGAAAAAATTCCCTATTTGGTGGTGGATTTTGACCCCGTTCGTGTCAATGAAAGCCGCAGTGCTGGACAAACTGTGGTATTTGGAGATGTCTGCCAACCAGATATTTTAAAGGCCGCAGGAATAGATACGGCTAAACTAGTATTGATCACCTTCGATGAGCATCAAAAAGCTCTGGATGTGATCAAGATAATAGCGGAAATGCATCCTCAACTGCCCATAGTGGTGAGAACTAGAAAAGATTATCATTTAGAAGAACTGTATGCCGCAGGTGCTAGCCAAGTTGTACCCGAAATTCTCGAAGGGAGTTTAATGTTGGTATCACAGATCCTACATTTATCAGGCATCCCCATGGCTCGGATATTAAAACGGGTGCGTTCTGAACGAAAAGACCATTATCGGCATATGCACGGTTTCTTTCCCGGAGAAACCACTGAAATTAGTCAAGGTACCAAGGATAAGCTCGAATTTATGCACGCGGTACAACTAACCGATGGAGCTTTTGCCGTTGGTAAATCAATTGCTCAACTCGAGTTGAGTAAACGTAAAATTAGTGTTCATGGATTACGCCGTAACCACCATGAAATCACTGAACCCGACATGACTCAACCACTGCAAGCAGACGATGTTATCGTTATTTCGGGCAAACCACGACGAGTAGAGCGTACAGAACACTTTTTATTAGAGGGAAGTTAAACGTCTATTTCATCCCGCTTTCTAAAGCGCTCACTGACCAAGCTATACAGCTATAGAAAGCCAAGTTTTATAGTTACAAACAAAAATGCAGCCATGTTGGCTGCATTTGGGAATTTGCTATTAGCTGAGGAAGTCAGACTAATTGCATCACTTGTTTTAGCTTAGACTTTCGTTAACCAATTATGGGTATCAGGTGCTTCGCCCCATTGGATTTGATTAAGCGCCTGACGCAACTTAATAGCCTTAGGACCAGCTTCACCACTGCCCACTTGAATATCTTTGCCGTTGTGGATTAAAGTGCCAACCGAAGTCAGAACCGCGGCGGTACCAGAAAGAGCAGCTTCAGTACCCGGCTTGGCTACGCGCTCCAATAATTCATCAACCGAAAGGTTACGCTCACTCACTTTCATCCCTAAGTCGGCTGCTAAGGTCAGTAGAGTCGCCCGAGTAATACCATGTAAAAATGAACTATCTAAGGCTTTTGTAATGATTTCATCGCCATCTATCAAGATAAAGTTGGCAGCACCGGTTTCTTGCACATCACCATCAGGACAAAACAGAATTTGGTCAGCATTAAATTTCGCTTTGCCTTCCAATATTGGCCCTAGAGCACTAGCATAATTTCCACCACTTTTAATCATGCCCATATGCGGCGCACAACGCATACCGTCTTCGGCTAGAAGTAGTCGTAAAGGACGAGCACCACCAGCAAAGTAGTCTCCCACTGGTGATAACAAAACATACAGCATTGAGGTCGCCGATGGTGCAGCGGCTTTGCCAATAGATGGCTCAGTACCAATATGAGTGGGTCTGATATACATCGAACCTGGAGGCTGAGGTACTTCGTCAGCGTATTTTTTTACCATATCAATAATCATTTGCGACAACTGGTTTTCATCAAAGTCTGGTAAAAACAGTAATTTAGAGCTTTGCGCCATACGTTTAATATTTTCTTCCATACGAAAAATATTAACGCTGCCATCTTTATGTCGAAATGCTTTCAGTCCTTCGAAACAGGTACTGGAGTAATGCAAGACGTGGGCTCCAGGATGCATCTGTATACTTTCAGCGCTGACATATTCAGCCTTACTCCAGTGATTATTTTCAAAGGTAGCAAGTGCCATTTCAGGCATAAAAACAGTTCCAAATGCAGCCATAACAGTCTCAATTCTCCAATATTTGAATAAGGTCAATTAACCGACAGAATTTAAAATTAAACCCAGCATGTAATATCTTACTGATTTTACGCTAGAAGCAGGGGCAAACACTAGCGTTGAAGAGATAAAAATGTATTTTAGTGCTCATGATTGGCTACGAGTAAGCGTGAAAACCCAAAATCGTCGAAAATTGAATCAAAGTTGCGGTGGGTTTGGTCGAAAATGAAGCATTGTTCTAAGTTCACAGGGAATTTCGCTGGCAAAAGTAATGTGTTGTTCACATAACACGGCAATGACGTTGTCTTGCCAATATAACATCAAGCTCCGCTCTCTTTCCCAAACGGGCACATCCCATTGTTTAAACCATTGTTTTAATAACTTCGAATGAGGCGAGCCAAGTGGTTTGAATTTCAGGTTGTTGGCGCGAGAGACTATGAGTAGTTGGCCAATATATTTTTCGTCAATATGTAAATGCCCCAAATCATTAGGCAAGCGGGTGTTACTGGTAGTTAAGGTAAGTTTGACATCAAGCTCTGGTTTTCGTTTTTTTATACAATACAGATGTTCTCTAAAGCGTCGCAACTGGTATAGACCGATATCAATGATGGGGTTGCCATCCGGTTTGGCACCAAGAAGCTTAGGTAATTCGCCTAACACCGATTGAGAGGGCATTTCAACCTTCTGTTCAGCCAACCAGAATCGTACTATTTGGTTCTGCCAAGCCTCAGAAAGCCTTTGTAATTTCCCGATATGGATGGCAAATCGTTGATTAACCATGGCTTGTAAATGTTTGGCATTTACCTCATCAAGCAACTGTTGTTGCTCTGCACACAACTGCGCAGAGCGATTGGCGGCAGATGCTAGATTTGGCCAGCGTTCTAATAAGGATGGAATTATTTGGCTACGCAAAAAGTTACGATCGAATCGGGTATCTTGATTCGACTCATCCTCGATCCATTGCAAGCCTTTTTGCTGAGCTAGTTGCACAATATCCTGTTTTTCTAATCCCAGAAAAGGCCGGGCAAGGGTAATGCTATTTTCATTTACTGATGATTGCGCCATGGCAGATAACCCTTTGGGACCAGCTCCACGTTTTAATTGCAGTAAAATCGTTTCTAATTGATCTTGTACATGCTGCCCTAACAAAATCACACCATGGTGTTCAGTCATGGCTTCTAGGGCCTGATAGCGAACTTTCCTGGCAGCGGCTTCAAGCCCGCCGTTGGCACTAGCATCGACTTTTACCTGTTGAACTTTAAACTGAATATTAAGTTCGGCACACACTTGTTGGCAGTGCTTTTGCCACTGATCAGCATTGGGGCTTAAGCCGTGATTAACGTGCACTGCAAGATAATGATGTGCAGGGTATTTACTTACCAGTTCGGCAACTGTGACCAATAACAAGTGGGAGTCAACGCCACCGCTATAGGCAATTACAATTTGTTTGGGGGAGCCTTCTAGAAATTGAGAAACTAGCTCAGTAGTGCGGTTTTGCAGGTTCATAAGGCAAAAACCGTCTTGTAAACACAAGACGGTTTGTGAATCGCTGTAGTATCTAGGTTAACAATAACCAAAAGACATAATTCGCTCATAGCGCTGTTCGAGCAGTTCGTCTTTGGACAAGCTCAACAATTGTGACAATTGTTGCTTAAGAGTCGCTTTAAGGTTCGCAGCCATGGCGTCATGATTACGATGAGCTCCACCTAAAGGTTCCTCAACGATGTTGTTAATCAGACCTAAGTCTTTAATTTGTCCTGCGCTGACTCCCATAGCTTCAGCAGCTAGTGGCGCTTTTTCTGCACTTTTCCATAAAATAGACGCACAACCTTCAGGAGAAATCACCGAGTAAGTACTGTATTGCAGCATGTTAACTCTGTCGCCAACACCAATGGCAAGTGCCCCACCTGAACCACCTTCACCAATCACCGTACAGATAATAGGTACACTTAAATCGGCCATTTCTTTCAGGTTACGAGCTATTGCTTCACTTTGACCACGCTCTTCAGCGCCTACCCCTGGATAGGCTCCTGGAGTATCAATGAAGGTAACAATAGGTAAGTTGAAGCGTTCGGCCATGTGCATTAAACGCAAGGCTTTACGATAGCCTTCTGGTTTAGGCATACCAAAGTTACGACGAATTTTTTCGTGGGTATCACGGCCTTTTTGATGACCAATAACCATCACTGGTTGACCGTCAAAATCGGCTAATCCACCGACTATTGCCTTATCGTCAGCAAAGGCACGATCACCGGCTAATTCGTCAAACTCTTCAAACAAACGCGGAATATAATCCAATGTATAAGGTCGCATTGGGTGTCTAGCAATTTGTGAAACTTGCCACGCTCCCAAATCGGAAAATATTTTGGCAGTCAATTCTGCACTTTTTTCCCGCAACTTAGTGATCGATTCTTCAATACCGACATCAAACTCACCGCCTTGATTGACTAACCGTAGTTCTTCAATTTTTGCTTCTAGATCAGCGATAGGTTTTTCGAAATCAAGATAATTCAAACTCATTCCAAACCTTATATTTGTTTACAAACACACTATTGGTGTTAACTAAATTGCAGCTCTACCGCCTGTTTTGGTAGCATTTGCTGCAATTCATAAATTAATTGGTCTTCTGGTGTCACATACCACTGTGCACCAAACGCTAAAACCATTTCTGCATCGGGATGAACAACCCGCATATTTACCGGGCAACTTCCACCTTGATAATTTTGCAGAATTGCTTGCAGTTTAGCCACTCTTTCATCGTTACACCAGTCAGATTCTACTTCTAACCCTAAGCATTTTACATTTTTCTCTCGAGCCTGAACGATATCCATAGCGTCACGACCCGATATTGTATTGCCACCTGAGAAATCATCAAAGCTGACCTGTCCGGAAATCAGCAGAATTCTGTCAGGTTGTAACAATTCTTCGTACTTCTCGAACATATCAGGGAAAAAGCGCGCATCCATTCGAGCACTTTTATCATCTAAAGTAACAATCGCCCAACGACGCCCTTTTTTGTTAGTCATCACACGCACACCGATGACTAAACCAACTGCAACAGAAGTCGTATCTTTGTTGGTGGGTTTTAAGTCCACCAAACGAGCTGAACTGTAATGTTTTAACTCTTTTTCATACTGATTTATTGGGTGACCTGTTAAGTATAGGCCAAGAGTTTCTTTTTCTCCGTCTAACCATATTTTTTCTGGCCATTCAGGAACATTAGCAAATGCTTGTTTCACCTGATCCGGTTCGGTGGTTAATAAACCAAACATATCAGATTGACCATGGGATTCCGCTTTAGCATGCTGATCGGCAGCAGCTATGGCTTCAGGAAGCGTCGCCATGATACAGGCTCGATGTGGCCCTAAATTATCCATAGCGCCAGCCATCACTAGCTTCTCAAGCACCCGCTTATTGATCTTCTTTAAATCCACTTTAGCACAAAAATCAAACAGGTCAGAAAACTTAGTATGTTCTTTACGGGCAGCAATAATAGCTTCGATAGGACCTTCCCCTACCCCTTTTATCGCTCCAATCCCATAAACAATACGACCTTGTTCATCTACCGTAAACTTATATTGTCCGGCATTCAAGTCAGGTGGCAATATGGTTAAGCCCATACGGTTACATTCATCCACCAAGGTGACGATTTTATCGGTATTGTCCATATCCGCTGACATTACCGCGGCCATAAACTCAGCAGGATAATGGGCTTTTAACCACAAGGTTTGATAAGACACCAATGCATAAGCAGCTGAGTGTGATTTGTTAAAACCATATCCGGCGAATTTTTCCACCAGATCGAATATTTTCATCGCAAGATCAGGGTCGATATTATTGCCTTTCGAGCCTTCGGCAAACACACTACGTTGTTTGGCCATCTCTTCTGGCTTTTTCTTACCCATCGCCCGGCGTAGCATATCTGCTCCACCAAGGCTGTAACCCGCCATGGCTTGCGCAATTTGCATTACTTGTTCTTGATACAAAATAATGCCGTATGTGGGCTCTAATATTTCTTTTAAACACTCGTGTTGATATTCAGCATCCGGATAAGAAATTTCTTCTCGGCCGTGCTTTCTATCAATGAAGTTATCTACCATCCCCGACTGCAATGGACCCGGTCTAAAGAGTGCCACCAAAGCGATAATATCTTCAAAGCAGTCAGGTTTAAGACGCTTAATCAAATCCTTCATACCGCGGGATTCCAATTGGAATACAGCCGTGGTTTCTGAATTGAGTAGGGTTCTAAAACTTTTTGGGTCTTCTAGGGGAATGGCCGTAATATCGATTTGTTTGCCACGCCCCTCGGCAATCATATCTATGGCCCATTGAATAATGGTTAGCGTACGTAGCCCTAAGAAATCGAACTTCACCAATCCCGCAGTTTCAACATCATTTTTATCGAATTGGGTAACCGGATTTTTACCTTCATCGTCGCAATATAATGGCGCAAAGTCGGTAATCTCAGTTGGGGAGATAACCACCCCTCCAGCATGTTTTCCGGCATTACGGGTAACACCTTCTAGGATACGCGCCATATCGATGAGGTCTTTAACCTCTTCATCTTCTTGATAAAGCTCTGGCAATCTGGATTCGACGGCAAAGGCTTTTTCTAAGGTCATGCCCGGATCAGAGGGTATTAATTTGGAAATGCGATCCACAAAACCATAGGGATGCCCTAACACTCGGCCCACATCACGGACAACTGCTTTAGCTGCCATGGTACCGAAGGTAATAATTTGTGACACCGCCTGACGACCATACATCTCGGCAACGTGGTCAATTACCTCATCCCGTCTATCCATACAAAAGTCGACGTCGAAATCAGGCATGGAAACCCGCTCGGGGTTAAGGAAACGTTCGAATAACAAATCGAACTCCAAGGGATCCAAATCGGTAATATCCAAGGCATATGCCACCAATGAACCTGCACCTGACCCCCGGCCTGGCCCCACTGGAATACCGTGATCTTTACTCCATTGAATAAATTCCATTACGATCAAGAAATAACCGGGAAAACCCATTTGGTTAATTACGGTTAATTCAATTTCCAAACGTTCGTCGTATTCGGGTCTTTTTTCCGCCCGTTCTTGTTCATCTGGGAACAAGAATTTTAAGCGTCGTTCTAATCCTTCCCAAGACACTTTCACCAGATAATCGGCATCTGACATGCCGCCGGTGGGGAATTTAGGCAAAAAGTATTCGCCCAAGGTTACTGTCACGTTGCAACGCTTAGCTATTTCAACGGTATTTTGCAAAGCTTCTGGAATATCTGAAAACAGCTCACACATTTCCTCGGGACTGCGCAAATACTGTTGTTCACTGTAAAGTTTAGGACGACGTTTGTCGTCTAGGGTATAACCATCGTGAATACACACTCTAATTTCATGAGCGGCAAAACCTTCTTTAGCGATGAAACACACTTCGTTGGTAGCCACCACCGGCAGGTCATGCTCCAACGCCCAATCAGTCGCTCGTTGAATATATTCTTGCTCGCCAGGTCGGCCAGTACGAGTTAATTCTAGGTAATAACAGTCTTCAAAGTGAGTTTCATAAAACTGGGAAATTTGTGCAGCTAAGGGCATATTACCTTTGGTTAAAACTTGCCCCAAATCACCGGACACCCCACCAGATAAAATAATCACCCCTTCTTTATGCTCAACCAACCATTGTTTATCAATAACGGCTCTGTTTTGCACGTGACCACGTTGATAAGCTTTGGAAATCAACAGGGTAATATTTTTATAGCCTTGATTATTGCTTGCCAACAAGGTCAGTCTAAATAACTCGTCACCTAACTCTTCGCTTTGCACCCAAAAGTCAGCGCCAATTATGGGTTTGATCCCATTTGCATGAGCGGCATCGTAATACTTTACCAACCCGCACATATTCATCTGGTCGGTAATTGCCACAGCAGGCATGCCCATTTCTTTTACTTTCCCAAGGATAGGCTTGATCTTATTCAGGCCGTCCATCATCGAGTAATCAGAATGAACCCGCAAATGTATAAAATTCACAGCGTCTTGAGTAACTTCAGACTGCATGGATAACTCCATTTTTTTGTATCAAAACCTGTTGCACTGGTTTAAAACTCATACGGTATTCTTTGGTGGGTCCAAGTTCAGCCAAGCGCAGCAAATGTGCTTTGGTTGGATAGCCCTTGTGTTGGTTAAAACCATACTCTGGATATTGTAAATGTAATTCTGCCATTTCCCTATCCCGGGTCACTTTGGCAACAATAGATGCGGCTGAAATCTCAGCAACACTGCCATCGCCTTTAACAATAGCTTCACTCGAATAGTGCCAATCTGGACATCGATTTCCATCTACTTTGACGAAATCAGGTTGAATTGACAAGCCTTCTACGGCGCGTTTCATTGCTAACATAGTGGCATGTAATATATTGAGTTGATCAATTTCTTTTGGGTTTGCCCGTCCTACCGACCAAGACAATGCATTTTCAATAATTTCGTCAAACAGTAAATTGCGTTTTTTTTCACTTAACTTTTTAGAATCATTTAATCCTAGAATGGGCTTGTTAGGATCCAATATTACTGCAGCGGTGACAACATCGCCCACTAAAGGACCACGGCCAACTTCGTCAACACCGGCTATCAAATAGTTATCACTCATATTGAGCACCGATTAATTTTAAAACTGCCTTAGCGGCTTGTTTATCCGCATCTTGTTTTAACATTTTATGTAAACCCACAAATTCCTCGGGTATTTTCAGGCTATCACCTGCAAACATTGGGATAAGGTATTCGGAGATGGTCTCTGGATTAACGTCTTCTTGCAACAATTCAGGGACTATGGGTTTATCAGCTAATACATTTGGTAGCGAAAAATAATTGGGTTTATACATGACTTTCATTATTTGATGGGTAAGCCATTTTAAACGATAGGCAACCACCATAGGGCGCTTACATAACATTGCTTCAAGAGATGCTGTACCTGAAGCAAGTAAAATCCCATCGGCAGCAATCATAACGTTACGAGATTGCCTCATAAGCACAGAAATATGCATGTTCTTAGGATAATCAGGCGAATTCTTAAATGCAGATACGATGTCTTCTATTTGATTTTTACGAAGTTCGTTAACCGCTGGAATAACCACATGTAAATCGTCTAATGTTGCACACACTTTACTGGCACTTTGCAAAAAGACCTCAAGCAACATGTTCACTTCACCCGCGCGACTACCCGGTAACAACGCCAGTACTTTCGCGTCTTTATTTAAGACAACGCCATCTAATTGCTCACGAGCGAGAGTCTGACTAGGATAAATGTCAATGTCGTCAGCCATAGTGTGACCAACATATTGGCAGGGAAACCCATGTTTGTCATAAACGGCTTTCTCAAATGGGAAAATACTGAGCACCAAATTGGTGGCCTCAGCGATGCCGTAAATTCTGTTTTCACGCCAAGCCCAAACCGTCGGGCTCACATAATGAACTGTTTTCACGCCTATCTTTTTGAGTTTCTTTTCTAAGGGAAGATTAAAATCTGGTGCATCAACACCAATAAAAACATCAGGCGGGTTATCTGTAAAATGTTGCAGTACAGTTTTTCGAATAAATAACAGACGACGAATGCGAGACAGTACTTCCACTATCCCCATTACAGAAAGCTCTTCCATTTCAAACAAAGTAGAACAACCTTGCTCGAGCATATTCGGCCCAGCAATTCCTTCAAACTGTGCATCTGGATGAATAGCTAAGATCTGTTTTATCATACCGGCAGCTAATACGTCACCGGAGGCTTCTCCGGCAACGATAGCAATTTTTAATGGACGCTTAGACATATCAGGTTGGCTCGCAGTTAGCGATAAAACTAAACTCTAGAATGTAAACTAGGATTAGCGGATGATTCCTCGATTGGAGTTTGCAACAAACTCTGCCATTAATCCCACTTCTTTAGTGGTTTCGGCCATTTTGCGTAACTCTTGTACGGCTTCTTCAGCTCGGTTGCCATTGCGATAAAGCACTTTATAAGCACGTTTAATACTCATTATTACCTCTTTATCAAACCCTCGGCGACGTAAGCCTTCAGAGTTAATCCCTGCCGGTGTATTGTCGATTCCGTTGATCATCACATAAGGAGGAATATCGCGCAATATTATCCCACCGCCTCCGGTAAAACTATTAGAACCAATTTTGCAGAACTGATGCACAGCTGTGTTACCACCTAAGATAACTGCGCTGCCAACATGCACATGACCAGCTAAAGTTGCATTATTAGCAAAGATATTATCATCGCCAATAACACAATCATGGGCGACATGGGCATAAGCCATAAATAGATTATTGGAACCTATTTTGGTTAGGGATTTGTCTTGAACAGTTCCTCGGTGAATAGTAACTGATTCTCGAAAAACATTGTTATCACCGATTTCAAGTCGTGTTTTCTCGCCAGCATACTTTTTATCCTGACATTCTTCACCGATGGAACCGAATTGGAAAAAACGATTATTTTTACCAATAGTACATGGGCCTTTAATGACCACATGTGACTCAACAACCGTTCCACTTCCTATCTCGACATCTTCACCAATAAGGGAATATGGACCAATTTCAACGTCTGATGCCAATTTAGCAGACGGATGCACAATAGCTGTATCATGGATCACAGGTTACATCTTCCTCATTGCACACATAAATTCAGCAACGCATGCTTCTTGACCATCTACGCTGGCTACGCCTTTGAATTTCCAAATACCACGCTTTTCTTTGACCACACATACATCGAAATCTAATCTGTCACCAGGAACAACTGGGCGTTTAAAGCGAGCGTTATCTATACCTGCGTAGAGGTATAACTCATCACTATTCCCTGCAGTCTTAAACCCTAATATGCCAGCAGCTTGCGCCATGGCTTCAAGAATTAACACACCAGGAAATATGGGTTTTCCGGGGAAATGACCGGTAAAACAAGGTTCATTAAAGGTAACATTTTTATAGGCTTTAATGGTTTCACCTAATACGTACTCAGTCACCCTATCAATCAATAGAAAAGGATACCTATGGGGTAAAAGTTCCATGATTTCTTCGATTTCGATAGCGTTCAAATTGTCGGCCAAAGGCTGATCTCCTTTAAGAAGTAATGGGTGTCTACCCAATTACTTTGTAGTTTGTTGTTTTTCTAAAACTTTGACACGTTGAGCAATAGACGAAATTTTCTTGAGTTGAACCGCATTTTTGCGCCACTCTAGATTTGGCACCGCTGGCATACCAGAGGAATACAAGCCAGGTTCAGTTACACTTTTCGTAACCATACTCATTCCAGTAAAGTGTGAGTTATCACAGATTTCAATATGCCCGTTAAAGCCACATAACCCTGCAACACTACAATTCTTGCCCACTTTTGTGCTACCGGCGATAACTGAACATGCTGCCATAGCCGTGTTTTCGCCTATTTCTACATTGTGGGCAATTTGTATTTGATTATCAATTATCACACCATCTGCGATAATCGTGTCTTCTAGAGCACCGCGGTCGATTGTAGTACTTGCCCCAATCTCTACACGATCCCCAATAACTACACGTCCCAATTGAGGGATTTTAATCCATTTGCCCTTATCATTGGCATAACCAAAACCATCACTACCAATAACAGTAGCGGATTGCACTAAACAGTTTTCGCCCATTATCGTGTTGTGATAAAGGGTGACATTAGCCCAAATCTTGGTTTGGCTACCTAAACGGCAATTTTTACCAACAAAGCTACCCGCGCCTATTTGAACATTGTCGCCTAGCACAACCCCAGTTTCGATAACGGCCTGGGCTCCCACGCTCACATTCTCACCCAATATGACGTCATCTGCGATAACAGCTGATGGGTGAATACCTGATGCGGCATCGGGAGTCGAATCAAGAGCCTGTGCAACTAACGCGAATCCTACATATGGATTTGCATGAACCAGCGCTGTACATGGGCAATTGGATAACTCATCTGGATGTAAAATAACAGCCTGTGCTCTAGTGTCAGCCAGATCACTACGATACTTGCTATTCGACAAAAAGGAAATCTGACCAATGCCCGCATTTGCCAAGGTACTCAAACTATTAATCTGGGTATCTTCAGTATCATTGCCAGATAAATGGATGGTAGCACCAATAAGATCTGCCAATTGTTTTAAACTGAGTGACTGCATACAGGCTCCGGTAGTTACTTCATTTGACTAACTTTTTTCAATACTTTTTCTGAAATATCGTATTGAGGAGTTGCAAAAACTACGGCTTGTCTATCTAAAACCATATCAATTTTTTCTTCTGTAACAACGGCTTGGATAGCTTGTTGAAGAATAGTCACAATTTTAGTGTTTTCTTCTTGTCTACGTTGTTGAAGTTTTTCTTGTAAAGGTTTTGCAAGTGCTTCAAATTCAGCGTTTGCAGCTTGTAAACGCTCTTGTTCTGCTTTGATTTGCGCTTCACTCATTGTGGGTGCGTTTTTCTTAAGTGAATCAAGATCTGTAGCGATCTTCTGACGCATAGCATCCACTTTTGAACCTTCGTCTTTAAATTCAATTTGTAACGCTTGCTGACTAGCAATTGCTTGCGGCATTTGCTGAATCACAGCTTCACGACTTACAACAGCAATCTTCTGCTCTGCGAAAGCAACTGAACTTAATAAAGCACTACTTAAAAGTGCAGTAACAACTAAGGTTTTAAATATTTGTTTCAAGGGAAACTCCTTCCTGGTTTAAATTACGTTCTTAGCTCAAGCTAAGTATTTGATTAATAATCTTGGTTTAAAATGTTTGACCAATGTTGAAAGAGAAGAATTTTACATCGTCCCCAACACGTTCTTGTAAAGCTCTAGAGAAACTAAACACCATTGGTCCCATCGGTGAAAGCCATTGTACAGAAACTCCATAAGAAGCTCTATAGCGAGTCCAATCACCGTAATCGGCTACTGGATCTTCACTTATCTGAGTTAAATCACGATATAAACTATAGTCGAATTCAGTATCCCACACATTACCAGCATCAAGGAATAAGCTAGAGCGAACAGAATTGTCAAACTCTTCACCAACAAAGGGTGTAGGCACAATTAATTCTACGCCACCTAGCAACATCGCGTTACCACCTAAGGAACGAGAAGATACGGCAACTTGGTCAGATTCAGGACCTAACAAGATAGTTTCGCCGTCAGGACCAATAATACTGGTTGGTGCTAACTGCACACCACGAGGTCCAACGGTGTTATTTTCGAAGCCACGTAAGGTATCGCTACCACCTGCAGTAAAGTTTTGGGTGAATGGCATTATCTGTTCGATACCATTTGTTTCACCATAACCGTTACCATAACCAGCTCGTAGTCGAGTCAATACAGACCAGCGTTGATCACGAGTAAGAGGGAAATAGAATTTGGTATCAAAAATCGATTTGAAATAATTTACATCAGAATTAGGGGTCGTAATGCTAAACGAAGCACTTTGTGACGAACCAGCCGTTGGGAAAATACCACGGTTTAAGGTACTACGAGTCCAAGATACTGATGCTAAGAAACTAGAGTAGTCAATAGGTGCATCTGGATCCTCTTCATCCACAAATTGATTGTAGAAACGATCCGTTTGTTCGTAGTTACTTTGACGCGATAATTCAACGTCACTGAAACTCAGACCAAAGTTAATTCGGTTGAATTCGTTAATTGGATAACCCGCATTAATACCAATTGTGTATTGTTTACTGTTGTATTGAACGAGGTTTGCACTACCAGCATCAAACTCACTGTAGGAGATGTTGCCACCCAGACTGATCCCATCAATGGTGAAATAAGGGTCTGTGTAAGATAACTGAATACTCTTTTGATAGGAAACCGTGCTCACATTAAATGCTAAGCGCTTACCCGTTCCTAAGAAGTTATCCTGCTGAATACCCGCTTGTAAGCTTAGTTTTGTTCTATCACCGTAACCCACACCGGCATTAAATGAACCTGACGCTTGTTCTTTAACTTTGTAGACCACGTCAACTTTGTCATCTTCACCTGGTAAACGAACCGTTTCGAAGTCTACCTCTTCCATATAGGTCAAACGTGATAGGTTATTTTTAGACGACTCCAAAGAACTATTAGATAACCAAGTACCTTCCATCTGACTTACAGATTGACGTAATACTTCATCAGCGGTAACGGTATTCCCTTCAAAGGTAATACGGTTCACATAAATACGTTTACCAGGATCCACCGATAAGGTTAGTTTAACGGTTTTATCTTCATCGTTTATTTCTGGAATGGTAGTAACAGTAGGATAAGCATAGCCAAAACGACCTAGATACTTACTGAAGAATTCTTCAGTGTATGTAACCTCTGCTTGGTTATACAACTCGCCAGCGGTAAGGGGTAATACTGCTCGCATATACTCTTCATTACCCAGCAAATCACCAATCAAATCCACTTCGGAGATGGTGTACTGCTCACCTTCAGAGATATTCATTGTAACGTAAATACCGTCTTTTTCAGGGGTCATAGAAACTTGTGTTGAATCTACCTGATAACGTAAATATCCGCGATCTAAATAGTAACTTCTTAAGGTTTCCATATCGCCAGATAAGGTTTGCTTTTGGTAGCGCGTTTCAGATAAAAAGTCCCACCATGGCGTATCGAATTTTAATTCCATCTGCTTAAGCAGCTCAGCATCAGAGAACACTTCATTACCGACGATATTAATTTGTTGAATTTTTGCAGAGTCGCCTTCTTCAAACAGTAACTTCAAATCAACTCGGTTACGAGGCAATGGGGTTACGATGGCACTCACGTCAGCATTGTATTTACCAATACTGTAGAAAAAGTCTTTCAAGCCGTTTTCTATTCCAGTTAAAACGGTTTTGTCTAATGGCTCACCAACACGGATATTATTACCGTCCAAGCTTTCTTGTAATTGCTCATCTTTTATATCGTCATTGCCGTCAAAGATAATATTACTGATAGTAGGACGCTCTTTAACCTTAACCACCAAAGTGTTGCCATCACGAAGAATTTCGATACTTTCAAAGTGAGTAGATGAATACAGGCTGCGAATCAACTGAGCCGAGCGGAAGCTATTCATGGTATCACCTACTTGCACAGGCAAATAGGTCAGTGCGGCTCCCAAAGCAACCCTTTGTAAACCTTCAACTTTGATGTCGGATACGACAAACTCTTGGTCTGTAGCAGCTAATGCAAAGCTAGCACTGGACCATATTAATCCGGCTACAACTAACTGTTTAAACTTCATTTATTAATATTCTTCCTAAGCACTCATAGCCTACTTCGGCAATGTAGTTTGTGTCATCCACACTATAAACGCGCAATGTCATTATAAAAAGCTACTGTCATTAACAGTAACAAGATGATCCCGCCAATTTTAAATCCAACTTCCTGCACGGATTCCGGAACCGGTCGCCCAGTTAAAAGCTCTATAAAATAATAGAGTAAGTGCCCACCATCAAGCACTGGAAGAGGGAAAAGGTTAATAATTCCCAAATTCACACTAATTAGCGCTAAAAAGCTCAAAAATGCAACAATCCCAGCACTGGCAGTCATACCCGCACCTTGAGCTATCGATATAGGGCCACTTAGGCTTTTAACCGAAACATCACCGGTAAAAAGCTTACCAATCATGTTAAAACTCAATGTTACAAGTCGCCAGGTTTCACTTATTCCTTCAGATAGACCTTCAATTGGACCGTATTGTTTGTGAAATAAATATTCTTCAGGATAAGGTTCTAAATAGGTTATTACCCCTAATAAACCTGTATCAGGATCATCTGGTTTCACACCAATAGTCGCTGCTACCTGCTGTTCAATGCCATTTCTATCTATGGTGATAGTAACATTTTGTTTTGGGTGCTGCTCTATCAGCTCAACTATTTGTTCCCAATTTGCCACAGTAGTTCCATTAAACTTGAGAATAATGTCATTCACTTGCAATCCAGCTTGTGCAGCTGGCGAAGATTCGCTGACTAAAGCCAGCTGTTTCGTGGGGTTGGTTCGAAATGGAGCAAATCCTAAACTCGCCATTGGAGATGTGGTTTCTGGATCAAATTGCCAGTTTGTTAAGTCTAAATCTAATACTTTACTGTAACCATCTTTGCTGATTACTTGCACTTGAGTGTCAGAATCACCAATAAGCCGCATAACTTCATAGTTTACTGCTTGCCAATCGCTAGTTTCATGCCCAGAGATGTGGGTAATTTGATCTCGCTCTTCGAAGCCTGCTTCAGCGGCAATAGAATTAGGCTCAATATTGCCAACAATGGGTTTAACGGATTGTTCGCCAATCAACAACATCAAATAAAGCGCAAAAACCGCAAAGATAAAATTGACCATTGGACCGGCGGCAACAATGGCTATACGTTTAAGTACATGTTGTCGGTTAAATGCGTGAGGTAAATCAGCTTCACTGACCTGCTCTACCCGCTCGTCAACCATTTTAACGTAACCACCTAAGGGAATAGCGGCAATAACATACTCTGTCCCAAGTTTATCGGTACGTGACCATAGCGCTTTACCAAAACCAATGGAAAACCGCTCCACTTTCACGCCACATCGACGCGCAACCCAAAAATGTCCCCATTCATGGACGGCAACAAGTATCCCAAGGGCAACAACAAATGCGGAAAGGTTACGAATAAACTCAAAAATCAAACTATGCTTCCTATAAATTGTTTTGCAAGGGTCCTAACTTCTTTATCTACCGCCAAAACCCCTTCAATGTCGTGCAATTGTTGCTGTTCGATGCGCTGCAGCATTTCTTCATTTACTTGCGCAATTTGAGTAAAACCTATTTGCTGGGACAAAAATGCCTCTACAGCCACTTCATTGGCAGCATTTAATGCGGTTGTTGCATGCTGTCCTGCATCACAGGCGTCAATTGCCAATTTCAAGTTTGGATAGCGCTGAAAGTCAGGAACCTGAAAACTAAAATCAGCTAACGTAGAAAAATCTAAGGGTTTGACCCCAGCATCAATACGGTTAGGAAAGGCTAAACAGTGGGCAATTGGTGTTTTCATATCCGGGTTGCCCATTTGTGCCAACACTGAGCCATCGGCATATTGCACCATGGAATGAATAATACTTTGCGGATGCAATACTATTTGAATATCAGAAGAGTTTAGGCCAAATAGCCATTTTGCTTCGATAAACTCTAATCCCTTATTCATCATAGTGGCCGAGTCTACAGATATTTTTCGCCCCATATCCCAATTAGGATGGGCACAAGCCTGGTCTGGGGTAATATCTTGAAAGCTATCTAAAGCACGATTTAAGAATGGGCCACCAGAACCGGTTAACAATATTTTGGCGATACCTGATGTAGCTAAATCTCCATATTCGAAATCTCTGGGGAGACATTGGAAGATAGCATTATGTTCACTGTCAATTGGCAACAATTGCGCGCCGCTTTTATTCACTTCTTGAATAAAAATATCGCCACACATTACCAATGCTTCTTTGTTCGCTAACATAACTTTTTTACCCGACTTAACCGCCGCTAATGTGGGTAATAAACCTGCTGCACCAACAATTGCAGCCATGACACTATCAACGTTAGAAGCAGACGCAACTTGACACAAGCCTTCCTCACCTACTAACAACTCGCAGGTTAACTGGGCGTTTTTCACTGCCTGTTGAGCAGCCCCGTAAGACTTAGTATCTGAAATAACCAGATAATCGGGCTGAAACTGAGTTGCTTGAGAAATGAGTTTGTCAATATTGGAGTGGGCAGTTAATGCAACCACGTTATACTTTTCTGGGTGGAGTTGAACAACATCTAACGTGCTTTGACCTATAGAGCCTGTAGCCCCCAAAATCGCGATATTCTGCATTATGCCATCCACAAAACGTAGCAGTAAGCAAACACCGGAAATGCAGCAGTAAGACTATCAATTCGGTCTAAAATCCCACCATGACCTGGCAGAATTTTACCGCTATCTTTTATTCCTGCGCAGCGTTTAAACATACTTTCATTTAAATCACCTAATGCGGAAACGCCTACCGTCAAGCCACCAATTAAAACATGCATCCAGATTCTACCTGGATCTACTTGGTAGTGCAGAGCAGCAAAAGCAATAATTGCCGTAGAGGCTGCGATACCGCCAGCTAAACCTTCAAGGGTTTTTCCTGGGGAAACATTAGGACGCAATTTGTGACGACCAAATTTCACGCCAACAAAAAATGCACCAATATCAGCGGCCCAAACAATTCCTAACACGTAAAAAATAAGCGACACGCCATACAATGGGTCGATGTCGTACATGTGTGAACGTAGGGAAACGACGGCAACAAAGGTAGGGATTAGTGTAAATACGCCGAATAAGCAGCGTATGGCCTTGCTGGTTCGCCATATTGATGAAAAGCGCGGATACGCAATTATCATGAGTAAGGAAACAAACCACCAAATTGCAGCTACACCTAGAATATATACGTACAGGCTATTTAGTGCACCTTGATACCAAATATTTTGTGTTGGTACCCAGTAAACTAAGAAAAGGCAGCAAAAAAGAATGAAAAACGCATAAATTGCTTTTTGAGGTCTAGGCTTAATACTCGACATATTAGCCCATTCATATCCACCTAAACCGACCACTAGGGCTATAAATAACTCAAAGCCCAGTAATGGTAGAAATAAAATACAAATTAACGCTAGAGGAGCTAAAATAACTGCTGTAATTATTCGCTGTTTTAACATAATTAGCCTTTGAGCTTGGAGGAAAACACGATCATTTCGTTTCCACCTGCTCTCCTGTCATACCAAAACGCCTTTGACGTTCGGAATAATCATTTACAGCAAGCTGAAATGCCTGCTCATCAAAATCTGGCCAAAGGGTATCAGTAAAATAAAGTTCAGCATAAGCACATTGCCACATTAAAAAATTACTGATCCTGTGTTCGCCACCAGTACGAATGAGCAAATCAAGTTCAGGTTGATCAGCTAAAGACATAAACTGGTTAAAATCAGCTTCTTCAGCATTGTCTACATTCAAACCTTGATCTGCGGCTTGTTTAGCAAATGCTTTAGCGGCATTTAAAATATCCCAACGGCCACCGTAATTGGCTGCAATATTGAGAGTTAATGCACTATTATGCTCTGTGAGTTTTTCGGCCTTTCTAATTTTTTCAACAAGTTTGTTATCGAAGCGCGATGTGTCGCCGATCACTTTTAATCGAACATCGTTTTTATTTAGCTTTTTGGCTTCGCTATTTAGCACAAAATTGAATAAATCCATTAATACACCCACTTCTTCAGCGGGACGATTCCAATTTTCACTGCTAAATGCAAACAAGGTAAGGGACTCTATGCCATTTTGACGGGCAAAACGAACGGCAGATCGCACAGACTCAACACCGGCTTTGTGACCGAAAGTGCGGATCTTACCTTTCTTTTTAGCCCAACGGCCGTTGCCATCCATAATAATGGCAACGTGTTTTGGGGTATTTAGATTACTCATAAGGGAATAGGAATTAACCTTAAAAGGTTATATTTCCATCAACTCTTTTTCTTTATCTTGCAAAGCGCCATCGATGGTTTTTACAAATTCGTCGGTTAATTTTTGAATTAACTCTTCACCTCTGCGGCCTTCATCTTCGCTCAGTTCTTTTTCTTTCACCAATTCTTTAAGATCGGCGTTGGCATCGCGGCGAATATTACGAACAGCAATACGCCCCTGCTCAGCTTCGTTTCTAACCACTTTGATTAAATCTTTACGACGCTCTTCTGTTAACGGTGGTAAAGGAATTCGAATAGCAGCTCCTGAACTCATTGGATTTAATCCAAGGTCAGATTGCATAATCGCTTTTTCCACAGCCGCAGCTGCACTTTTATCAAATACCGTTAAAGCTAGTGTTCTTGCATCTTCGGCAAAAATATTAGCTAATTGTTTAAGTGGTGTATCGGCACCGTAATATGGCACCATAATGCTATCTAAGAGCGCTGGATGAGCGCGGCCAGTTCTAATTTTACTTAATTGGCTTTTCAGTGCACTGATGCTTTTTTCCATGCGTTGTTTTGCATCATCATGAATTTCATTTATCACTGCAATCTCCCTAATTCTTATAATTCTAATCGTTTGTTAGATCGTTGTTATTGATTATCTGTGCCTTGATGGGAAATTGTCGTCCCTTCATCTTCACCTAAAACAACACGACGTAACACGCCTGGTTTGTTCATATTGTAGACGCGAATAGGCAAGCTATGGTCGCGAGCCAAGGTAAAGGCTGCTAAGTCCATGACTTTTAATTCTTTTTCTAAAACTTCTTGGTAACTTACGTTTTTAAGCAATACGGCTTCTGGATTCGTCACTGGGTCATCATTGTATACCCCGTCGACCTTAGTACCTTTAAGTACTGCATCCGCCTCTATTTCTATGCCTCGTAAGCAGGCCGCTGAATCAGTGGTAAAAAATGGATTACCTGTGCCAGCAGAAAAAATTACCACACGTCCAGATTTTAAAAGGCTAATGGCCTCAGTCCAGTTGTATGCATCACATACACCGTTAAGGGGTATCGCTGACATTAAACGGGCATTTACAAATGCTCGATGAAGAGCATCACGCATGGCTAAACCGTTCATTACTGTGGCCAACATACCCATGTGGTCACCAACGACACGATTCATCCCAGCTTTCGCTAACCCCTCACCGCGAAATAAATTTCCGCCGCCAATTACTAATCCTACTTGCACACCCATTTCAACTAATTCTTTGATTTCTTGGGCCATTCTATCTAGAACTTTGGCGTCGATACCGAATCCTTCGTCACCCATAAGGGCTTCACCACTTAACTTTAGCAGAATTCTTCGATATGCAGATTTTGGTGCGATACTCATTTATTGGCAATTCCTTAGTTAATTGGATAAGGGGTGCAAACCCACTAAATTTATCCGCGTAAATAGTACATATAAAAAGGCACCTCATATTGAGGTGCCGATAGTTTATATGACATTGGCTTTTCGCAAAAGCGAAAGGCTCAATTATTTCTTTGCGGCTTCCATTTGCGCTGCTACTTCAGCTGCAAAATCTTCTTCTTTCTTCTCGATACCTTCACCAACTTCAAAACGTACGAAGTTGATAACGTCAGCACCTTTAGCTTTCAAAAGTTGGCCAACAGTGTTTGAAGGATCTTTAACGAAAGGCTGACCAGTCAAGCTAACTTCGCCAGTGAATTTCTTCATGCGACCGATAACCATTTTTTCAGCGATTTCAGCAGGCTTGCCAGATTGCATAGCGATTTCAAGCTGAATTTCTTTCTCTTTCGCTACAACTTCAGCTGGAACATCTTCAGGTTTAACAAACTGAGGACTAGCCGCTGCAATGTGCATTGCGATGTCTTTTGCCAAATCTTCGTCACCGCCATTCAAAATAGCGATTACGCCGATACGACCACCGTGCACGTATGCACCAAGGTTGTCGCCTTCAACAGAAATAACACGACGAGGAGAAATGTTTTCGCCAATCTTTGCTACTAGAGTGTCACGTGCATCAGAAACAGTTACGCCATCGATTTCGCTGTTATTAAGCGTATCCATGTCGTTGATTTTATTTGCAGAAGCAACATCAACTAATTTGTTAGCAAAGGCTAAGAAACCATCATCGCGAGCAACGAAGTCAGTTTCACTGTTGATTTCCATCATAGTTGCTACACCATTAGCAACTTTAGTCATGATCACGCCTTCGGCTGCAATACGGCCAGCTTTTTTAGCGGCTTTTGCTTGACCAGATTTACGCATATTTTCAATTGCTAGCTCGACATCACCGTCGGTTTCTACCAATGCTTTTTTACAATCCAACATGCCGGCGCCGGTGCGCTCGCGAAGTTCTTTTACTAGGGCTGCTGTCACTGCCATTTTGGTTTCCTCAGCATTTATAAATGGTTCTTAACTTAAGAAACAGGGGCCGTAAATAATTACCGCCCCTGATGAGATGTTTGTCATTTTACTGTACTTACGTCACAGAAAAATGACACGTTCACGACAAGCAAGTCGTGACGTTTTAATTACTCAGCTGCTTCAACGAAATCGTCTTGCTCAGCTTGTACTTCAAGGTTTTGTTCGCGACCTTGGCTTACAGCGTCAGCTGCAGCGTTTAAGTACAATTGAACAGCACGAATTGCATCGTCGTTACCAGGAATGATGTAATCAACACCATCTGGGTTAGAGTTAGTATCAACTACTGAAATAACTGGGATACCCAAGTTACGTGCTTCAGTGATTGCAATGTGCTCGTGATCAGCATCAACAACGAATAAACAGTCAGGAAGACCGCCCATGTCTTTGATACCACCTAAGCTGCTTTCTAGCTTAGTCATTTCGCGTTGAAGCATTAATACTTCTTTTTTGGTCAACTTTTCGAAAGTGCCGTCTTGAGACTGTTGCTCTAGCTCTTTCAAACGCTTGATTGATTGACGTACTGTTTTCCAGTTAGTCAACATTCCACCTAACCAACGCTTGTTAACGTAGAATTGGTCACATTTCTGTGCTGCTTCTTTAACTGCGTCGCTAGCTGCGCGTTTAGTACCTACAAAAAGAACTTTACCTTTTTTAGCAGAAACACCGCTAATGTAGTTCAATGCTTCATTGAACAAAGGTACTGTTTTTTCAAGGTTGATGATATGAACTTTGTTACGAGCACCAAAGATGAAAGGTTTCATTTTTGGGTTCCAGTAACGAGTCTGGTGACCGAAGTGCACGCCCGCCTGGAGCATGTCACGCATAGATACGTTTGCCATTATTAATTTCCTCAAATTGGGGTTAGGCCTCCATACATCCCATCTATCGATCCGTTCAGGCGGCAAACCCGAAACAGACACCCCGACAAATGTGTCGATGTATGTGTGTTATTAGTTAATTTCGCAATTATTCAGAGCACAAAAATGATGCTATTGAATTTGCGGTGCGCTTTATACCATGCTGCACCCTGTCACGCAAGTAAAAAGCGATAG
The DNA here is from genome assembly GCF_039982535.1 of Aliiglaciecola sp. Lineage (NCBI taxonomy): Bacteria > Pseudomonadati > Pseudomonadota > Gammaproteobacteria > Alteromonadales > Alteromonadaceae > Aliiglaciecola > Aliiglaciecola sp. Next base: position 104,858 of record NZ_JBDWYG010000046.1, read on the forward strand.
GCGGGCCATGGGAAACAACATAAATAAACTAAACTTGCATTTCCTCTACTCATCTATACATTTTTGAGCTGAAAAGATACAATTCAGCCCATTATTGCAATGAGTTATTTTTTTAGGACGCAAAATTGACAATCACGATTAAAACACCAGATGAAATTGAAAAGATGCGTGTGGCAGGCAGATTAGCCGCTGACGTATTACAGATGATTGGCCCCTATGTTAAAAAGGGCGTAACAACTAATGAACTCAATCAAATCTGTCATGATTATATTGTCAATGAACAGAAATGTATTCCTGCGCCTTTAAATTATGGGCATCCCCCTTTCCCTAAATCTATTTGTACGTCAGTTAACCATGTTATTTGTCACGGCATTCCTTCAGACAAAAAACTAAAAGACGGCGATTCCATCAATATTGATGTCACCGTTATTAAAGATGGTTACCACGGCGATACTTCAAAAATGTTTGTTGTAGGTAAGCCTAGTATTTTGGCTGAGCGATTAATTAGAGTCACCCAAGAGTGCTTATATAAAGGTATTGAACTGGTCAAACCCGGCGCTCGTTTAGGCGATATTGGCCACGTAATTCAGCAATATGCCGAAAAACATAATTACTCCATCGTGCGCGAATATTGTGGTCATGGCATAGGTGCTAACTTCCATGAGGAACCACAAGTGGTTCATTACGGACGACCGAATACCGGTGTTGAGTTGCAAGAAGGCATGTGTTTGACCATTGAACCTATGGTAAATGCCGGCAAACGTTATTCAAAAATATTGCCTGATCAATGGACTGTGGTAACTAAAGATCGCAGTTTAAGTGCCCAGTGGGAACATACCTTATTGGTTACTAAAAACGGGGTAGAAATTCTGACTCTTAGAGACGACGAAACCATTGATAGAGTGATAAGTCATTAATTCAGAGTATTTTTTTACTTATTATTAATGATTATGACTAACGTAAATTAGTTATTTGCTATACAACTTAGGTTAATGGACACTTTGATTTACAGATTGAAATTTTTTAGTCTGTTTATATTTGGCGTACTGTCGTCTTATCCAGCTTTTTGAGGTACTAACATTGTCACTAGATCAGCTTATTGAAAACATTCAGAAAATCACTGATATTAATGACATTAGCAGCTTCAAAAAGTGCGTAACAGACAGCGTAGAATGGTTGACTCAGGAATTCACTAAAGTTCCGGTGGATCAGTTAGTCCACGAGAGAGCTGTTTTCATCGATGCATTGCTGTTGCGCGCTTGGAGATTAGTAGATTTAGATAATCAAAAAGGCCTAGCCCTAGTCGCCGTTGGCGGATATGGTCGAGGCCAACTGCAACCTCACTCTGATGTCGATTTGCTGATTCTAAGCGATAAAACCATCAATGCTAAACTCCAGGAAAAGATTAGTACCTTCATCACCTTCTTGTGGGACATTAAATTAGATGTAGGTCAGTCTGTTCGCACAATCAAAGAAACCTTCAATTTAGCCAAAGCAGACACCACCATCGCCACAAATTTGGTGGAATCAAGATTATTAATAGGCAGTGAATCTAGCTTTGATGCACTGCAAAAAAAACTAAAAGGCAAAGGGTATTGGTCCAGCAAAGACTTTTTCACGGCTAAATATGAAGAACAAATAGAACGCCATAGAAAATTTAACGATACCTCTTATAACCTTGAACCAAACGTCAAAGAAAACCCAGGCTGTTTGCGGGACATCCAGTCCATTGGTTGGGTAGCTAAACAACACTTTAACGTTTGGAATGGCCATGAATTGGTTGAACACGGTTATTTTACCGAAAGAGAATGGGCAGAGTTAATAGAGTCTCGTTCTCACCTTTGGCAAATACGCTTTGCCTTGCATTTAATTTCCGGCCGCAGCGAAAACCGCTTACTGTTCGATTATCAGACTGATGTAGCTGAACGACTTGGATATGGTGAAGGAAAACAAGCAGTAGAGAGAATGATGAAATCATTCTTTCGAACCGTACGCCGCGTGTCTGAACTTAACGGCATGTTACTGCAATATTTCAAGCAGGATATTCTAGAGTTAAAAGTTAAAAACCATCGCATTATCGATGATAATTTTGAATTGTTAGATGGCTTAATTAGTCCCCTTCAAGACGATGTTTTTACCGCTCCTGAAGATATTCTTTCATTCTTATTATTAATTGCTAACACCCCTGATTGCACCGGCTTACACTCAAGTTGTTTACGCCAACTTCGTAATGCACGAAGAAAATTAAATGGTCAATACTACTGTGAAATCCCTAAATGTCGTGAGTTGTTTATGCAGCTTATGCGACACCCTGACTTTTTTGGTTTAGGCTGGGATTTAATGCATAAACACGGCATCCTGCAAGCTTACTTGCCCCAATGGGACAACATCGTGGGCATGATGCAATTTGACCTATTCCACGCTTACACAGTAGATGAACATACCCATAGATTGGTTAAACATGTTTATAGTTATCACAGTGACGAAAACCGAGATTTTCCCCGCTGTAAAAAGATCGTTAGAGAAACAGATAAACCAGAATTATTATATTTAGCTGCTATTTTCCATGATATTGGAAAAGGCAGAAATGGCGATCATTCAGTTTTAGGTGCGGCAGATGTGGTCACCTTTTGCCAATCCCACGGCATCGATGGCGATGATGCTGAACTAATTAGATGGTTAGTAGAAAATCACTTGCTAATGTCTGTGGTTGCCCAGCGCAGAGACATATATGACCCAGAAATCATTGGTGATTTCGCCCGAGCTGTTAAGAGCCAAAATCATTTAAAACACTTATACGCCCTAACTCTAGCGGATATCCGAGCGACCAATAATAATCTTTGGAATGATTGGAAAGCATCATTAATCAGAGAATTGTACTTATTAACCCAAAAGGCCTTAGATAATGGCCTTCAGTGCGGCATAACCTTACTTGAAAGAGTTAATAAACATCAGGTAGAAGCCAGAGAAATGTTGAACAAACAAGGGGTGACTGGCGCACAAATAGACCAATTTTGGCATCGCTTAAGTAATGACTATTTTGCCAGATTCAGCCCGATGCAATTGGCATGGCATGCCACAGAAGTAGCAAAAGCCGAAAGCAAAGACGAGAATAACCTCACCATAGCGCTAAATGATTCCACAGCAAAAGCTGGCACTGAGCTATTAGTTTATGGTAAAAACCGTCCCGCACTTTTTGCACAAATTGCCTCGGTGTTAGATAGCCGAAATTGTTCGATACACGATGCACAAATTACCATTACCGACGATGGTTATGTTTTCGATAGCTTTATTTTGTTAGAACAAGATGGCTCTCGTATATCCTCCCCTAGCCGTTTAAAAAGCTTAGTGGAAGCGATAGAAGACCAACTTGCTAAACCTGGCAGAGAACATAACAACAGACGTAAAATGTCCCGTCGGATGAAACAATTGGACGTTGCTACCAAAGTTCGCTTTTACCAAGGTAACAGCGACGTCACTATGGTGGAGTTAGAAGCATTGGATGCACCAGGCTTACTCGCTAAAGTAGGCCACTTATTTGTCGAGCTAAAATTAACCTTACACGTGGCAAAAATATCGACCATTGGTGAGCGGGCAGAAGATTTGTTTATTATTGCCAATGAACAAGAACAAGCCCTCACCACTGAGCAACAAGTTCAACTTAAAAAACGATTAACCCAATTATTAGATCAACCCTCAACTAGCGGTGAAGCATGTCAGAGTTAAAAAACCAAATAGAAGCAGCGTTTGAAAATAGAGCTTCGATTACAGCAGCGTCTGTAGATGACGCAACCAAGCAAGCGGTCATTAGTGCCATAGATTTATTGAATTCTGGTGAAGCCAGAGTTGCAGAAAAGATAGGCGGAGAATGGGTTGTTCACCAGTGGCTGAAAAAAGCGGTGCTTTTATATTTTCGCATCAATGATAACGATGTTATGGAAGGCGCAGAAAGTCGCTTCTTCGATAAAGTACCATTAAAATATACCGACTATACAAAAGCACAATTTGAAGCCGAAGGTGTACGCATTGTTCCACCAGCAGCGGTAAGAACCGGTTCTTTCGTGGGCAAAAACGTAGTAGTAATGCCTTCATATGTAAACATAGGCGCTTTTGTTGACGAAGGCACTATGGTTGACACTTGGGCTACTGTTGGTTCTTGTGCACAAATCGGTAAAAACGTGCATTTGTCGGGCGGCGTTGGAATCGGTGGTGTTTTAGAGCCGTTACAAGCCAACCCAACCATTATTGAAGACAATTGTTTTATCGGCGCACGTTCAGAAATTGTTGAAGGTGTGGTGGTTGAAGAAGGCAGTGTTATTTCCATGGGTGTATACATCGGCCAAAGCACGCGCATCTATGATCGCGAAACTGGCGAAGTCCACTACGGTCGTGTTCCAGCAGGTTCAGTTGTAGTATCGGGCAGCCTACCTAGCAAAGATGGCAAATATAGCCTCTACGCTGCGGTAATCGTCAAAAAAGTAGACGCACAAACACGCTCAAAAGTTGGCATCAACGCACTTCTACGCGCTGCAGAATAGCCTACTCATAACCTTTAACGGGTTATAAAAAAACACAAACCAACCCTGTAAAATAATTCCTTTTACAGGGTTTTTTATATCCCCCACACAACTGTGTACAGCAGACTCCTAACCTAGACACCCATGTTTAATTACATGGACACCCACCATAAACCACTTAAACCCAATATCGTGGACAGGCATGTTTTAACTACGTGGACAGGCTCACTTTTCTTAACTAGACACCCATGATAATTACATGGACACCCATGTTTAATTACATGGACACCCATATTTAATTGCATGGACCCCCATGTCTAGCTGCTAGGAAATTTTCGTGAGGAAATTAGTTTTGCTTAGAGGTTGCGATGAGTTTGTCTAGTTCTTGCCACAATTCATCACACAACCCTTGGCGGTATGCAGATGTGCGAAATACATCGTGTTCGCGGCAATACATACTAAACATTTTTGAATTTTGGTCTTTCACACTAGTTTTTACATTTGATAGGCGGTCACACACTTTTACGATTAGCGCCAACTCTGTTTCGCCAGTCACTTTTGCCATTTTTTGGTAGGTTTTCTTTTTGCGCTCTTGTCGAGTAGCGCCTTTTTCGTCGGTTACAACGGCCACACAATCAGCAACTAATTTGCCAAACTGATGTTCAATATCCTCAATCGTTGCAGAGGTATCTTCCACCACATCGTGGAGGTAAGCGATCACTTCGGCATCTTGTCCAAATGCCTTTGCTTTAGCGGCTACATCATCCAAATGATAGGAGTAAGGATGTTTTCCATACTTTTGGTCAGCATGTAATTTTACTGCAAATTCCCTGGCTTTCACTTGCTCCTTGGCCATTAAAACGTTCTCCGGTTGAAGGTTAGGAATGCAATAGCGATGGACTTAGGAATGACCCTAAAGCCCGTTGAAAATTAGTATAAAGCTATTTCTCGTCAAAAAGATAGCCCTGTTAAAAAGGGCTACTTGTTGTAGGACAGAGTGGTTTTGCTAGATGGAAAAGTAAGGATACCACTGCAAGAATTGATTTAACCTCGCAGTTATCCTTGTTGAGCTTTTCAGCCAATAGATGTTGATCGAATTTTTAAGCCGTTAGTTTAGGCAAAAGACTTTCAACCCAAGGCACCACTTCTAATTCTGGCTCTAAGGTTTCAATGGCATCAACAATTAAAAGATCTGCAACGGGTTGCCCTTGAAGCTCAAGAAGTACTTCAAATATTTGTTTGCCAGCACCACAAAAACTATCGCCGTAACTGCTATCACCAAGCCCCGCGACTGCGAAAGGTTTTTGGTCCATCAATGGCATAGTGTCTTTCATGTCCATAATTAGAAACTCTAGGTTCGGAGGTACGTCCCCTTGTCCCGTTGTTGAGCTAATAAAAAGAACCGATTTGGTCTCTTTAAAGTTATCCAAGGTGCCATCAATAAAAAGTTCTACGCTGTGCCCTTTTTCAGCAATCATCTCCTCAACTTGTTCTGCAACATGCTGGGCGTTACCGTATACAGAGCCCACAAAAATTCCCACATCTACCATCGTAAAACGTTCCTTAGATTGTTTAACTAGCGGTTGGGCCAGTTAGTTGTTTTAGTTCATCGAGGCCAAGGCCCCATTGTTCAATTAACGCTGACATTCTTATATCAAATTGACAACGAATTTTCAGCGTATTTTGTGTGATTGGATGACTGAGAGTCATTTCACTGCAGGTTAGCCCTAATCCAACAAGGCCACATTGATCCCGTATAAATGCATTTTGTTTGCCGTCTCCGTGTGTGGTATCTCCCACAATTGGATGTCGAATATGCGCCATGTGTCTTCGCAACTGATGTTTACGACCGGTCAACGGATGCAATTTAACAAGTGAATAGCGAGCAGTTTGATAACGACCTACGGCAAAAGGTAACTCGAATTGCTGCAAACACTCGTAATCAGTCACTGCGTCTTGAGGGGGTTTATCTTGACGTGCCTTTTTGTCAGCAATCTTATCCAGCTTCTCTTTCAGCGGGTAATCAATTCTGCCGCTATCAGGACAATACCCACGCACAATTGCGAAGTAGGTTTTGGCAATATGTTTGTTGGTGAATTGCTCGGTTAAGGCTCTAGCCACTTCAGACGACAAAGCAAATAACAACACACCCGAGGTGGGTTTATCGAGGCGGTGAACAGGAAAAACATGCTGCCCCAACTGATCACGCAGAATTTGCATTGCAAACTGGGTTTCATGACGATCGATCATACTGCGATGAACTAATAAACCGGCGGGTTTATCGATTGCGACTACATATTCATCTTGATATAAAATGGTTAACGTCATGACTTGGGGTTACCTGCATTAAATAATAAATCGATTTCATTGATAGCTTTATATACCAACGGATAATCCTCTTCCCGCAACGAGTTTTGTACCGCGGGTAAAATCACCATTGAGTTAGGCAACGCCAAACCTCGGTTAATTAATTCTGTCATCTTGGGAATAAACACAAACTGTAGCCACTGTTCAATGCTCAGAGTGTCAAAGGCAAAAGGGAGTTCACTTTTTAATGCATCTTGTGAAGGAGCCTGAGCCGCCCACAATTTTTCCCTTCGCATTACAACTTCCAAATTGCTTAGCCGGTTTAGTATTTCAGTACGGGAGATTGTCATGACACTTTATTTATTTTTACCTTAGACGGGTGTTCATTTTGAGATGGTTATTTATCTGTGATTTCTTTTTAATCGCCACACAAAAAGATATACTCTGCCACTTCACATTTAGCACACTCAACATATTACCCTAAACTGATTATGAGCAAGCACGAAATTTCTTCTATTAGTGAATTTTTACTCCACGCAGGTACTGATTATCGCGTGTTCGATATGGGTCGAACCATTCGAGAAATTCCAAGCCAAGAATTCTTAGAACAAGAAAATGGCCAAATTAAACCCGCTTTCACCAGAGCACAACATGGGTGGTTTGGCATTGTCTTTTGGGATAAAACTCGCTCCGAACAACAATATATTTGGTTTGTGAAGCTTCCTACTGATGAAAATGGTTTTATCGTCTCTGCCTGCCGCAATCACTTTTTACAGATCATTGTTGATGCTTTAGGTGCGGAATTAGAAAACGCAGATAAAAAGAATGGGCAACTTCCTGAAAACCCTTACTCTTTTGTGCCGAATCAAAATCAAATTGCTGATTTTAACAGTAAAAGTAAAAAGGTTTTAAGCTTAGGGAAATCCCAATACTTTGACGCAGCCAAAGCTTATATTCAATCACCCATGGTAATTGATTGGCAGAGTATCGCACTGCAAGGGTTAAGCGATTTAGTGGCAGAGATACACTCCGTAGAAATATACAACGCCATTTGCCGCCACTTTTCACAGTTTCCAGAACAAGTGCAGTATCAGCTACTTATTAGCATGGAAAATTACCCTTTACCGGATGCCTGCGTGCAAACCATAGTGACTTGGTTAAACCAACATCCAGAAGATGAAGTTAAATGGCAGCATGGTTTACGAGCTTTGTCCCAAACCAGCGACTCAGAAAAGGTAGTAGCGATCCTGAATCAAACCTTACAAAGCCAGTTGTCGAATAAACACAATATATTAGTGATTATTTCAGGACGCCTTTGGCATCACCTAGCCACACCAGAGTTATTACTTAACTTTTTCGAAAAAGTTGCTGAAGCCGATGCTAATTTCGATTTATTTATGGGGATTTTCCAAGACTTGGTGCAGCTGCCAGATATACGTGAGCAAGTATTATCGATGTTGCGCACCCCCAATAAATCCAACAGTTTATCCGCCGCCGTTGGCCATTTATTTTCAGCTCATCAACGCCAGGACTCGTGAATGAATTTTAATCTTACCGATATACTGGTTCTTTTTATTATTGCAGCAATTGTATTTCAGTTTTGGCGGATTCGTGACATATCGGAACAAGCGAAAGTGTATTTGGAAAAGTATTGTGAAACAAACGGCCTGCAATTAATCAGTATTGCCCGCAGCAAAACCAAAGTGATTTTTTTCAAAGCCAAGCTAGATTGGTACACCGAATTTTCCTTTGAATTTTCCAGCACCGGCGAAGAGCGTTATTTAGGGTTACTTAAAATGCGCGGGAATAGCGTTCAAGGTGTCGATTTACCTGCCTATAGAATAAATTAAATATCCAAACTTCTATTCTACATCCATTTTTAGCTCAAAGCTTTTAAGAGCAACGCTCACCCCGTTAATGAGCACCTCTAACTTATGAACGCCTGGATAGTAGCGTCGAGTTGTGATTGCTTTAAAGGGATGAGATTTGGTGAGTAACAATGGCTGTCCATATTCTAGGGTGATAGTTTTCCACTTAAAAACTTTTGCTGTTAACTCGCCATTGGCTTTCAAATGATGGATAGCAAAGTCCACCATTAATAACTGCTTTTTCATAGAACTTGCTTCTATCTGCAACGAAAATGGCAATTTTGAACCAAATTCAACCACTTCTTCAATATTTAATATCACATTCTTTAATTGCGCAGGAAAGTAGCCAAAACTCTGCAACACTTTAGGGTGCCCCTGTTTGAGCAAGGTTCTGCCTGCATGACGTAACAATTTTTTGCGCTCAGGACTCGCCCCTTTTCCCCATAGTTGTAACGTATCGGCCACTAAGTCTGGGTGATCTTTGGCAATATCATTTAAATTATTCGCCACAGAACGACGCACATATTCTTCGTTATCGTCTTTTAACTTTTCCAGCAGTTCAATAATGGGCTGGGGGTTCTGAATATAAATAGGTAACTGCATGCCCCATGGCAAACGCGGACGACAACCTTCAGATGCTAAGCGTCTTACATGGTGGTTGTCATCGTCACACCACTTGAGCATGGTGTTGAGGGTCTTTTGTGGGCTGCTTAACAAGAAGTGACGTATGCCAAACTCTGCGGTAAATCGTTGGGTAAAGGCGTAAAACAAAGTCATTGCAGTATTAAACTCATCTTGCCCATAAACTCCAACATATTCAGCCATGGGCATAATTGCCCAGCCGTTTAAACCCAACGTCAAGTCAGCATGTTGCGATAAATCACTGTTATGCTCAGGGGCTAGGCTTTTTAACATGATGTCTGCGGCAAGGTTAAAGTTATCAGGTAAGCAATGTTTCATTGCCTGCATAATTTGCGCTGAACGTTGTTTCAGCTCTAAGCTCTCTAAATTATTCGACGCAATCTCGATAAAAGCCGCTGCATCAAAACCTTCACCACAACTGGCATTAGCATGGCTGGAAAAATGCTTGGCCATATGGCGAATAACATCATGGTTAAAAAGATTTTTAAGTGGTTCAGGCATGATTATTCCGAGCTAAATGGTTAAATTAGCGGTTGATGGTTATCTACCATTATTTTATGTAATGCTTCCCTAAACCAACTCAGGGCCGAGTCTTCTTCGGTGTTTTGATGCCAATACATGTGCGTTGAGATAAGCGGCATATCGAAGGGCACAGCCACTGAGATTAATTCCTTATCCAATAAATGGGCACCTAATGAACTGGGTAAGGTTAATAAAAACGGCGAGCCTTTCAAAATTTCTTTTGCTGCATAGTAGTTTTGACAGCGCACCGACACCTTGCGGGTGAAGCCCTGCTCTTGCAGCATAAAATCTTCTAACACCGCCCCAGTTGGGCGATGGGAAACACTAATATGTTCTGCTGCAAAATACTGCCCATGGGCAATTGGCTGTTTTGATGATTTGGCATTTTTCAGCAACGGATGATGCCTGTCCATTAAAATCATAAATTTATCATTGCGCACATTTTCGTGACGAATAGGTGGTTTAAGGGGCATAGCAATATCAAACGCCAAATCAAACTGCCCTGAAGTTAGTCCCTTAGCAAGTTGATTTCGCTCTACTTTCACACTCGCAAAGGTGATATTCGGTGCTTTCTCAAACAGTATCTTAGCAATGCTTGGCAAAATGGTGGGCTCAAGGGCATCGTGCATAGCAATGCGAAAGTGGTTTTTACTGGTTAGGGGATCAAACTCGCCCCACTGTTGCAAAATTTGCCGAAGGCGACTCAGATTATCGATAATTAGTGGTGCCATGCGTTTACAAGCTGGGGTTGGCACCATCTTATTTTTGCTGCGTTCAAACAATGGATCTTGCAGACAATCCCTTAGTCGTTTTACCGCATGGCTCACTGCAGAAGGGGTGATATTCAGCCGCTCAGCGGTTCTTGTCATATTTTGTTCCAGATATAGACTCTCAAATACTTTTAATAAATTTAAATCTAATCTTTGAATTTGTTTTATTTCCGCCACAACCCACCATGAATTAAATTCACATAACTAATTAAGTATATTTCATTTCATTCAGATGGCAACAGTGTTTATGCTAGTCAGCAAGTTAATTATTCGGAGACGATTATGCATTTCGAGCACAGTCAAAAAGCACAAGATTACCTTTCTCGCCTAAAAACCTTTATGCAAGAAAATGTTTACCCCATTGAAAGTAAAATCTACGCTGAAATGGAAGAAATGAATCCCGGTGGTGACTGGAAAAACTGGACACTGCATCCTGATGTAGAACGCTTGAAAGTAAAAGCCCGTGAACAAGGATTGTGGAATTTATTTTTGCCCGACGACGAACTGGGCAAAGGACTAAGTTGTTTAGAATACGCACCTTTGGCCGAAGAAATGGGCCGCGTCCCCTTCTCCCCAGAAATTTTTAACTGTAATGCGCCAGACACAGGCAATATGGAAGTGCTTTATCACTTTGGCTCAGAAGCACAAAAACAACAATGGTTAACGCCTTTATTAGCTGGCGAAATCCGTTCTGTGTTCGGCATGACTGAACCCGAAGTTGCGTCCTCAGATGCAACCAACATGGCAGCTACAATAGAGTTAGACGGTGATGAAGCCGTGATTAATGGCAAAAAATGGTGGAGTACAGGGCTAGGTCACCCTAACGCCAAAGTTACCGTTTTTATGGGCTTATCTAACCCCGAAAATGACCGACATGCACAACACAGCATGGTGCTAGTCCCTCTTGATAGCGAAGGTATTGAAATTAAACGTATGTTAACCGCCTATGGTGATTACGATGCCCCGTATGGCCATGGTGAAATGCACTTTACTAATGTGCGTGTGCCTAAAGAAAACATCATTATGGGTATGGGCAAAGGGTTTGCTATTGCTCAAGGCCGACTTGGTCCTGGCCGTATTCACCACTGTATGCGCGCTATCGGTATGGCAGAAAAAGCCCTTGAATTAGCTATTTTACGTGGACAGGCACGTGAAGCATTCGGCAAACCTATCATTAAATTGGGTGGTAATCAGGAACGTATTGCTGAAGCTCGCATGGCGATAGATCAAGCTCGACTACTAACCTTAAGTGCCGCCTGGAAAATTGATGCAGTCGGTGTTAAAAATGCCATGACAGAAATCTCGGCGATCAAAGTGGTTGTGCCTAGAATGTTGCAAAATGTGGTAGACATGGCTATCCAGTTCCATGGTGGCGCTGGAATGTGCAGTGACTTCCCCCTTGCACGATTTGCCGCATCAGCTCGCTCTTTGAGACTAGCCGATGGTCCAGATGAAGTTCACCAAGGTATGGTCACCCGTATTGAGCTGAAAAAGTATTTAAATAAGTAAGCGCAATGGCCGTAACACGGTTAATACGCTAAGCCAATACAGTCAATAATAAGCTTGTTGAACCCCATCAAGCTTATTTTATGGCGATAACAACAACTGAATAGGAAAAACTTTGACGGCTATTTATTTGATTCGGCATGGTCAAGCATCTTTTGGCCAACAAAATTACGATAAACTGTCCGATATAGGGCACCAGCAAGCTAAGGTATTAGGCGGTGCATTGCAAAGTCGGATAGGCAGTTTCGATAAAGTATTTTTAGGCAGTATGCTACGGCATAAACAGACCTTACAAAATTGTTTATCTGGTATGGATTCACAGCTAGACGAGGCGAACTGGAATATTGATGCCAGTTGGAATGAATACGATCATAACGACATCATTGCCCAAATGGGGCCAGAGTTCGCTGATGCGCCCTCGGTTAAAAGCTGGTTATTAAAACAAGATCATCCCAAACAGGCTTTTGAAAAACTGTTTAACGATGCCATGAATCGCTGGATGTCTGGTCAGCACTGTGGGCAATATGTGGAATCTTGGGATTGCTACCAGAAACGTGTCATCAACGCCTTAAACAATGTCACTAAAAACGCAAACGGCGCCAAAAAAGTAGCGGTTTTCACCTCTGGTGGGCCTATATCTGTGGTCAGCCAGTATTTGTTAGGGGTGCCTGCGGAAAAAGTCATGCAGGTAAATTGGACCCTAGTTAATTGCGGTATAACCAAATTAGTGAATACTCCTTCTAGAGTATTTTTGTCTACCTTAAACGAACACAGCCATTTCGAAGGTGAAAATAGAGCATTAATCACCTATAAATAACCCTTAACCCTTAACCCTTAACAAGCGTAGTCTAACAATGAGCAGAAAAAATATATTAATTACCGGTGCCAGCTCTGGTCTTGGTAAAGGCATGGCCATCGAGTTTGCCAAAATGGACAGAAACCTAGCCTTGTGTGCTCGCCGTATTGAGCGCTTGGAAGAGTTAAAACAAGAACTACTCAGCATCAATCCTAATATTAAGGTGTCAATTAAATCTTTAGACGTCGACAACCATGATCAAGTGTTTGAAGTATTTGACCAATTCCATCAAGAATTTGGCCAACTCGACAGAGTAATTGTAAATGCAGGCATGGGAAAAGGTGCGCCTATTGGTACAGGATATTTTTACGCCAATAAGCAGACAGCCATCACCAACTTTGTTTCAGCAATTGCCCAGTGTGAGGCCGCCATGGCCATATTCAGACAACAAAATGCGGGTCACTTAGTCACAATTTCCTCCATTAGTGCCATTCGTGGCGCACGCAGAGCAATGAACGTTTATGCTGCCACAAAAGCTGGGTTAAGCTCCCTCACGGAAGGCATGAGAATTGATGTATTAGACACACCAATTAAAGTATCCACAGTGCATCCTGGTTTTATCAAAAGTGAAATTAACGAAAAAGTTAAAAAAGTTCCCTTTATTGTAGATACAGAAACAGGCTGTAAAGCCATGGTTAAGGCTATCGAAAAAGAAGGTGCAAACAGCTATGTACCAGCATGGCCTTGGGCGGTCTTTCGACCCATTTTGAGTATAGCCCCCCTGAGTTGGCTAAAGAAAATGAGTTAAACAAGATATAAACAGAGCAAGTTAAGGCTTGCTTTGGTGTATTTCAACTTAAAACGAAACTTCAGGGCGAGTTCAATTACATCATATATCGTCTAAAAGGCTAGCCAATTCCTTTCTATTCTCATCAACACTTTTAGAGGGGATTTTCATCACCAAGCACAGGAACCCGTTCTACTTGTTGACCTGCTCTAGCCATAGAAGCACCACCAAGATGAGGCACGTTACCGTGCAATGCTCTAGGTACTAATGACATGGTCTCTAAATCGGGTTCATGATGCCATGTCAGTTGCTGTTCTATGCGCCAACTAGCTACAGCGGTCTGATTACGCCATCTTCCAGGGTATTGTCGTAACAAGCCTCTATCTGCTGCTGCAAAATCAGAATCATTAATTCCGGTCATTCTGTTAAGAATAACCTGTTCTTGCGCCCACTGTGTTAAAACAGGCTCGCCATTACGATATGGAACTGCACTAAAACCTGTTATTGAATTAACACCTTCGTGATCTGAAAACCATTGAGAATGACCTCGTTGACCTCCCCAAAAGCCACCGCTTATATTTCTATCAGCGACCTCAGTTGCTCTAGGAAGTCGATGTCCTCTAGGTACCTGGCCAACATCTGCTTGCCCTATTCCAAGGCCCTCTGGTGAATCAGGAGCAATATCACTTTCCCTTACTCGTCCATTGGGATGCCGCTGTGCTGTGGAATGCACTCGTGCAATATCTGCATACGAACTCAGCTGTTCACGGATACTATTGCTATTGACTTCGATATGCTGTGGTGACATTTGCAATAAACGATTAATACTGGGTTCAAACGCGGCTTGCCGCCCTAAAGCCGCAGCAAACTCTGTAGCTTTAACATCAGCCTCAGCAGCAGTCAGGTTACCTGAGCGTAATCGCCCATTTGCATGGCGAACTTGGTTGCGCAGACCAACATAAATATCTCTACCAGGAAAGTTGGGAGGTAATACATCTACAATACTGTTCAACTTTTGCAACAAAAGTGCACATTGGTTACTACAAAAGTAAAATCCCTTCGCATTACCTTCTCCTGCGGGTGCTATGCCGTGCGAACCATCACCTAAATGGAATTCAGCCCTATTTTGGTGCGCCCGCTGATGCACACTCGTTTCTAACTCCCTTGGGTGAACACGTCCACCTGAGGTCAAATCGTCGCTAATAACAGATTGGTTAGGGGGTATGCTCCCCCTACCGACTCCTTCATCTGCATAACCCGCTGGTAAGTTTGCGTTATCGGGGTGAATACCTAAACGAATAGTATCGCCAACCTGTAAATCTCGGGCTCCGGTATAAACGGGAATGAAAGATAGGCCACCGCTAATTACGCCCGACATAGTCAATTGGCGAAGTGCTCTTTGTTCCTGCTCTGGCGTCATGTTGGCATTTTTAATAGCATAGTACTGACCAGCTAATTCCGCACCAATAATTCCAACATTAGTGACATTCATACCCAATTCTACACGCTGTAGGGCAAACCAATATTTAGATGTTCGCGCAGCCCTAGCCATTCTTCCAGCCTGCACCGCCCCTGTCATCACCCGGCCCATACCCAATGAGAGAGCTGAAACTATGTCCATAGATAAGTCCCAATAAAACATATTTACATCTGCGTCTGTCAATACACCATGTTCACTGCGCTCATTGTAGTCTCCAACTCTGCCCGCAATTGTCAAACCAGTACCTAACATTACAGACGCTAACATAGGGGTGCTAAACGGCGCAAAGACCAAACTTCCCAGTAAAGCAGCAGCCATACCAATACCTGTTATCCAGTCCCAAAATGTTGCTGACGCTGTGGTCTCAATTGAATCAGTTTGTCGCGAGTGTGGATAATTCCAGTAAAGATGCCCTTTGGAGAAAAAATTTTTATGATCCAGTTGTTCAAACAAAGATCTTGGTGGATCTTGTCTTTCGATTGCATTTAAATCGCCTCGAAAAATTCGTTCGATATTGCTTAATCTATGGCGAACTTTGACCGTCCTCGCGCTGCTTTGTGGAGAACTAAGATCATGTAACTTCCACTCGAAATTCTCCGGAATCACGTTTGAACCATCATTGCTAGGTGTATGGGTTAGATAGAACAGCCACGGTAAACCGTTGGCGGCATCTTCCTTAATCCCTTGGGCATTTTCAACTTGACCAAGTTGATCAACTTCTTCAGGTTTTGGATAAAAAATAGCTTGAATTTTAACTGCATCCGAGTACAAATTGAAAAATTCCCTTTGTCTGTGTAGGCGTTGCTGACTATAATTGAATTGTTCAACAATGGCTGTTGAGTGTTGATTTTGCGGAACTGCAGCCGTTAGCAGTTCATCCATTATTTGTGAAGTGCTTCGAAACTCAGCGATCAATGCTCTGAACTGTGCCGGGGTATTAGCTTCTCGAGCTTGTGTTCTGGCGTCTAACAAGCGCGTTTCATGCCCCCCAATTGGGCCCACTTCCTCTGCGGTTTGCTGGCTATCAGTGTTAGTATCAGATTCCATATTTTCTAGCCAGTTGGCAGTAACTTGGTTCTGCAACTGAGAAGGCATCTGAAACAGAGCACTTCTTTCCACGTCGAAACTATCTAACTCGAAAACAGGGGAACTAGGCTGTGCTGAACTATGGCAATTTGGGCAAGGTCCTCTATCATTTATAAAGTGCAATCGTTCACGCTGTTGACTATCTCGATCCCGCAAGCTTAGGGTCATTGCATTAAAATAATTAACGAATGAGAGTCGAATCTCTTGTATCAGTTCAGGCATTAAAGCAAAGGACTCTATCTGCAACACCCCCTCTAAAAACAGGCTCGACTGCTGAGCCTTAGC
Organism: Aliiglaciecola sp.; assembly: GCF_039982535.1. Classification (NCBI taxonomy): domain Bacteria; kingdom Pseudomonadati; phylum Pseudomonadota; class Gammaproteobacteria; order Alteromonadales; family Alteromonadaceae; genus Aliiglaciecola; species Aliiglaciecola sp. Next base: position 121,424 of record NZ_JBDWYG010000046.1, read on the forward strand.
CCATGAATCTCGCATATTTTCAGTGATAAAATTGTCACTTCCGATAGCCAAATCAAACAGTTGTAATCTCAATTGAGAAGTCTGAAACTCGCCTTGAGTAATATCCTCACTCAAACTTTCAGATTGCTGCTCAAGCTCTGCACCGTGTTGTTGTCCATGTAAAGTTGACCAAGCCGCTAATCGCGCTCGTCTTTGTTGTGCAGCCATTCGCTGATAAGAGTCAGCTTGATGAGATAGGTTAATGGAATGACATGCACCAGGGCAAAAATAGCGTGATGGCAGATGATCTTGGTCAATTCGATAACCTGGTTCCCCGCTATTAGATAACATAAGCGGAAGATTGTTCGGCCATGCATCGAATATAGGGGATGCATCTTGTTCAGAACGTACGCTATTGTCTGAATTAGAGTTCGCCATAAACATCCACGCCCAATTAACCTCAGGTTGAGCATGATGATCGTCATGTTCAGGGTTGTTGATTTGTGCCTCATAAAATGAAGTATCACTGCTGTTAGGTTGCGGATTACGCTGTATTATCGAACTTGTGTGCCCCTGTTGAATTGTATGGGTTACCTCGTGTGCCATTAATTTTAGGTCAGTGGGTGATTCGTTTTTGCTGAGAAATATATTGTTTTGATTCGCAAATGCTCTGGAATGAATGGCTAAGTTTGCTTTGTCAGCTTGTTCATTTTGATGCACTCGAATAGTACCTAAATCTTCACCCAGGGAATTTTCGAGGGTATTTTTTAGATCCGCACTTAGCCCATTTCCCGAACTGGACGTATTAACCGCAGCTCGTACGTCTTTAAATTCACTTTTTAATTCGTGTGGTGAATCATTATTTGCCGATTTTGTTTGTATCGAATTGTTTTCACATTCGTCTTCTTGCGAACATTCACAAGTTTTGCACTTCGTTTGAATACCATCTGATGCCATTCGCGATATTGGCGAAATTGAGCGTGTCGGTTTTTTATCAATAAGATCCTGAGCAACGCGATCGGCTTCCTGTTCATAAATATCACACTCCCTGCCCAGACGGATGTTAGCAAAGCGAGAATGTTCAACTCCTACTTTGTAACCTTGCGGTTGAATTTTAACAGTATTAGAAGGCAAAAAAGCGAGATGCTGCCAGCGGCGATTACTAGCCGCAGATGTTTGAACTTGCTGATTCTTCGAATCTCGGGCCTTGGCCTGAGATTGCGTAGCACTTGATGAGCTCTCATTTGGCGCTTTACGTTGTATCATTAATGCCTCCATACTTTAACTCATTCAAATCGCTTCTTTCACGGCCTCAAAGTTTACGGATACGAGGAAGATGTTTACAGAAATGTAATATTCATCATCGTATTAATTATTAGTGTAGGTCACTTTTTAACCAGAAACGTAATTATATATAACCGATGTAAGCTGATAACTGTAAATTCTTTTGATCAAGGTCATTATTTGTTCGTTTAACAGTATTAACCTCATTTATTTTATGGTTATATTATCTACCCAAGGCTAGCACCTGTTTACAAAGGCGGGGTTTAAATTGAGTCAAGTTGGATAAAACACCGTTAGGGAAATAGGACGAAATGAAATACAAAGATTATGACGTACTTATTGTTGGAGGTGGTGGAGCGGGATTACGAGCCAGCATTGCAGCAGCCGAGCAGGCGCAAAAAAACGGCTGTGATTTACGTATTGGTTTAGTATCTAAGGTGTATCCTATGCGCTCCCACACAGTGGCGGCAGAAGGCGGTGCAGCAGCAGTAACCCGTGACGATGATAGTTTTGATGCCCACATTGAAGACACGGTTGCTGGGGGTGACTGGTTAGCGGAGCAATCTGTAGTCGATTATTTTGTGCGCCACGCCCATCAAGAATTAGTGCAAATGGAACATTGGGGCTGCCCTTGGAGCCGCAAAAAAGATGGTTCCGTGCAAGTCCGGCGGTTTGGCGGCATGAAAATAGAACGCACTTGGTTTGCCGCAGATAAAACCGGCTTTCATTTGTTACATACGCTGTTTCAAACCTCCTTGCGTTATGGTCAGATCCAGCGTCTTGATGAATTTTTTGTACTCGACTTAGTGGTAAACGAAGAGCAAATCGCAGGCATTGTCGCCTTAGAAATTGCCACCGGTGAGTTGCACCTCATTCGCGCCAAATCGGTTATTTTAGCCACAGGTGGCGCGGGCAGATTATTCCGCTTTAACACCAACGGTGGCATTGTTACCGGTGATGGTATGGCGCTAGCTTATCGACACGGCGTAGCGCTGCGAGACATGGAATTTGTGCAGTATCATCCCACTGGCCTACCGGGTTCTGGCATTTTAATCACCGAAGCCTCTCGGGGGGAAGGTGGTTTAATGCTAAATAAGCAGGGCTATCGTTACCTGCAAGATTACGGCTTAGGCCCAGAAACGCCCATTGGCGAGCCGAAAAACAAATACATGGAGTTGGGCCCTAGAGATAAATTGTCTCAAGCGTTTTGGCACGAACAACAAGCAGGACGGACAGGCCGTTATGGCGATAGTGACGTTGTCTATTTGGATTTACGCCATTTAGGAAAAGCCTATTTAAATGAACGCCTTCCCTTTATTTGTGAGTTAGCCAAATCCTATGTCAACGTGGATCCAGTTAAACAGCCTATTCCAGTGCGTCCGGCGGTGCATTACACCATGGGCGGGATCACCACCAATGCCAAGTGTGAAACGACCATTAACGGCCTGTTTGCCGTTGGTGAATGTGCTTCAGTGGGTTTACATGGCGCTAACCGATTAGGGTCCAATTCACTCAGTGAGTTGTTGGTATTTGGTCGTTTAGCCGGTGAACAAGCGGCAGATTTTAGTCAACAACAAGCACTCACCCCAGCGGCGACCTTAGAAGCTCAATTTCATCTTCAACAACAACGCATCAACGACTTACGTAACCAACAAGGTTCAGAAAGCTGGGTAGCCATTAAACGAGAGTTAGTGAAAACCATGGAAGAAGGCTGCGGAATATATCGCGATGAAGCTGGCATGCAGCAAACCCTCACTACCCTGCGGGCGCTAAAAGCTCGCTATCAACAAATAAGCATCAGTGATAAAAGCCTCGGCTATAACACGGAATTATTACAATGCATTGAAGTGGGTTTTGGCATAGATGTGGCCGAAGCAACCTGCTTGGCCGCACTCCAACGGCGTGAATCTAGAGGTGCTCACCAGCGCCTTGATGAAGGTTGCACCACCCGTGACGATGAGCACTTTTTACAACATAGTTTGGTGTACTACCAAGCCAATAATGATGCACAGTTAGCTTGGCAACCAGTTGACACTTCACTGTTACCACCAGCAACACGGGCATACGGTGACGCAGGTAAGGAGGCCAAAAATGAAAACCATTAATATCAGTCGTTATTTGCCAGAAACCTCAGAAACGCCTTTTGTGCAACAATTTGATATTCCCTGTGATGACAGCACCTCGGTACTCGACGCACTGAATTATATTAAAGAAGAGTTAGATCCCTCATTGAGTTATCGCTGGTCTTGCAGAATGGCAATTTGTGGTTCTTGCGGCCTTATGGTCAATGGTATCCCGAAACTAGGCTGTAGAACCTTTTTGCGTGACTACCCCGACACTATATTCCTCGAACCTTTAGCCCACTTACCCGTAGAGCGGGATTTAATTGTGGATATGGATGCGTTTTTAACTCATCTGGAAGCGGTAAAACCCTATTTGATCAGTGATGAGAAAAACATCACAGAAGCACATAAACAAACCCCTGCGCAAATGGCGAAATACCAACAATTTTCCGACTGTATCAACTGTGGACTTTGTTATTCTGCTTGCCCGCAGTTTGGCTTAAACCCTGAATTTTTAGGCCCGGCGGCTATCACCCTAGCCCATCGTTACAACTTGGATAACCGTGATCACGGCAATGCCCAACGCATGCCGTTGTTGAATACCGAAGAAGGTGCGTGGAGCTGCACTTTTGTGGGATTTTGCTCAAAAGTATGCCCCAAGAATGTAGATCCCGCTGCGGCAGTTAATCAATCTAAAGTCGAATCCGCTCAAGACATGATTATCCAATTATTTAAGGGGAATTTATGACTTATCACACAAGCCTGTCTCGCACCTGGTGGTTAAAACACAATGCCTTTAAAGCCTATATGTTGCGAGAAGCGACGGTATTGCCCCTCACATTTTTTATCTTGTGTTTAGTCTCTGGCATTTTCAGTTTATGGCAAGGTGAAAGTCAATGGCTCAACTGGCAAGTCGCCATGGCTCAACCTTGGGTGTTGGTCATTAACCTAATCGCCCTAATGGCCAGTCTATTTCACGCATGGACCTTTTTCGTGTTGTTTCCAAGAGTGATGCCAATTCGAATTGGGGAAATTACAGTGCCAGCCAATCTGCTCGTAGCAGGACAATGGGCCGGCGTATTCTCGGTGATCATCTTATTTTTCTGGTTATTTTGGGGGAACTTATGAATTCGCTAACAACAAAAAACAACGACCAGACTTCAACTAAACCCCAGCGCAGTATTGAACCGGTATGGTGGGCATTATTCAGCGCTGGCGGCGTGTGTTTTGCGGTTTTTATTCCCGCCGCTGTGTTATTTTTAGGCTTACTGCACCCCTTGGGATTGATGGAGTTTAACTATGCCCAAGCCCACAGTTGGTTTTTTAGTTTTTGGGGACTGATGTTCAGTGGGGCTTTTATTATTCTGCCCATATTTCATGCTGCTCACCGTATTCGCCATGGTCTACACGACTTAAAGGTACAACACCATGGGATAGTCAAACTGATATGTTATGGACTCGCCGCTGTGATCAGTTTGCTAACCTTAGGCATTTGGTTAGCGGGTATTATCAGCTAACCAAATGGCTTTTATCCTAGGGTTATACGCCTATGGCAGAGATAATATTTTCTAGGATTAACATCAGCAAAAACAGCAAACTGAAACGCCGTGTATATTGAAAAGCATTGGGCGCAAACCACAACGGCCAAACTTCTTTACGAAAGCCCTGTGGCATCTCTGTTGGCCGTTCCTTATTGAACACTTTAAGTGTTTGAATAAGCGTGGGTAAGGTGAATAATAAAATTAAAATGCTAAAACCAATGTAGCCGTTTACATAAATGTAGGCGGCCAAAACATACTGAGATAACAGCATAACTTGTACCGCTTTTCGTGAATTACTGGCACCAAGCAATACCGGTAGGGAATAAATCCCTTTGCTCCTATCCATCTCAATTTTATCGATATGTTTACCAAAAATAACCGCTGTGGGTGCCAAAGCGTATAAAGTACCAATTAACATGGCAGCGTTACTCCATTGCCCGCTGCTAACATAATAAGCTCCGCCTACCATTAGTGGCCCCCACACAACTAAAACTGACACTTCTCCTAGGGCAAGTTTCTTCAACGGCCAGGTGTAAAACAACACAAAAAATGCCCCGGCTAACATTAACCACAACACTTCAATACCGCGGAGGTAAATAATACTGGCTCCACATATAATCGCTAAGCCCCCTGTTGCGACTATATACTTCATCAACTGTGATTTAGTGAGCAGTCCGCTTTCCAGAACATGGGTACCGTATTGGGTGCGGAAGTAATTTCCTTTATCTACCCCTCTTGCCGAGTCGGTATAATCATTCAGCAAGTTATTGGTGGCATGGGCTAATACCAAACCGATGATGCACAAAGCCGCAAGGATTAAATCGACACTAGCTGTGCTTAACGCCAGTAATATGCCAATAATTGCCGAAGTAAAACTCATGATCGTGACTGAAAAGCGACTCGCCACCAGCCATTTAGTCAAAATGTTTAAACTATCCCAAGATGTTTTATCAATCTGGGGCACAGTCTTAAGTGCCTGAATCCATATGGCCTGTGACATTGTCACCTCTTCTATGTTGTGAGTTCAAAAAATTGACGTAGTGCAGTGAATATATAATTAAAAACCGAGAAGCACGCGTACTCCACGGCCCTTAAAACTTCTCTTTGAGTATCTAAAGTTTACGCCCAAAAAACAACTCTAAAAAATGATCAACGCAGCACTCGCTGAAATAAAGCGACCGCCTGTTGATACATTTGCAAGGCTAAAGCACCGTCGTAACGCTCCCCTTCATCTCGCATAAATGCATGTACACCATTCACTTCACACCATTGATAATTAATGCCCGTTGCCAGGCATTGCTGATAAACAGTTAATCTACCCTCTTTAGGCACATGGGGATCTTGTTTACCCCACACAAAATGAATCTCCCCTTGAATATCGGCCATTCTGGCTAAGCTTTGTTGCTCTGGCGCTGCACTCAAAGCGTTATTGTGGATATCTGTTGCATATAAACAAAAAGCACCTTTAATGGCAGGGTTAAGGGCCGCGCGATAAGCCAAGTGCCCGCCAATACAAACCCCCATAGCTCCCACTTCACCTGAACAATAAGAAGCAGAATTCACAAAATCCAGCATGGCCACAGTATCGGTGTCATGGTCAATTAAGGGCTTTTGGCTCTTATCTGCATTACCTTTATCTTTGCCAACATCGTCGTAGGCTAAAACGGTGCCAAGGGCATTCAGCTCATGGAAAATTTCAGGAACAATCACCACAAAACCATGGCAAGCCATGATGGCGGCAGAGCGACTAATGGGCGCAGTTTGTTGAAAAATTTCTGAATAAAAAATAATGGACGGGTAAACGCCCTCATCCACAGGGCGATAAATATAACAACGCATTGGTCCTGTGGCGGTATTTAAATCGATGGTGTCTTTTTGAATTTGCATGAATGATTACAACCTTATTTTTGGCCCAATTGGTTTAGTTGCCTTGATGGCCAGCTTGTTTGCCTAGCCTGTAAAAGCGGCTTTTAATTTTACTGCCAAATACCCAAAGCTGAGTCCTTAAATTCATTTAATCATAACGCTATTTTTTCTAAAAGTGCTAAATACGACTTCCATTATCAATAATTTCCACGTATAAAATGTATACATTTTTAAATTTGTATACAATTATGTTTCAAAAAATCATTCAAGACAGTTCATTATCCGCCTTTATAGCCGGTTTTATTGCCGTGTTAGTTGGTTTTGCCAGTGCCATGGCAATAGTGTTTCAAGGGGCTATTGCCTCAGGAGCGAATAGTCAACAACTTGAATCTTGGGTATGGGCACTAGGATTAGGCATGGGGATCAGTACCCTAGGTTTGTCACTATGGTACAAACGCCCGCTTATTATTGCCTGGTCTACCCCTGGAGCGGCGCTGCTAGCAACAGGCGTTAACGACAGTGATTTAGCCACCGCAACAGGCACATTTATTATGGTGGGAGTGTTGATTACTTTAGTGGGTGTGACTGGCATTTTTAATAAGCTGGTTAAACTCATTCCCCTTTCCATCGCATCTGCCATGCTGGCGGGTATTTTAGTGCAGTTTGGACTTGGATTGTTTGGTGCGATGAACGAACAACCAAGCTTAATCATAACCATGATAGTGGTGTATTTGCTGGCCAAACGATTTCTGCCAAGATACGCCATTCCCCTAGTACTGTTAACAGGCCTAGGCATTTGTATGCTTAATCAAACAATTCAAACTCAAAGCCTAGCCTTTGAATTTGCCACGCCTGTGTGGGTATCACCGTCTTTTTCATTAGCATCTATTTTAGGCATCGGGTTACCTCTGTTTATCGTTACCATGACATCTCAAAATCTACCCGGGGTGGCAATACTCAAGAGCAGCGGATACGAACAACAACCTATCTCACCCATTATCAGTACAACGGGGATCACCACCCTATTGTTTGCCCCTTTTGGTGGTTTTACCTTTAGTTTGGCGGCAATTACCGCCGCGATTTGTACCAATGAAGAGGCTCACCCTTCGCCAGATAAACGATATATTGCTGGCGTATCTGTGGGTCTATTTAATATTCTTGCAGGCATTTTAGGTACTGCGGTAGTAAGCTTATTTGCAGCATTTCCCCATGCCTTAATTGCCGGATTAGCGGGCTTAGCCCTACTCACCACTATAGGTGCGAGTCTAAAAACCGCTCTCGATTATGACCGCGACAGAGAAGCGGCGATTTTGACCTTTTTAATGTCAGCATCAGGTATCAGCTTCTTCGGCATAGCCTCTGCATTTTGGGGAATAGTCGTGGGAATGTTAGCCTTGTACCTAAGTAAAAGAGGGTAATTGAGATGTCAAAACAAGCCGCAGAAATGCTCTACAAGCAAATAAAATTGGATATTCGTCATAACCGTTTGCCAGTTGCTCAGGCACTCAAACAAGAAGAGCTTTCCCAGCGCTACAATATCAGTCGCATCCCCATTAGAGATGTGTTGCAACGCTTAAAAAATGAAGGTTGGCTTACCACCTGCGGCAAACGAGGCGTTATGATCCCCGAGTTAAATGCCACTGAGGCCGAAGATTTATACCTCATGCGTAAATACCTCGAACCGCTCATTTTGGGCTATGCCATACCCAACCTCAACCAACAAACCATCGGTAAAGCCACGGATTATTTGCAAACCATTGATGCGCAGACAGATGACCCAAATCAACATATGAGCATTGAAGAACACGGAGAACTGAATTGGCAATTTCACGCCTGCCTCTACCAACAAGCCAACCGCCCTACACTATTTAATACCATCGCAAGTTTGCACCAACTATGCGGTCGATACATTGGTTTTCACAACCAACAACTAGATTACCTAGCAACCAGTCAACAAGACCACTACAACCTACTCAAAGCAATAGAAAACAAAGACATCCCCCACGCAAAAAGCTTATTAGAAGCCCACATAAGTGATGCCGGAGAAACCCTAGTGGCATTTTTGGTGGATGAATCGAAAGATAGTGCAGAGATGGAATGATTGGATGTTAGTGAAGTTGACAATTTCAGATTCGAACCGAGGAATAGGCTTTCTCTAGACAGAGCACCACTTTTTAAGATTAGTGTGACTGCTTTGATTTTAAAAGTTAATAAGGTAGAGCCATGTCCTTTGTTAAGCGGCATGTAAGTCTATTGGTTGAACATTGTCGAGATTGATTTTTAGCTTTGCTTGCCAAAGATCAAAGTTATCTTGCATGCTAAGCCAGCTTTCTGGACTTCTACCCAATACTTTAGACAGACGTAATGCCATTTCAGGAGATATTGCACTTTTACCTTTAACGACTCGATTAAGTGTAGATGCAGCTACACCGAGATGAGTTGCAAGTGCTCTGCAACTAATTCCGTGAGGCTCCATGTAAATAGACTCAATAAATTCACCAGGGTGTGGCGGGTTATACATATTCATTAGTGATAATCCTCGTAATTTAAGATGTAAGCATTACCATCCTTGAATTCGAAAGTGACTCTCCAGTTTCCGTTAACCGAGATAGACCAAACATTCGCCCTTTCACCTTTCAGTTGATGGAGTGAAAAACCAGGAAGGTTTACATCATCTATGTCCTGAGCGGTATGGATAGCGGCTAACTGCATACGTAGTTTTTTCGCATGCTTTGCTTGGATGCCTGATATTTTCCCTTTTTCGAAAAACAGTTTCAGACCTTTATGCTTAAATGATTTAATCATATCCACAAAGTGTAGCGCATTGCGCAACACCGGTCAATTTGACGCTTAACGATACTGTTAGACCAAATAGCTTAGCTTTTATGAATTATCGAAATATTAAGACGAAACCTTCATTTCAACGTTTTTGCCTCTTTGATTTCAATAACCCTCACTGAATTCTCCGTGTCGTTTAACATCTGTGGCAGTAGCATTTACGGAGGTACTTTTTGCATACCAGAGCAGCATTCAGCATGCAAAAAGCGCCGGAATAAATATCAACCTGACAACGTTTGTTAGCCATCGTTATTTCTTAACCTGGCACCATGATGGTAAGCTTTTTTAAATTTTAAGCCGAAGTTTGTTATTTCAAAAAGAGATGAAAAGGTATTTTCTTTCCAGCCATCATTAATTAAGTCTTCCGGTGTAGACTTGTCAAAGCCTATCAAAGGCGATCCAATTAAGTGGTGCAATCCATCATTTTCTAAATCTTCGACTGACCTTCTCTTAAATCCAAAATCTCCTGGGCTACCAACAAATTTATTAATATCATCCAGAAAATAAGACCCCGTAATATCAAGCGCCCTTCTAAATTCAGACTCACCCATGACCCCATCAAGGTAGGAAACAAAAAAATTAGCAATAATTTGAGACTTATCTATATCAGTTTGAGTCTCAATAACTAATATTATTTTTTGAATGAGATTTTCAACCTCATGCTTACGCTTTTTGACTTCAGATATAAATTCTTCTTTCTTTTCCGAAGGTACTTCATTTAATGCGTAAATAAATGAGTGTAACTTTTCAATGTACAGCGAGTCTCGAATCGATTGCCCGATACTCAAAAACTTGACGAGACTCCCGACAACTGGAATATCTTTGAGAACCCCTTCGTCTATGATTTTTTTTAACGCTATTTCTGCGCCCTCAGCACTAAGCTCTATTATTTTTCTTTTTGGCATGACGATTTTCCTAGTGGCTAACGCTTTGAATATGTGAAAATGTGAGTATTTTGGCCAAATGCCAGCGCGTATTTGTCCCAGTGAGTTTACGAACTACATTATTCACTTGCTAATAGTCTTTTTATGCTTTTCAGTATGATTTATTATAAATTTAGCTAAGTAAAAAACAAAAAATGGTGATGCTAAACCTAAAGTTATTACCACAAGAATTATCCAAATAATTAAAAAAATAAGGACATCGGAAAAATCTACATCTAATGTATATTTAAAATATTCTTTATCTTTAGCAAATTGAATTCCTATGGGGGAATCAGCATCGAAATATACAATCTTAGCGTTATTCTTTTTGAATATAACAGCTTGAATTCGTTCGTTTGTCGATTTTACTTTTTCTAAAATAGCCAAAAAGTGAAATTCATTTCTAATCTCTTCCCCGTTAACTTCATAAATATAATCATCAACTTCAACTCCACTAGTATGGCTTTGGCTATTTTCTTTTACATTATTAATTCTAAGCACCAGAACTCCTTTAATATACTGATAACTAGCAATATTAATAAGCCGAATAATTCCGCATTTTATCTCGGGCTTTCCACATATCAGCATTCTGAAGTTTTAACACAACTCATAACTTATTGTACAACTTAACTTTATTGTCTATTGCTACTTTGTGACTTGTGGAAATAGAGAGGATTTTTAAGCTTTTGTAAGTTGCCAAAACTTCAAGATTAAGCCTTCATTTCAACGTATCTGACCCCTTTGATTTTTAAGTTTTTGAATGAAAAATCGAAATAGCGGGTCTTTATCAATTGGTTTGTTATTCATTTAAGGTATTCATGGCATTGTTTAATCATTTTCTTTGTAATTCTTCAGGCAACAAATGTAAGTCTCACTCTTTGAGTTCTAGTGTCATTTGTGCTTTTTTGTTGGTTTTCGCGGTTTCCATACTGACGAATAAAGCCATTGGGGCAGATGCTGTTGCTAGTGAGGTTGGCGTTAAGGCTGTGTGGCCTGCAAAAACCTCTTATCGCTATGCAAATGTTGATGGAAAACGCATTTTTTATCGGGAAGCTGGAGAGCAGCATAATCAAACCATTGTTCTGTTACATGGTTACCCCTCGTCGTCACATACCTATCGTGAGTTGATCCCTTTATTGTCTGGCCGTTATCACGTAATTGCTCCAGATTATTTAGGTTCAGGTTACAGTGATCGTCCCGACCCCGCTCAACATAAATATACCTTTGATGTACTAGCAAAGTATGTGGATGGTTTGCTGACTACCCTTAATCTTGATAAATACTCGTTATACATTCAGGACTTTGGTGCACCCGTTGGTTATAGAATGTTATTGAACAATCCTGATAAGTTAGAAGTCCTGATTGTGCAAAATGGCAATGCTTATTTAGAGGGTTTAACGGCACCAAGACAGGCGTTTTTCAAACAAGCTAACCAAGATAAATCCTTAGCCCAATCTGATAAAATTTATTCCTTTACCTCAGAGCAGGCGATTATCAATAAGCAGTATTTGCGGGACGTACAGGATAATACCGAGATCATGAGCCCTGATAGCTGGACACACGATTTACACTTCTTACAAACTGAAAAAGATCGGCTAATTCAGGTTCAATTATTACAAGACTATTATAATAATTTGCTGGATTACCGTAAATGGCAAGCTTACTTACGACAGAAACAACCGCCAACGTTAATAGTCTGGGGTAAAAAAGATCCAGCCTTTATCGCCGCAGGCGCAACAGCCTATTTAAAAGATGTGCCTAACGCAGAGTTACATTTATTGGATTCAGGACATTTTAGTGTGGAAGAAAAATCAGTAGAAATTGCACAATATATCGTTAAATTTATGGAAAAAAACTTCAACCATAAATAACCTGTCGATATACACTGCCTTAGCTTACCCAGAGCAATAATAGGGCTTGCAAAAAGCCCTAAATCACCGACTCGTTACTGGGTCGCTAAGGTAAAATAACTATGGTCATTGAGGGCTTTGCTGATCATCATCGCCCCTTCGAGCAAACTCACCGTAGTTATGGCTGCCCGTGCAGGGTTTTCTTCACCATTAGCTGCGTGAGCGGCAGATAGCCACTCTAAGTTTTTATCAAAAAAACGTTTTACTTCTACTTGAACTTTTTCCGGTAGGCTTTCGTTTTGCGCACCCAATAATCCGCACAAACACATTTTGTCGTCGGTTATTAACGCACCTCTGAAAATCGCGGTATACACATCAATGGGGTTTTCCCCTCTAGCCTTTATGTCATCGACACTGCCCAACGCAGCTAAGAATGCGTCTGTGTATTGATGAGCTAATGCAGCTCCCAAATCAGCTTTGGTTGGAAAATGATAATGCACACTAGCGCTTTTAATGCCGACGTCATTGGCAATTTCTCTGAAACTAAAATTGCTGTAACCCCCTTGGCGAACTTTGTCTTCGGCAACCTTTAAAAGCTCTTCTTTTTTGTTCATATTCATTGTCCTACTAGTAGATAGGCAATTATCTAACAGCACCTATAGCATTACAAGGCTTAGGCAATTTCCCCCTTATGCCATTGTTAACCTGCGATTGAGTTACGTCTTTTTGTTGTAGGCAATTTTATTCGGAATGACTACCTAGTGATAGGTAGACTATTCACGATTTTACCTAAAGTCAACGAAATAAAAGCTGAAGAAAGGCTAGGAGTTGGCGGTTAAAATTTTTTTATGAAATTAAATCATTATAAATCAATGCATTAGATGTCGATGAAATGGTTAAACGAATTTTATTGGAAAGTTACAGTTGACTACCTATCGGTAGGTAGTCAATAATGAAAACCGTTCAACACAGACAATATTTATTTTTCTGAACAATTTCATCAGCTCAAAAAAATATTAGATTAGTAAAAATAACAGAGGTAATAAAAATGATTGGTTACACAACTATAGGCTCAAAGAACTTAGCTAAGGCCGTGCCTTTTTACGATGCACTTCTTGAGTTAGTCGGTGGTAAAAGAGTAATGGAAATGGATCGCATTAAATTTTATGGAACAGAAGCAGGTGGCGCTATGCTAGCCGTATGTACTCCATATGATAACAACGAGCAAAGCAGTGGTAATGGGCAGCAAGTTGCAATTCCAGGTGGTTCTATTGAAGGCGCACAAGCACTTTACAACAAAGCCATTGAATTAGGCGCAACAGATGCTGGTGAGCCAGGTCAACGTTTTGACTTCTTTTATGGCTCTTACGTATTTGATTTAGATGGAAACAAACTTTGTTTCTACCACATGACCTAACTAACCCCTTAATATCAAGGTCAGTGAAGTCACTGGCCTTTTTGTTTTGCCAGAAAGTGCTTAAGATAAGTATCTATCTTAGGTAATTATCTTAAGTACTTAAGTCGCTAATTTACTGAGGGTCACAAATGAAAATCGCTGCCAATTTTGAACAACGTATTGTTGTGCATAGTGTATCACTTCCTTGGGTTGAATCGCCTATGCCGGGTGTGGACAGAAGAGCCCTCGATAGAGTTGGTGATGAAGTCGCGCGAGCAACAACCATTGTAAGGTATGCGCCCAATAGCGCATTTTCTGAACATGTGCATACTGGCGGAGAAGAGTTTGTAGTTTTAGAGGGGGTATTCCAAGATGAGCATGGTGACTTCCCTGCTGACTCCTATGTCAGAAATCCACCTCAATCAAAACATAAACCTCGCTCAGATAAAGGTTGCATTATTTTTGTTAAATTATGGCAATTCCAACCAGATGACAGAACCCATGTGCGATTACAAACCAGCTTAATGGAAAGCCACCAGCATCCTAGTATTGTTGGCCTCAATGTAACGGCTTTATACAAAGATGAATATGAAGAAGTTAGCCTATTGCACTTTGAACCCAATGTGGAATTTACATTCAATGGCAAAGGCGGTGCCGAGTTACTGGTATTGGAGGGCGCTTTAACTGAACACTCAGATACATTGGTTAAACATAGTTGGTTACGCAGCCCAGTAAATAGCATAATCAAAGGCAAAGCAGGAAAAGACGGCGCGAAAGTGTGGATGAAAACCGGACATTTAACCGACGTCCAAAACCAAATCACACGTGTTAACCACCAACGCAATCAGCACAACTAAAAAACCTGCGGGGTCAGATCCCTTGAAATATCACAGCCCAACCTTGAATGAATAGGTTTAATCTTCATCGCTAAAAGTTAATATTATTATGGCAGGCATATTTTGTTTGCTTGTGGTAGGCGCAGGTTTCTGGAGAGTTATTGATATTAAAAGATGACACATCAACAGAAATATCGATGTGTCATACTGGAGAAGATAGAGTATTAATTACTAACTTTTGTACTAGTCGAGAGCCTATTTGATGCGGCGCATGCCTAAACAAAGCATACCAAATAGAGCCAAAAAGATTGTGCTTGGTTCTGGTATTTCTGTTGCTTCCGTTGCTTCTGATACGCCTAGAGTTTCTGTAGTGAAACCATCAAAACTTAAATCGTTAGCATCAAATACTAAGTTACGGTTACCTTTGCTAAATGTATTGACTATTGTGTAATCAAATAAAACTGTAGAGGTATCTGCGAAACTAAAAGACACCGCAACGTCAGCTTGTACTTGATTGAAAGTTTCTAATCCATTTTGGCCAGCTACGCCATTAGTATTTTGGCCAGAAGCGGTGATAGAGCCATCTGTATTTTGTGTAACAGTTAATGCTGTTGTAGATGTAAATTCAGCAATTGACGGCGTGTATACAGTTACTACATCGTAATATTGATCACCTTGGGTATTATGCCCGTCGATGTCATAAAAGAATAAATCAAAACCAAAACCAGTAGACGGAGAGTATATTTCACTTAAGCCCGCATCTTGATAAAGCGTAAATTCATATGTAGTTGTAGTGTTACGTTTTTGGTTAATTCTTACGTCACCTTCAACTGAACCACTTGTGGTGCTTCCACCATCTTTGTAGTCAGTTAATGCAACAAGTTATGCATAAATAAAGGTTTCACCATCAGATCCAATAGGGTCAGTAAAACTTAATGTACCCGTTGAGGTGATTTCAGATTCTAAGTTTTGAGTTCCAAAATCTAAATCTAATACCGGAACTAAAGTGGCATTCGCAAAAGAGCTAGTGAAAGCAACTAAAGCAGCTAAAATTATTTTTTTCATGTTATTCCTACAGCGTTTTTAAGACTTAATAAGTCTTGAGTAAATCAACTTCATTCGGCGACTCTAAGCACACATCATACTAGTTTGCAAGCCACTGTTATTTATACTTATTTTCAACTTTTATTATGATTTATTTTCACTTTGCAAATAAAGCTGACACGAAAAATGACGGCTTTATACTTTAGTATAATGCGGTTTTTGAGCCTTCATAAAAGGGTGTAATTTGAAAATAAAATGGTAAAGAAAAGGATCGGAATTAAAGTGGATAAGTAAGTTGTTTTTACGTGAGGGAACTAAAATAGACACCCATTTTTAAAATGTAACAAAGTAGAATTTATGCAAGATTAAGGATTATTGCCGTATTTTCACAAAGAGGATAGCAGATATCCGAAAAAACCTGTGTGTTGTAATAAATTACACTCTGTGATTAGAATAGGTTAATTTTCATACAGTAAAAGTCCGTATTCAAACACGAGCTTTTGCGACTTATTAATACTGTTATCTTCATTTCGTTTCTGACTAAAACATTTTCGGGAGGGCAATATGTCCAAGGAAATAACTTCAACAACATCCGCCGAAGGATGGTTTTTCTTTCAAAAAAATAAAAGTGACAGAGAGCCTTACAGTTTTTATCGACTAGCTGTTTGGGCTACTTATGAAAATGGTGAAACCATAGGATTGCTTTCAATGCATAAAAAAGGCACATTTTTTCTCGATGCTCCTCCGTCTGGAGTGGAGGGAGGTTATATTCATTGGAATGAGCTGAATCCTGAACAACAAAAAGAAGCTATTTTACAAGGAAAAATTGTGGGAACGAGTAACCCCTTAAATTGCAAATAATTAACGTTAACAAGTCACTGCAGCATCGCCACTTCGTGGCTGGACACGTTAACGGGCGCCGCTGCTTGAGGCTTTAGCCGTCATGGGGTTCTTTTTCAGCATGGATGTAATATTGAATATTCTGTTCTTTGTTTTAGGTGCTCTTGCTATTTACCTGACCGCATATTTAAAAGTTAAGGGAAAGAACCGAGCTTTAATTGAAGACAATCGCCAGCTTGAAGAAGATAAGCAGAAAATCGTCGCAAAGTATCGTGCTGAAACAGAGGAAATTAAAAAACAGCACTCTTTAGATATTGAAAAAAGAAAATATCAATATGAGGAAAAAAGACTTCAGTTCTCTAAATACTTTGCGTTACTTGATGAGTTTCATGGAAAGTGCAATTCAATCTTTTTGGAGAAGTTTCAACCTATTATGACTGAATTCTTATCTGATTGTTTAAATGAAGACGAAGTAATTAAAAATCAAGCAATCGTAAAGTACAATCAAGACGTTCAAGCCCTTGTGTTCGAATTAAATGAGGAGCATCTGAAAGTCAAAACCGAACAAAATAGTATTAGGCTTATAGCTTCTGAAAAAGTGGATGTATTGCTAGATAAATTAGAAGTGGCTGTAAAAAATGCTACAGATGCATCTACCGAAATGCTTAGATTTATGTCAACTCAGGAATTTTGGGCAGACCAATCTTTGATCGTTCCATATCAGGAAAAAGCGACCTTATTTGGGCAAGATGTTCAAAGGTGTCATAACGCTCTGAAAGAACAAATGAAACAAGAATTGAAAGAGATATGACGGCTAACAAACAACTGTAGTCATTCGCTAGCGTTCACTAAGACGAATACCCGCTCTACGCTCATAACACCTTGTTCATAGCTTCTCTTTTTAACAATCATAAAACCCCGGTTAACCAAGGCTTTATGATTTTGGCCACTAAGGTTTCGTTTTAAAATCTTCCGTGGCGAGGTGAATACTTTCGAAAATAGATGATAGGACTTTTGATGCGTCTTCCATTCGGTTTACTTGAATCTGGGAGCTTTCGCTTAAGCCAACGATTTCTGAAATGTCATTGCTTACATTGGTGTTTTGCCCTTGCTGCAAGCCTACGGCATCTTGTACTTGTAGGTTCAAGTCATGAATTTTACTGAAGGATTGACTTAAAGCATCAATAATATCTAAAGAAGATTTAGCTTGTTGCAGGCCATCCGCGGCTTGGGTTTTGCCTTGATCCATAGCTGAAACGGCTTCATCTGCGGCATTTTGTAGCTTTTGCACATTTTGTGAGATCAGTTGGGTGGATTGCTGGGTTTTCGTTGCCAAGGTACGCACTTCGTCTGCCACAACCGCAAAGCCCCTACCCGCACCACCAGCTCTCGCTGCTTCGATGGCGGCGTTCAATGCTAAAAGGTTAGTTTGATCGGCAATACTGTTGATCACATTAACCACATCGCCTATGTCGTCGGAGTCTTTCTTCAAAGTCGATATAATTTCAGAGGCATGATTGGTGGCATCCATCACACTTTGGCTGATCAACACATTTTGTTTAAAAACCACTTGTCCTTGAGCAGCCTCCTCGGTGGATGAAGCAACAAATTCCGACGCCTTTTTAATTGCGCTATCAATATCACTTCCAGTTTGGGTGAGTTGCTCAACACGTTCATTGGTGTTTTGGGTTAAATCAACTTGGCTTTTTAGCCCTTGTTTGACGGTTTGAAAGGCTTCAACCAAATTATTGATTATCTCTCCCAGCTCTTTCAATTCGCCAAGAATGCGGCTGAGCATTTTACTCAGATCATTTTGAATAAGCTTCACGTTATCCGTCACCAAGCCAATTTGATCTCTGGTGGTGCTTTCAATCTGTCCGGTAAAATCCCCTGCTGCAATTTGTTTAGAGACCTCGGTTAAGCGGTTTAGGGGCGTTAAAACTGTCACGTTAATAAACCAAGACACAGCTAAAATACAAAGCAAAATAGTCAGGATAATAATCACATTGGTATACACAAACACCGAACTTGCTCGGGATTCAATCTGCTGTTTTAACCCTAATACGTACTGATTGGTTGCTTCAACCGCTCGATTTAAGCTCTCTGTGGGTGCCCTATCAATGCCTTTAACGCTTTTATCCGCCAACTCAATATTGAAACCTGAGCTTAAAAACACCTCATACCCTGCCTCATAGGCACGCAGCATTTTAGGGTAGCTAAGGGAAAAATCTCTCACATGGCTGTATGCAGGATGTTGCACAGACATATTGTTTAAAATGGTGTTGTATTCAGAGACTATGGTTTGCCCGTTTTGAGTAAATCGTCCCCAATATTTTTTCAGTTGCTCGGGATCTCGACCTCGTATTAAGGTATTTTTCCATTCTTGAACTTGGGTCTTAAAACGCACATTTAACGCAGAAACTTCGGTGATATTGGTCACTTCTTGATTCACAGTGGCTGAATATTCCTGCGTCACTGAGTTTATGGAAGATAGCCCTATGTACACGGCGACCAAAATAACCAACAAAATAGAACAAATAAGGAAAAGTAGCTTATTTCGTATATTTAAATAGAAAAATTCAAGCACTGTGAATACCTTGAGCTGTCAGATGAAGAAATGCATGGCGAAATGCCACAACTAAGCGAATATATCTGACGATAAGCCTATGCTTTTAAGATGACGTTTTTGTTACAGCTTTTTATTGGGCTATTTTATTTCTCTCTATTTACCGAATTTAGTGGGATAAATGCCCATTTTAGAACCTTAGAGGTCGTCATAAGGGAAATATTCGCCTTTAACTATTTAGCACCAATCTTTTCAATATCGTTGGCAAACAAGGTTTCTAAATCAGCCCGGCCCTTTTTACTTACTTCAATAAGCTCGCTCAAATCGGAATCGGCTTCAAGCACCTCTTTTAGAATTTTTTCATCGTGCTTTTCAAAAATGTCACACATGTGCTCAGCTTGTTTTTTGTCAAAGCCAAAATCTTCTAACACAAATTCAGCTGCCCGCAATCCTGACCAAAATAGTTCTCTCACAAAACGTAAATTTTCGACCTTCGACAAACGCATTACTGCATCACGGTTACGCGCTCTAACCACCATTTTTACATGGGGAAACTGCTCGCTCACCAAGGCCACAATTTTGAAGGTATCTTCGATATTATCTACGGCAATTAATAAAATAGAGGCCTTTTCGATGCCCGATACCTTCAATAAATCTAATCGAGTGGCATCCCCATAGAACACTTTATTACCGAACTTTTTCACAAAGGCAATGTGTTCGGCATCTTTATCCAGCGCAGTGAAAGGAATTTTATTCGCTGCCAAAATACGCCCAGTCACTTGCCCAAAACGGCCAAAACCTGCGATTAACACTCGCGGCTCATCGGTGTCTGTTTGCGAGTCGTAAACCGCTGGACAGTTGTGACTGTTAAACCAAATACTATGCAATATCACCAAGGGAGAAGTTAGCGCCATGGATACCCCAACAACCAAAGTCACTTGGCTAGCTAAGGTCGGTTCAAGAATATTGGCCACCCCAGCCGCGCCCATGACCACAAAAGCAAACTCACCACCTTGAGATAGCATCAGGGCAATGCGCATTGAATCAGTATTGGTTTGTTTCGATACCTTAAGTATGCTGAAAATTATCAGGGTTTTAATTGCAATAAGGGTTAGTGCAGCAGCCACTATTATTACCGGGTTGGCTAAAAACAATGCGATATCTAAGTTCATTCCAATGGCAATAAAGAATAAACCTAACAATAATCCTTTAAAGGGTTCAATTTCCGCTTCCAATTGATGTTTAAAGCTCGAATTAGCTAACAGCATGCCAGCCACAAATGCGCCCATTCCCATTGATAGCCCAGCCTCTTGCATACCAAGGGCCGTAGCAATGACAATTAATAGTGCCGCAGAGGTCATGATTTCAGAGTTACCATAATGGGAAATCAGTCGTAAAAACGGATTGATCAAGAACTTTCCAATAATCAGTACCGTAATAATCGCTGACACACTCATCCACCACGCCGGGGAGTCCACTTCAGCAACAGTGGAAAAGCTTTGTACTAATAGTAATATGGGTATCACCGCTAAATCTTGCATCAATAAGATTGAAAAGCCTTTTTGACCTGGTGGAGTCTTCAGAATATTTTGATTTTCCATTAACTGAATCGCAAAGGCCGTAGAAGATAATGCCACCGCTAAACCAATCACTATGGCAGCTAGCCAATCGGTAGCAAGCAGATACTTCACCGCCAAGGCAATAATGCTGGCACTGAGAAATAACTGTCCTCCGCCGGTAAAGACTATCTGGTCGCGCATTTTTAAAAGCTTTTTGGGCTCTAATTCTAAGCCGATGATGAAGAGTAAAAACACAACGCCGAGTTCTGCAAAATGCAAAATGGTTTCCGGTGTCGATACCCAATCCATAATGGACGGACCGATTACCATACCTGCCACCAAATAACCTAATATTGCTCCCAATTTCAAGCGTTTGAAAATAGGTACGGCGACCACAGCGGCTGCCAGAAAAATCATTGTAGACCCTAACAAACTCATAATTACTCTCTCTTGGTTTTGATCTTCACCTAGGTTTTTGTCTTTCTAGCAACAACGTCATTTAGTAAACAGCTGATAATGAGATGGGATCAACAACGCCAAGCTGCACAAAAAATAAACAATAGTGGCTTTTTATGTACTAAAATTATCTGGTACTTCAGAAATAACCCAACTCTAAAAGGTTACTTGAGATGAAAAGACAATACTACATAAGTGATGACTTGAATGACTTAAAAGTCATGCAAAATGAGCTTGAAGACAAAGGATTGAGTACCCCCCAATTGCACGTATTAAGTGAAAACGATGCCGAGGTTGAAAAACACCACTTACATGCCATTGAATCAGTACTAAAAAAAGACGTAGTTCGCTCCACCGAAATGGGCGCAGTTGTGGGTGCGGTTGCCGCAGCCTTGGTTTTAATCCTAGCCTATAGCATGCAATGGCATCTCACGGCGGCGGGCTGGATCCCATTTGGTTTTCTAGCAGCGGCGATATTAGGGTTTTGTACTTGGGAGGGAGGACTTATTGGTATTCAACGCCCCAATTATCAATTTAAACAATTTCAGAAATTGCTTAACCAAGGGAAACACGTATTTTTTGTGGATGCCACCGAACAACAAATGGAGATTGTAGAACAGGTTGCAAGTCAACATCCCAACCTGAAATTAGCTGGAAACGGTGAATCGCCCCCAGAATGGGTGGTGAAAAGCCAAGATAAATTTAATGACTTTATGAAAGTCATGCCCTAAGGTTTTGCCTTAAAACCTTAACCTAAGTTTTTATCTAAATAGTCTTCACATGTCCCAGTAAACAGCGACATGTGAAGGCATTAGCGTAATCCTAACTCCACATCACGAATGATAAAGTTACCATTGTAAACGGGGTGCAGCTCACCACTTTGTTCAATGGCAAAATAGGATTGTTCTTCTGAGGTCAAACCCTGATAGCCACCAATCACCTGATATAGCCAAGCTTCGGTATCAAATTCCAATTGATGCTGCTGATAATAATCTAGGGCAGTTAAACGCTCACCGGTATCGATCACCTGACAGAAATAACCTTCTACCGCTTTTTTGAGCTTGTCTTCGGCAAATTCCACTTCACTTTGTTTTTCAACATGAATTTGATGAGCCGCTCGCTCTGGTTGATAGGCTTTTTGTGGACGATTTAAGGTTTTAATGGCACTTACTAACTGTTGCAATACTTGTTCGTGTTCCACCCGAGTAACATCCACAGCAGCAGGTTTAATCACAGCTTCAGCCTGATTAAACAACATGGGGACTTGGGTTAATCCACAATAGTTCACCGGCACAAAACTAGGTGAATGTTCCATGTGCAATAAGAAGCCCTTGAGTAATCGTGTACGGCCACGCAATTCTCTGAATCGGCCTAACAACGACAACAATCGAGCTTGTACAATTGACAACTCTTGGGTCACCCGAGAGAAACTGTGTTGCAAGGTAACCACTAATAAATGGCGTAACTCTCGATTACTGGCGGCTATTTCACTTAGCTCATCGAATTGGAACATTTCCAACTCGCCTAATAATTCCGAGACTTGGGATTGTGCCAATTGGTTTTCACGGATTTTCGCGTCAATAGAAGATACATAACCAAACTCATTATTGATTCGGCTAAACAACACCCGCACGTTATTTTCCAAAGACTCAGTTAACGCATAAACATGTTCGGTTAAATCCGACAGGTGCGCGTTTGCTTCGGTAAACCGCTGGTGCTGCAACGCTTCTTTATAATGATCAGCTAAGGTTTTCAGGCCTTTCAACGCTGAGCCAATATTGGCATCTATCTGACGATTGCGTTCGTCATGTAAACTGCCTTCGAGCAATTGGCGAACCACATTTTTCAAACGCAAATCGGCGTCTGCATCTGGCCGCCATAAAATTCCCATTTGCACTAAGCTGTCGATAACTTTGGGGCTGAATTTAGTTTCATCCACCGTGCCTGACAAATACACCTGCATCAGAAGATCAGCGTGTCGACTTAACGCATTAAGCAGCTTAACTCCGGCTTGATGTAGATTCTGATTCATATCAGACTTCCCTGCTGTACTGCGCTATCGGCCTGTTCAGACAAAGACAATGACTCGGTTTCATCAATAAACTTAATCACTTCGTAAAGGTATTCCACTTTACCGGTGGCAATAAATATCTGTTTATCTTGGTTGGGACGCAACATATAACCTAGGTCAGTTAGGCGTTTAAATACCTGCTTAATCTGCCCGTCTACAGAAACACTGGTGGAACCAAAAAGTTTGTAGTGGGAAATTTTCGCCAGTTGTTCTGCAAATGCTGGGGTATCTTCAATGGTCAGCTGAATTTCCGCCAAGCGCAAGGCCGTGCCTTGGGTAACAGGGACATCTGTGCCGCTGGCCTGCTGGACCAACAACAACCATTCCACTAAGGGCACCAAATGACTAGAGATATCCTGAAATTGACCAGTTAATACCTTACGCTCGTTGTCGCCAAGGGTTTGATAGGCTGCATAATACACCTCCCCTTCTGCAGCACTTGCCAAAGTACGGTTTAACATATTCAACTGCGCTTCAATTTTGTCACTATTGCCGGAGGTTTTTAAGAAACGCCAACCGTCTTCATCACTAATTTGACAGATAAACGCACCAGATAACAAACTCTCTAAAATACGACCTTGTTCACTAATCATGAGTTAACTCCTTGCTCAGCTTGTTTGCGTTTTTGCAGATGCTCGGCAATGGCACTAATTTTAGGTTGAACAACCTGCAATTTACGTGTGGTTTTATCAATCAAATAGCG
The DNA here is from genome assembly GCF_039982535.1 of Aliiglaciecola sp. Classification (NCBI taxonomy): domain Bacteria; kingdom Pseudomonadati; phylum Pseudomonadota; class Gammaproteobacteria; order Alteromonadales; family Alteromonadaceae; genus Aliiglaciecola; species Aliiglaciecola sp. The sequence continues at coordinate 145,239 of NZ_JBDWYG010000046.1, forward strand.
ATTATCAAACAAAGTTAATACTTCAGACTCAGGATTAGGGAAAGCTCCCACCACACTGATATTGTTATTCTGGCAAGCATCGAAAATTTTCTTCACGTTGCTCTGGTGCAGTGTACCCAATTCATCAATGGGCCAATGAATAGTAGCGTCTGCATCGCCGCGCAATAAACGGGTAAATGCCAACAAAAACTTACATAAAATCAGGTACGCCATACCATGACTGGATGACTCATTTAACTGGCGATCTGTGCGGATCACCAGATTCGAATTACCTTCTTTAATGTGCAGTTCAATGTCTAATAATTTGCTGATGCCACCACTTAGGGCCGCTCGTCCTAGAATATCCAATACTTTACGCATGCTCTGGGCATATTCATCGTCTGGTAATTCTACAGCACCGCTTTTCATCCAGCCTTGATACAGTTTATTGAACTGGGCTAGTTCAGGCCAAAACTCCAACTCGGAAATACGTGAGCGAATTTTTACCGCCGAATCAGATACACCATCGAGGAAGAGTTCTTCATCAACTTCTTTACTGATCCTTTTACTTTGGCTGGCAATACGTTTGTCGATATCTTCCAAAACGTTATAGTATTGGGTTAAATCAGCACCAAAAATACGCCCTTGCTCTCGTAACCCATGGAGTTTTTGTGGCACCACTTCGTTTAATAATTGCGCCAAATGCACCACCATTCTGCGGTGATCGATATTACGAATACCTTGGTCATTCACCACCGCACATTCATCTCTGGAACGTTCCCAAATATCGGCTAAACCAGTACCTGACTGGGCAGCAATAAGCTGGTCAAAGTGTTCCACATAAACTTTAATATCCCCTAACAAACGATCACGGGTTTGCAGTAACTCTTGTCCTTCCGATATGCGCTGGGCAATATTCACTGTATCCGGTTTAGCCGCACCACTGGTTTGACTGCTTACCTCGGTTTTGGCCAATCTAAGTTTGCCTAAGCTACGGTTGATACTCAGCACATCGGTATGCTGCTCTCGCGCCGTACGGAGATCTTGCTCTAGCTGGATTTGCTGATCTTTACTTTTCTGACGCTGTTCTTTGAAGTCAGCTTGTTTTTGATTCAACAAACGTTCCGCTTTACTTGCCGCTTTTTTAGCGGCGGTTAAGCTTTGCTGCCAAGTAACTTTGTAACCAACAAAATAGGTGTCATACCAACGCTGATAATCTTTCACCTTATGGCGATGGGTGTCTGTGTAAGTGATATCTTTTTGCAATTGTTTTATGCGTTTTTGCAATGTGCCGATATCGTCGACATCCACCCCACGGTTATTCAGCTCGTCTTCTTTCCATTGCTCGATTTTTTGTTTGTCTTCCGTTGCAATATCTTTGGCTTTTTTGATATGGCTGTCCACTATCGCAATGTTAGATTGGATATCTTGAATCAGCTGTTGCCAATGGAATTGATGTTCTGTTTCGGCTTCCCGTTGCTGATCTTTAACCTCGGCAATGGCCTCAGCCTGTTGTGCTTTACACTTAGCTTGTTCAGATTGAATACTGCTCAAACGCTTTTTATTCTGCTGTTTACGTTGAGACAAAGCATGGGCATATTCTTGTTGCACTTGATCTTTGTCTTGCTGTGCCCGTCTGCGGCTCGCTTCGGCGGTTTTGCAGGCACTTTCGGTTTTTGCTTGCGCCAGCTCTTTGTTGCGTACTTCTTCACTGGCTTTGGCCAAATCAAGTTCGGCTTCATTCTGTTTAGCAATGGCTTTATCAAGAAGTAGTTGTACATCACTGAGTTTTTGCTGGAGCTGATTTTCAGTTTCTGCAAATTCCGACATATCAACTGCATGCAAATCCAGTTTCACTCCGAATATGCTGCTGGCGTCTTTGTCTAATGTGGGTTTAAGGTCTTTGCGCTTGAACAATTCAGGATGTAAGACCTTGCCAATGTTGTCTTGCCAATCCGGACGTTCTTTGCGTAAAAACTCCAGTAAACTATTCTCACCTGGGTACAGAATCCCTTCGATTTTGTCTAACTGATGCTGGGCGTCTAATTGACTGCGACGAGCTTCTTCAAGGATACCATTGGCTTTATTGCGTTCTTGGCTTGCCAGCACAAATTCTTGCTGTGCTTTGCGATGTTTTTCCCGCGCTGCATCTTCAGCAATACCCGCCTCTTTTAATGTGGCATCGAGAATATCTAACTGACTTTGCTCAAACTCATCGAAGCCAGCGTTTTTAAGAGCAGCGGTTACTTCTGTATGTTGGGTTTTAAGCTCATCCGAGCGTTGGCGATACTCAGACTCTACGCTACGTAATTGGCCTTGATAGTCATCTCGGATCTGCTGTAGTTTTTGCTGTTCCTGACTCTTTTGTTCTGACAGTTTGTCTTGTAACTGACTTTTTTCTTCAGAATAACCTTCAAGCTCTTCATTTAATTTTTCACTGATCTGGGCGATGCGTTTATTGAAACTGGCTTCAACATCTTGGTGCTTTTCAGTGAGCAAGGTGTATCGCGTTGATGAGGTCTCTAATTCACTTTCCCACTGGGGTAATTGTTGTAAATTATTTTGTAGAGTTTCAATATCCTGAGATTGCCAATCATCGTATTCGTTTTCGATTTGCTCTAAATCTGACTCTAACTTTTCCGAGTCGGCTCTGGCCACTGACAGGTTCTGATTCAACTCGTCTCTTTCTTGTGTCCAATCTGATTCGCGCTTCTTGCTCGCCAGTTGAAGTTCATCTAACTCACGCTCAAACTCCACCACGTTGGCCGCCAATGCACTGCTGTCTACGGCAAATTGTTGTTGCAGCTCAGAAAGACGATATTCCGTTTGATTGAGTTGGTGATCCGCTTGTTCTAATTTGGCGAACTCTGGACGTATAGCATCAAACTCTTTAATTAGATGACACTCTTTAATCCAATCTTCTACCCTGTTTCTGCTTAAACTGGAACTCGGCGGTTGCACACCGTCTTCTTCTAGAATAGCGGCAATCATGGCTTTAATGGTTTCCATTTTGCCTTCTTTAGAATGTACCGCTTTAGCTAGTTTTTCGATGTGTCTAAGGTGATTAGCTTGCTCACATAAACTAAATATTCTGGCGTAGCCTAACAATTCTCGACTATTGGTACTGTCGTTTAAAACCCCCCTATCGTTTTGTAAAACTGCTTTAAATTCTTTGGTATTAAGCAGGTTGGTAACCAAAATATTAGCCCGCTTTAAACTACGCGCCAGTTCATTCATGGTCACGCTGCTGTGCTCGCCCGCTTTATTTTTGTATAAATAATCGTTGAGCTCAAAAGGTTTACCGATAAACCGATAGTTCACCCCATTGCCTGACGACGCCAGAACCACTTGGCACAAATCCCCTTCATTACGGGCGTACTCATAAACAATAAAACTCGATTCTCGGGGCAAATACCATTTTTCGAAACTATCTCGCGTAGAGGGTACAACCCGACTTGGATACTCTCCGTAAAAAACCGGAATAAGTCGTTGTAAGGTAGTTTTACCAGAAGCGTTGGTTCCACAGATATTGGTGTGGCCGTTTAATTTTAATTCCACTACACCTGGCAGGTGCGTGTCGATGAGAATAATGCGATGTAACCCAGGCATAAACATCCTAATTTATTATTATGATTGAGACAGCTAACTCGGGATTCAAATGCTTAAATGAAGGTAACATGGAGAAGCAGGTGTAGAATTCCGTACAACCGCTGATTTTAGCGAGGTTTAATGCAATTTAACACCCTAAATATCAGTATTTATAGCCCAAGCAAGGGTTAAAATAAGTGGATACCCGCAACTCTATTGTAAGTATTTGATTTAGCGTCGTGATTCAGTGCTTTTTAAGGTTTTTTCGATAAAAAATTAACCTTAAGGGACAAAAAAGGAATTATTTTTAAATTTTTGAACGAAAAAAGGTGAAAACTGGTTCTTATCTTCTACGATTAAAGGAACCATAATTAAAAGGATTTAAATTTAACTATGTTTGGATTATTTAAAACAAATCCGATTAAAAAGCTGCGTAAACAATACGATCAAAAGTTAACCCAAGCTATGCAGGCACAGCACGATGGTAACATGCGAGACTATGCAAAATTCAATAGCGAAGCAGAAGACTTGTTTGACAAAATTGAGCAATTCGAGACGAATTCAAACCAGCGATAAGTTCAGAGCAAAAGGTACTTTACCGAAACACCCTAGTTATCACATAGAGTCATCACCCAGAGATGTAAAAGCAAGGACAAGTAATAGATAGGATTTATATACAGGGACATTGGGAATATACAGCTTATGATTGAACTACAGCGCTAAAGCAGACATTAAGGCTTCACATACCGGCCGCAGGCTTGTTTGCTATGCTTACCAAGAATCAGGCGAGCCAGCGAGTAAAATTCCCAGTGAGCTCAGCAAAAGAGCTGAATCGGTTTGTTATACGCTGTTTTTTACTGTGTGTTTTTTAAGAGATTCGTCAAGTGCCTTTTGTTTCTTTGCTTGTTCAATTTTACATCTATTTTTTTCATACTCATAAGAATGATGACAGTTTTCATCTGCTCCCAATCCTATTGATAACTTATATTCTCTATCCTTACACTTTTTCTCTTGAGCTGGGTTCATATTTACACATAAAGATGCTTTTCGTTTGAGACCATACTCGCCATAATCTTCAGTGCCATAAGAAATACAACCGCTAACTAGAATAATAGTCAATGTAGATAATATTAACTTAAACTGTAAATTCATATGCAAAATTTCCTAGTACATACATCGCCGCAACACGACTTAAGACTGTTGACTAAAATTAGCGACGAACCAGCAAAAGCCGAACGGCGCAAAGAAATAATTATTTAAAACTGTTAGATAATACTTTCCATCAATTAGCAGCCAAAGCAACCCTTAGGTTGCCCGTGGAGGCCACGTTTTTTTTAGTGGCCGGAGCTAAATAGAGCACCAATAATTTTGGATATATTCAATATCATCTAGTCACTTTATACTCTAGGCTGCTATTTTAAATTTAATTTATTTATCTAATTTCTCTGGCAGCATACGTCTTAGGGTATCGTCTTTTTGTACGAAGTGATGGTAAAGAGCTGCGCCAGCATGCATAACAATTAGCAGCCATAGTACCCAAGCTCCACTAATGTCTTTATGGAAAAAATCCCATTTCTTCTCCCAGACATCCCATTCAGTATTGAACAACTCTAAAATCCACTGTCCAATCCCGGTTTCGCGAAATGTGGGGATCTGAAAAATTCCATAGTCAATTGAACCACCGAAGCCAAACCACCCTGAAATTGGCATTGCAAACATAAAGAAATAAAGAACCCAATGCATCCCGTGGGCAGTAAGAAGTTGCCATTTTGGCATTGCTGGCATTTTGGGTTGAGTGTTCATCAACCTCCACCCAATACGAAAAGAAGCCCAAAGAATTACGCTAAAACCTATGGCCACATGTATATTCAGACTAGGACGAAATAGTGAATCATCTTTATCTAAAAACCAAATTTTATAATATACGACCACATAAGCAGCCAAAAAACAAAAGGCTACCCACCAGTGAAACCATTTAGCAATACTGCCATACGTTCTTTCAGTATTTCTAATCATAATATTCTAATCCAACATGTAAATTATAAGGCTTTGCAATATTCCATCAACGTCACTTTTTGTCTCATGACATAACCTTGCCATATTTTACCGAGCGAAGTGCAGCATGAGACTGTCAATTTAATGGACTTGTTAAGGCTTAGTGGCAATTGTATAGACATGTTTTTCTGGGTACTGATCCAGCTCAAGATGCAAAATAGACAAGCCATTGTTTATAAGTAACTGCATATTTTCATTTATACCAATGGAGCTGTAATAAAAAGTATCGTTCTGCCATTGATCAGTATGTTCTCCCTGAGCATTGCCAAATGTATATATCAATATACCGCCTTTTGCTAAAAGATTGCATAACTTAACAACAACAGGCTTTTGCATCATGAGCGGCAAGTGAAAAAGACTATCCCAAGCAACAATAAAATCGAACTTTTCTTCTGTTTCCCATGAGCAAATATCTTGATGGATAAATTTGTGTTCTGGGTGATTACGCTCAGCTAACTTAACCATTTCTTTCGATACATCAAGGCCAGTAACCAAGTAGCCGTGATTTTGCAATATACGAACAAATCTACCTCCAGCACCACAACCTACATCAAGCGCTTTTCCCCCACCAGAAGTATACTCAATAGCCCGCTCGAATTGACTTACACCATAGGAAGACTGCTCGTGTTGGTTATGCCACCACTGAGCGATTTTGTCGTATTTTGTTCCTAATTCTGAAGGTTTCATTTGGGACCCTTAGTGCTTTGCATATGGGAAAATGTGATCTCTTTGGCTTAAGGCCAGTAAGTATTTGTCCCAGTGAGTTTACGAACGACATTATTCACTTGTTAGGTTTTACCCGCTCTTCAATTCGACACGTCCAAATTTTATCCCCGCGAGTAACCTTACACCAATCCTTTTTTAGATTACGCTTTTTATTAATAGGAATAACTACAACACCATTAAGATTAGTTGTAACCAATTTATCAAAGTAAACCTTTGTGCGTTTGAACATCAACTCTGAATAAAGCTGTAATTCAAAGTTTTCGTTTACATAAGGTTCGCCAAGCGGATTTTTTAGATACACCTCAACCACATCAGAGTTATTAATAAATTTAACTTTTGGTGAAGGTAGCCAATCATTTCGTAACCCAGCTTTAAATTCTTCTTTAAGCTGTTTAATAGCGTATTCAACACCCATATCAGCTTCTATTTCACCAATACATCCCCAACAATCACCACCACAATCGGAGGAGAGAGGATCATTTTCTTGAATTAATTTTCTGCCACAAATGCTGCAATTGGTGCCCATCTTTTGTAAAACCTAACGCTTAACATATGGGGATTTTACGAGTGTTTTTGGCCGAAGGCCAGCGAGTAAAATTCCCACCATGATGTTTTTGTTATGTGCCATCAAAGCCCCCATATTTGATTGGTGATGGCTAAAAGGTAAAAACAAAAATATA